>CAYPEL010000008.1:0-34655 GCA_964409635.1 uncultured Gammaproteobacteria bacterium | reverse complement strand
TCCTGTACCTTTACCTGGTGATGGATATCTACAGCCGTAAAATCGTTGGCTGGCAAGTGTATGAGGAAGAATCCAGCGCATTGGCCGGTGAGCTTATGACAGATATCTGTCAGCGTGAAGGCATTTTGCCTGACCAGGCAATACTGCATTCGGATAACGGCAGCCCGATGAAAGGCGCGACCCTGTTAGCAACGTTACAGGAACTGGGTGTTATCCCCTCGTTTAGCCGCCCATCGGTGAGCAATGACAACCCCTATTCAGAATCATTATTCCGCACGCTCAAATACAGTCCGGAATACCCTGATCGGCCTTTTTTTGATCTGCTGGCAGCACGTACCTGGGTGCAGAGGTTTGTCGATTGGTACAATCATGAACACCTGCATAGCGCGATAAACTTCGTCACACCTGAACAGCGCCACAGGGGGCTGGACGTAGAAATATTGGCTCAACGCAAGCAGGTATATGAACAAGCAAGATCAAACCATCCAGAACGCTGGAGTGGTGATATAAGAAACTGGGAACCTGTAGGAGAGGTTTACCTTAACCCGGAAAAGAAACAATCTGAAACTGAGGAAAAAAAGGCGGCATAACTTTAAACTTTAGGCGACAACTCTCTTGACAAACGCCGATTAAAGACCCATCAACCGGGCGGCGCGTTACGCGCCTGAATGACCAAAGCGAATGGATCAGGCAAGAACTCCCTGAGCTTCGCATTGTTGAGCAAGAATTATGGGACGCGGCCAAGGCGCGGCAAAAAACGCTCGATACCAGCCTTAAAAGATTGCACCGGACTAACCGCCCGCAATATTTACTTTCCGGCCTGCTTAAATGCGGTGTATGCGGCGGCGGTTACGCCAAAATCAATTCCGAGCGCTATGGCTGCTCGCAGGCGCGCAATAAGGGCCATTCGGTATGCTCGAATATAAAGACCATCAAACGCGATCATATTGAAACGCTTGTTTTAAATGCCCTGCAAACCCACTTGATGCGCGATGATCTGGTGAAAATATTCTGCGAGGAATACACAAAGCACTGGAATGAACTGCAAAGAGCGAAAGACCAGACGTTACTTGCCACCCGCGCTGAGCAAGCCAAGCTGACAAAAGAGCAAAGTAATATCATCCAGGCGATTAAAGAGGGCGTGCCTGCCGCTCAGATCAAAGATGAGCTAAGGATCATCTCTGAGCGGCTAGAAGAGCTGGAGAGGTTACTAAAGGCAAAAGATGAGACGCAGCCCCTCCTCCATCCAACCATGGCACGGTGCTACCGCTCAGAGATTAAGAATTTGAGAACCTGCCTGACTAATGAAGATACCCGCGCGGAGGCGGCTGAGCATTTGCGGGGGCTGATTGAGAAAATTGTACTCACGCCCGCGCCAGAACAAAAAGCGTTATCGATTGATCTTTATGGTGATCTGGCCGGGATTCTAAGAATTGCCTCACAGGAGCCTTCCATGAGAAAAGATACAGGCAATAAAAAAAGGCTCAGGGCTGTCAATGACAATCACTTACCTGAGCCGTCTATAGAGTTGGTAGCGGGGGTAGGATTTGAACCTACGACCTTCGGGTTATGAGCCCGACGAGCTACCAAACTGCTCCACCCCGCACCGGAGGCAGCATTCTAATGGCTGACTTCTGTTTCCGCAAGACCAAATCAGGATTTAACAATCGAAATCTGGGGTTTACCCGTATTTCTAGTGCGAGCAGCGCTTTGCTCGTTCCATATGATGCCTGAATTCGTTGCAGTAGATAAATCCTGGTAATGTAACCACAAGAAATACGCTGCATGTCACGGCACAAATTCCCCCGTCCTGGGATTGCCGGTTCCCTATGATTTTCGTTGCTCCACGCCAGCCGTAATGGGGCTGTCAGGCAAGTGCTGATATACACAGCGCCATTAAACTCCCCGGGAACAGGCCCAAAAGCAGCACGGCGAGGCCATTCAGCGTGAGCCCGAAACGTAGGTCAAATTGTGCGGCCAATGGCTGGTTGTCTTCTGCATCATCAAAGTACATCACCTTGATAATGCGTATGTAATAGAAGGCGCCTATCACTGAGAAGAAAACGGCAATAGCCGCCAGCCAGACCATGTCGATATGCACAATCGCCTGCAACACGCTTAGCTTGGCATAAAAGCCGACTGTTGGTGGCACGCCGGCCATAGAGAACATGAGTATCAGCATGATAAAGGCAAACCAGGGATGGCGTTGATTGAGGCCTTTGAAATCATCGATTTCATCGGCTTCAAACCCTGCCCTGCTTAGCAGGATAATCATGCCAAATGCACCGGTTGCCATTAGTGAATAAGTAATGATGTAGAACATGGAGGCTGCGTAACCTTCGTTTGTCCCTGCCAGAATACCGAGCAGCAGAAAGCCAACATGAGATATCGTTGAATACGCCAGCATACGCTTAAGATTAGTTTGTGCTATCGCCACTACATTGCCGATAGCCAGTGACAGCACAGCAAGTATCACCAGCATGCCTTGCCAGTCAGCCACCATTGCCCCCATGGAATCTGTCAGAATGCGCATCACCATCGCAAACGCGGCTATCTTCGGGGCGCTGCCGATATATAAGGTAACCGGCGTCGGTGCACCCTGATAAACATCAGGCACCCACATGTGGAACGGCACTGCACCGAGCTTGAATGCAAGCCCGACGACGATAAACACCAACGCAAATACCAATGCGATTGAGCGTTCACTCTGTTGTTCGATGTAAGCTGCAATCTCGGCAATGTTCAGCGAACCGGTCACGCCGTAGAGCATGGACATGCCGTAGAGCAACATGCCTGAGGCCAATGCACCCAACACGAAATATTTCATGGCCGCTTCGGAGCAGGCATAGGTATCGCGGTTAAACGCGACCATCGCGTACAGGCACAAGGATAATAGCTCCAAGCCCAGATACAAGGTTAACAGATTATGTGCCGAGACCATGATCATCATGCCCAGCATGCCGAACAGCCCAAGCACGTAATATTCGCCTTTGAAAAGACCACGCAACTCCAGGTAATAACGCGAGTATAAAAATGCGATCGCAGTGACTAAATAGATGAATACCTTGAGTACAACACTCATCGGGTCAGTAATAAAAGTACCGAAAAAAGCCGTCTCGGTCTGTCCATTACTGATGCTCAGGGTGATCACTGCCACACCAACCAGCGTGAGTTGTGTCAGCCAATAAGTAATAAAGCGTTCACGATCAGATAAGAACAGATCCAACACAAGAATGAGGCACGCCATACACAGGACAAAAATTTCCGGGGCGAGTAAACCAAATTCAGAAGCTTTGATGATCATGGTATTTTAGACACTATGATGTGTTGAATTAGATGCTCCACACTGCTGTGCATCACCTCCACCAGTGGGCCAGGCCAGATCCCAAAGAAGAGCACTGCCACTGCCAGCGTGCCTAATATAAGGATTTCACGACCATTGGCGTCCTGCAGTTTGGCAACTTCTTCATTGCCAATTTCACCAAATACCACGCGCTTAACGAGCCACAGACTGTACGCTGCACCCAGCATCAGCGTAGTTGCCGCCAGGAAGGCAAACCAGAAATTAGCCTTAAAACTGGCCAGTATCACCATGAACTCGCCGACAAAACCGGAGGTGCCGGGCAGTCCGGAGTTCGCCATGGCAAACAGCACCATGAAAGAGGCAAACACCGGCATGGTATTCACGACACCCCCGTAATCGCTGATTTCACGGCTGTGCATACGGTCATAGAGAACACCAACGCAAAGGAATAAGGCACTGGAAATAAACCCGTGCGAGATCATTTGTACCATCCCGCCTTCGATACCCATAGCTGCACCGCTCACACTGCCATTGTTTTCCACCAGGGTAAACACGAGGAAGAAACCCAGCGTGACAAAACCCATATGCGCGATCGATGAATAGGCAATAAGTTTTTTCATATCACCCTGCACGAGGGCGACAAAACCGATGTAAACCACACCCACCAGCGACATAAAAATAATCAACCAGTCGAGGTGATTACTGGCGTCCGGGGTAATCGGCAAACTGAAGCGCAGGAAACCGTAGCCACCGATTTTCAACATGATCGCCGCCAGGATAACCGAACCACCGGTTGGCGCTTCAACGTGCGCATCCGGTAACCAGGTATGCACTGGCCACATCGGCACTTTGACGGCAAACGCTAACAGGAATGCCAGGAAGATCAGGATTTGTTCGGTTAAGCCCAGCTTTAATACATGGAAATCAAGTATCGCCATACTGCCAGACTTGTTATACATATAGATTAACGCGACCAGCATGAATACCGAGCCGAGGAAGGTATACAGGAAGAACTTGATGGTCGCGTATACCCGCCGCGGCCCGCCCCATATACCGATAATCAGGAACATCGGGATTAGCATGCTTTCCCAGAACACATAGAAAAGCACAGCATCCAGCGCAGAGAATACGCCGACCATCAGGCCTTCCATAATCAGGAAGGAGGCCATGTATTGCGCCGGTTTTTTCTTAATGACTTCCCAGCCCGCCAGCACCACCAGTACGGTGGTAAAGGTTGTCAAAATAATCAGCGGCATGGATATGCCGTCCACACCCAAGTGGTAGAACACGGAAAAGTTATCGATCCAGGAAACCCTTTCCTGGAACTGCATTTCTGCGGTGGTGACATCAAAACCGGTATATAACAACAGGCTCAACAGAAAAGTCAGCATGGATATAGCTAACGCCATCGGCCTGGGATTCCACTTAAACTCACTGCCCGCGAGCACCAGCAAGCCGCCCAGAATAGGCAACCAGATCAACAGACTGAGTATCGGAAACTCACTCATCTAATTAAAACCCTTTATCAAGCGCCTGGCCGTAACCATAGGAACCAACTCAACAGCACTAACAATCCAATGATCATGCTGAACGCATAGGTGTACATAAAGCCGGTCTGGATTTTACGGACGATGCCGGAGAACCAACCAACGACTCGCGCACTACCGTTCACCAGCAGACCATCAATGATCAACACGTCACCCAGTTTCCAGAACAACCAACCGGTGCCACGCGCTCCACCTGCAAATAATGTCTGGTTAATATCATCGGCGTAATATTTATTCAGTAGCAGTTTATGAATTCCTGAGAATCGCCGCGCCGCATTGTCTGCGATTGACGGATTTTTTATATAAATAAACCAGGCAGTAAACACACCGGCAGCGGCGAGATATACGGCAGGTCCACTCAGTGCATGCACTACAAAGCTGAGCGGTCCATGGAAGTGCTCAGCCATTTCACCGAGCACATCGTGCTGCGGCAAGACATGAATAACACCCTTGAAATAGTCGCCGAATACAATAGGGCCGATTAAGTAGCCGGCTATGACAGAAGGAATCGCCAGCAATACAAGGGGCAGCGTGACAACCCAGGATGTTTCATGTAAATGCGCTTTGGTGTGCGCATCCATTCGGGGTTCGCCGTGAAATACCAGGAAGTACATCCTGAAACTATACAGCGCGGTCACAAAGACACCGATGAGCACAGACCAGTAGGCAAATCCGGCACCTGCGATTTGCGAGTGACGTACCGCCTCAATGATCGAATCTTTTGAGAAGAAACCCGCAAAAAATGGTGTCCCTATCAAGGCCAGTGAGCCGACCAGAGAAGTGATCCAGGTAATCGGCATGTATTTCCTGAGACCGCCCATTTTGCGGATATCCTGTTCGTGGTGCATGGCGATGATTACAGAACCGGCGCCCAGGAATAACAGCGCTTTAAAGAACGCGTGCGTCATCAAATGAAAAATACCCGCCGCATAGGCCGATGCGCCGAGAGCCACTGTCATATAGCCCAACTGTGACAGCGTAGAATACGCTATAACACGTTTGATATCGTTTTGAACTAACCCAAGCAAACCCATAAACAACGCCGTGATCGCACCGATTACCAGCACAAAGCTCAACGCGGTTTCAGATAGCTCAAACAGCGGCGACATGCGTGCCACCATGTAGATACCTGCGGTCACCATTGTTGCGGCATGGATCAACGCCGAAATGGGTGTCGGACCTTCCATCGAATCCGGCAGCCACACGTGCAGTGGTACTTGTGCGGATTTACCCATGGCGCCGATGAACAACAAAATACAGATCACGGTCATCACTGGCCAGGCTTTGCCGCTGAAAATTTCCATGGTTTCAGACTGCATGCCAGGCGCTGCCGCAAATACTTCAGCATAGTCTAGCGAGTTAAACGTCATCAATATAGCGGCTATACCCAGCAGGAACCCAAAGTCACCCACACGGTTAACCAGAAAGGCCTTCATATTGGCGAAAATCGCCGTCGGCTTGGTATACCAGAAACCAATGAGTAAATACGACACCAGCCCCACCGCTTCCCAGCCAAAGAAAAGCTGCAGAAAGTTGTTCGACATGACCAGCATCAACATCGAAAAAGTAAACAGTGCGATGTAACTGAAGAAGCGTTGATAACCTGGATCGTCGCGCATATAACCAATGGTATAGATGTGCACCATCAGAGAAACAAAAGTAACCACAAGCAACATTAATACTGTCAGCTTGTCGACCAGGAAACCGATCTCGAAACGTATACCGTCAGAAACCATCCAGGTGTAGACCGAACCGTTAAAGGACGGTGAACCATCGATGACGATATCCTTGAACACCAGCAATGACAGCAAAAATGAAATACCAACGCCCAGGATAGTCACCCAATGCGCACCGGCGCGGCCAATCATCTTGCCAAACAAGCCAGCCAGTATGGCGCCTATGAGCGGTGCAAGGACAAGTGCAAGATAGATTTTTTCCATACCGTTACCCGTTCATGCTGCCAAGGTCATCGACGTTGATCGTGCGCCGGTTACGGAACAGTACTACCAGGATCGCCAGGCCAATCGCCGCTTCAGCCGCCGCAACGGTCAGTATAAAAAACACGAACACCTGGCCTGCGATATCGTTGAGGAAATAGGAAAAGGCGATGAAGTTCATGTTCACTGCGAGCAGCATTAATTCGATAGCCATCAACAGGATGATCACATTCTTACGGTTTATAAAAATCCCGGCGACGCTAAGACTGAACAGCACAGCGCTTAGCACCAGGAAATCTGATAATGCTAGCGCCTGCATTACTCATCACCCCTGGGCTCGGCTTTCATTTTGACTATCCGTACACGGTCCTGAGAGCGGACGGCCACCTGCTTCGCCGGATCCTGATAACGGGTTTCCGGCCGTTTGCGCATGGTCAGCGTAATAGCCGCGATAATGGCGACCAATAAAATCACCGCGGCAATTTCAAAGGGATAGACATACTCCGTGTAGAGCACACTGCCTAGCTCCCGGGTATTACTGTAGTCAGCATCGTGCCGGGGTGGCGCTGCAAATTTTTCCAAACCAAAATTTTTGGCGCGCACCACCAGATACATTTCCAGCATCATCAGGCCCGCCACCAACAGACCAACCGGTAAATATTTCGTAAACCCTTCTTTAATCGGTGACGCATTGATGTCCAGCATCATGACGACAAACAGGAACAACACCATAACGGCACCGACATAAACCAGCACTAGGGTGATCGCCAAAAACTCTGCTTCGAGTAACATCCAGATTCCTGAACAGGTAAAAAACGCCAGTACTAAATGAATCGCTGCGTGCACGGGGTTGCGCACGGTAATGACGCGCGTTGCCGCGAATACCAGAATGGCAGCAAGTATGTAGAAGACCAAACGGTCAAAGGCGATAGGCATTTCCATAATCCTAGAAACCGCAGTTGAACAGCCTGTAGAGCGGCCCTGTTGGCTTGGCTGGCGTAGCAAAAAAACGCGCTAATGGCTGACCCCTTAGTGCGTTTTTTTGCATAGCCAGGCGAGCCAACAGGGCCGCTCTACAGGTTGTAGCGTCTTCATCTTTAGGATGAATCCGGGCAGTCCAGTTTCGTTCAATATTTTCTATCACTATATACACCCTTGTAGCGGTCAACTGTGGTTTTTAGGATTAGCGATATGCTGCATCAGCAGCCCGGTCGGCCGCAATCTGCGCTTCGTTTTCATCACCAATAGCGAGTAATTGTTGTTTAGTTATAATATTCTCGCCACGGTTTTCAAAATGGTATTCATAAATCCGGGTTTCAACAATCGAATCAACCGGGCAGGATTCTTCGCAAAATCCGCAGAAAATACACTTGAATAAATCAATGTCATAACGTGTGGTACGCCGCGTTCCATCTTCGCGCGGCTCAGCCTCAATGGTAATCGCCAGCGCAGGACAGACGGCTTCACACAATTTACAGGCGATACAACGTTCCTCACCGTTTGGATAGCGCCGCAATGCGTGCAGGCCACGAAAGCGGTGCGATTGTGGTGTTTTTTCATCCGGATACTGGACGGTTATCTTTTTTGCGAAAAGATATTTTCCCGTCAAGCGCATACCTTTGAGCAATTCCCAAAGGAACAGGCTTTTTACCGCGTGTGGTATTAAATTCATCATCCAACCTTTAATTTAATCGAACCATGGACCAAGCCCAGCCACGACTGCTGCACCTTCGATGACCAGCCAGAAGATGGTGATAGGAATAAACACCTTCCAGCCCAGGCGCATTATTTGGTCATAACGATAGCGCGGGAACGTGGCGCGGAACCATAAAAACAGGAATAAAAAGAAGGATACTTTAGCTAACAACCAGACCATCCCCGGCACCCAGGCAAACAGCCCTTCCAGCACTGGAATGCCTTCGAAAGGCGATAACCAACCGCCCATAAACAAGAGTGCCGCCAGCGTGGCAATTAAAATGATATTGGCATATTCCGCGAGGAAAAACACCGCAAAGGTCATGCCCGAATATTCAACGTGGAAACCGGCAACGATTTCCGACTCGCCTTCTGCCACATCAAACGGGGCGCGATTGGTCTCGGCGACACCGGAGATAAAATAAATTATAAACAGAGGTAACAGGGGTAGCCAGTACCAATGCAGCAGACTACCCGACTGCGCACGCACGATATCGCCGAGGTTGATACTGCCCGCCGCCATCAACACGCCCACCAGCGCAAACCCCATGGCTATTTCATAGCTGACAATCTGCGCCGCGCTGCGCATCGCGCCGAGGAAGGCGTATTTGGAATTTGTCGCCCAACCGGCAATGATAACACCATAGACACCCACAGACGTCAGGGCAAGTATATAGAGCAGGCTGGCGTCGACATCAGCCAGCACCAGACCATCGTCAAAGGGTATCACCGCCCACGCAGCCAGCGCAGGTGCGATGGAAAGAACCGGCGCGATAATAAACAGGTAGTGGTTGGAATTCGTCGGAACAATAATTTCCTTGAACATCAACTTCACGGCATCGGCAATCGGTTGTAACCAGCCACGGGGACCGACGCGGTTCGGCCCGATCCGCACCTGGATATAGCCGATAATTTTACGTTCTGCAAAGGTCAGGTAGGCCACACACAGCATCAGCGGCATGACGATCAACATGATCTTTAACAGGATAATGCCTCCCGTGATAATCCAATCAAGCAGAGTCGATGCTTCCATACCGGCCGCCTATACCTTTTCCATTGTCAGAATACCCCAAGGATCGGGGATGACGAGTGATTCTGGCAGTGCAACAGGAAACACAGCGGCACCTTTTGCCACACGGCTATCAATTTTTAAATCCAGCACCGTCTGCACGCCGTCTTGTCTGACACCGGCTCTTACCGCATCGGCCAGGCCCGCTTGCTCAGCATCATCTGGGTGTAACCGTATACAAGCCGAATCAGCATCCGGCGTCTGCTGTAATGCGGTAGCACGGCGGACGACTGCATCGGTTGCATACAGCGGTAGTTCTGCGATTCGTTCTATCCCCTGCAGTGCAGTCGCAACGTGAATTGCATCTGGATAGCGTTTGTTATCAACAGTTTTGTAATTAAGCTTACTGTGCAGTTCATCGCGTACCGCGTCCGATGAGGTTTGTTCAAAACCATCCAGTGCCAGTAAATTGCCCAGTACACGTAATACTTTCCAGCCCGGCCGCGTGCCTTGCGGCGCTCTGGCGGCGGCGGCAAAACTTTGCCAGCGTCCTTCGCAGTTAACATAGGTGCCGGATGTTTCAGAAAAAACTGCTATTGGTAAAAGCACATCGGCATAGTCGCGCATGCTCTCTGAGACATAACCGGTCAGTGAGACCACAAAACCGGCTTCCTGCATGGCATGCATTGCCACCCGGCTATCAGCACAATCAAATTCCGGCTCTATCCCAAAAGTCAGGTAGGCATCACGCGGTGTGGCTAACATGTCTTTGGCATCCAAGCCTGCTGTTGTGCGCGCCTTACCTGAAACGGATCGATGTGGCAGCACACCCGCAAGATGCGCACCCGCTGCGTTGGCACCATCGGCAAGGAAACCAAGCTCGGCACCGGCAAGCTCAGCAATGCACACGGACAGCGCACGTATTGCAGAAAACGATGGGTGCATACTCGCAGTGATACCCAACAGCAAGGTTGGCTTATCTGCGTTTAACAATTTGTTAGCAATAGATTCGGCCGTATTATCCGAAATAACGCCTGCGACTAAAGGTGCAAGCAACTTGGAAGGCTGACGGTTACAGGTTTCCAGTAATACAGAGGCAATCGCAGCCAAATGTTGAACCCATTGGCCAGGTGCCACGATCAGTTTTTCTGCCGGCGTGTAAGTCAGCGGATAGTCGACCGGGTTCACAAACATGATTTGCGCACCCTGACTGGCGGCCTTACGCACACGGTGTCCTAGAATAGGTTGATCTTTACGCGGATTAGCACCGATGACCAGTACGGCATCTGCCGCTTCCAGTGAAGCAATCGTCTGGCCTAATGCAGGATACAAGGGTTCCTGATCTTGGCCGGTAAAATCACTGCGGCGTAAACGGTGATCGATATTGCCTGTACCTAAGCCTTCCGCAAGCCGATTCAAAAGGTATTGCTCTTCAACAGTCGCGTTTGGCGACACCAGAATACCCAACTTAGCGGGGTCAACCGCTTTTAATCCTTCAGCAGTTGCCTGCAGGGCTGCTTCCCAACTGACTGTTTTCCATTCACCCTTTGTCTTGACCTGCGGTTCTGTCAACCGGTCATCGCTATTGACACCCTGATAGCTGAACCGGTCACGGTCAGATAACCAAACTTCATTAATGTCTTCGTTCTCGTTCGGCACCACGCGCATCAATTTGCCATTCAGGGTATGTAATAGCATATTGGAACCTGCACAATCGTGCGGGCTCACAGCAGGTGTTTGAATCAGTTCCCAGGCGCGCGCGGTAAACCGGAAGGGTTTTGAGGTAAGCGCACCTACTGGGCAAATATCGATGATGTTGCCCGAGAGTTCAGAATCAATACTATTTTCAATATAGGTACTGATCTCCATATTCTCACCACGCCCGGTACTACCCAACTCTTTACTGCCGCCGATGTGTTCAAGGAAACGAACACAACGTGTGCAGTGAATACAACGCGTCATGTCGGTGGCAATCAGTGCACCAAAGTTTTTGTCATGAACGACACGTTTTTTCTCGGTGAAACGCGATATGCCGCGGCCGTATTCCAGCGCGACATCCTGTAACTCGCATTCTCCACCCTGGTCGCAGATTGGACAATCCAGTGGGTGGTTGATGAGCAGAAATTCCATCACGGCACGCTGGGCTTTTTTGGCGTACTCAGAAGTTGTCCAGATTTTCATACCGTCTGCGACCGGTGTGGCGCAAGCAGGCAAAGGTTTCGGCGCCATGCGCCCACCCATTTCCACCTGCACCATACACATCCGGCAGTTAGCCGCGATAGGCAGCTTTTTGTGATAACAGAAACGCGGCACGCTGATAGCGTGGTTATCGGTCACCTCGATGATCATCGCATTTCTGGGCGCCTGGTAATCGACACCGTCGATATTGACGGTCACCCTCTCTTCAGTGACAGTTTCTGGCTTGGCGCTCATGCGGCCGCCCCCTGTCCGGTGCGGTGACTGCTGGTTCCAGGCATGCAGTTTTTATGGGTAATGTGGTATTCGAATTCGTGGCGGAAATGCTTGATGAAACTTTGCACCGGCCAGGCGGCCGCATCACCGAAGGCGCAAATAGTATGGCCTTCGATCTGGCCCGCCGCACTTTCTAGCAAGTCGATGTCATCCATCGTTCCCTGCCCTGCTTCGATGCGTTTGATGACCCGGTACATCCAGCCGCAACCTTCACGGCACGGCGTACACTGGCCGCAGGACTCCGCATAATAGAAGCGTGAAATCCGCATCAGTGCTTTGACCATGCAGGTTGAATCATCCATCACGATCATGCCGGCTGAACCGAGCGCCGTTCCAGCTTTAGATAAGGAGTCATAATCCAGTTCAGTTTGCATCATCAAATCAGCAGGCATCACCGGCATGGAACAACCGCCAGGAATCACAGCCTTTAATTGATGGCCGTCGCGGACACCCCCTGCCAATTCCAGCAAATCCTTGAACGGGGCGCCCAGGGGAATTTCATAGTTACCCGGTTTGTTCACATGCCCGGAAACACACCAGATTTTTTCACCCCCGTTATTCGGACGACCCAGATTCAAGAACCAGTCGGCGCCATTGCGCATGATTACGGGCACGGATGCCAGGCTCTCAGTATTGTTAATGGTTGTTGGTTTACCGTACAAACCAAAGTTAGCCGGGAAGGGGGGTTTATAACGCGGCTGGCCTTTCTTACCTTCCAGTGAATTCAACAGCGCGGTCTCTTCACCACAGATATAGGCACCAGCGCCCAGGTGAGAATATAACTCGAACTCAATGCCAGAACCTCGCAGATCACTGCCTAGCAATCCTGCCTCATAGGCTTCTTTGAGCGCTTGCTCAAAGCGCTCATACGGCTCGTGATGAAATTCACCACGCATATAGTTGTAGCCAATGGTTGCACCTATGGAATAACCGGCGATCGCCATACCCTCGATTAAGGCATGCGGGTTGTAACGCAGGATATCCCGATCCTTGCAGGTACCGGGTTCGGATTCATCAGAGTTGCAGACGATATATTTTTGCACCGGCGCGTTACGTGGCATAAAGCTCCACTTCAGGCCAGTCGAAAACCCCGCGCCACCGCGGCCGCGCAATGCAGATTTTTTAACTTCTTCAATAATATCTTCTGGCGGCGTCTTCTCGCGCAGAATTTTTTTCCAGGCTTCATAGCCACCGGTCTTGAGGTAATTCTCCAGCGTCCAGGGCTGGTCATATTGCAGCGTTGTAAAGCAAACCTGATTCGTCATGCGCTACTCCAGGCCGTCCAGAATCTGATCGAGTTTTTCAATTGTCAGATTCTCATGGTAATGGCCGTTGACCGCCATCATAGGCGCACCGACACAAGCCGCCAGGCATTCTTCTTCTGCTTTGAGATAAATACGCCCATCCGCTGTGCTCTCACCCTGCTTGATCCCCAATTTTTGCTCGGCGTGTGCGACCAAGTCATCGGCGCCACAGAGCATGCAGGAGATATTGTTACAAAAAGCAACCGTGTTTCTGCCCACCGGTTGAGTTTCAATCATCGAGTAAAACGATGCGACTTCGTATACCGACACCTTTGGCATGCCAAGATAATCCGCGACTGCATCCATTTGCGGGACGCTGACATAGCCTTCCAAGTGTTGCACTGCACTCAAGGCGGCCAACACAGCTGACTGCTTTTGATCCGCAGGAAACTTGGCAGTCCAGCTATCTATTTCCTGTTTTACTTCCGGCGGAAGTTCAAAAGATTTAGAAGTAAGTTGTACAGTTATATTCATCTAAAACCTGTATGCGCACTTAGCCATTAGCGATCAACTTCACCAAACACGATGTCCTGGGTACCAATCACGGCGACCACATCGGCTAACATATGGCCACGCGCCATTTCATCCAGCGCCGATAAATGTGCAAAACCAGGCGCGCGGATTTTCAGGCGGTAGGGTTTATTTGCGCCATCGGATATTAAATACACACCGAATTCACCTTTCGGGTGCTCAATTGCCGCGTAAGCCTCACCTTCCGGAATACAAAAACCTTCCGTAAATAATTTAAAGTGATGAATCAGCGATTCCATATCGGCTTTCATCTCTTCACGTGGTGGTGGCGCAAGTTTACGGTCGTCAGTCATAGCCGGGCCCGGGTTGTTACGTAACCAATTGGCGGCCTGTTTGACAATCCGGTTCGATTGGCGCATCTCTTCGATACGCACCAGGTAACGGTCGTAACAATCTCCGTTTACACCAACGGGAATATCAAAATCCATCTTGTCATAAACTTCATACGGTTGCTTTTTACGCAAATCCCAGGCAAATCCAGAACCACGCAGCATGGGCCCGGTGAAACCGAGCTGCAGTGCACGTTCTGGTGAGACAACGCCTATATCCACGGTGCGTTGCTTCCAGATACGGTTATCGGTGAGCAAGGTTTCATATTCATCGACACAGGCCGGGAACCGCCGAGTGAAATCATCGATAAAATCGAGCAAAGAACCCTGGCGGTTTTTATTCAGCCGTTTAACATCTGCTTCATCATGCCACTTGGATGTCTCGTATTGCGGCATGCGATCCGGTAGATCCCGGTACACACCACCCGGCCGGTAATAGGTTGCGTGCAGCCGCGCACCGGAAACGGCTTCATAGCAATCCATTAAATCTTCGCGCTCGCGGAAGGTATACAGGAATATCGTCATGGCGCCGATGTCCAAACCATGCGCCCCCAACCAGAGCAGGTGGTTCAGAATACGGGTGATCTCATCAAACATGACACGGATATATTGGGCTCGAATCGGTACTTCTACCCCCAACAATTTCTCCATCGCCAATACATAACCATGCTCGTTACACATCATGGATACGTAGTCGAGCCGATCCATATAGCCGATACTCTGATTGTAGGGTTTACTTTCGGCGAGCTTTTCGGTGCCTCGATGCAACAGGCCGATGTGTGGATCGGCGCGTTGTACAACTTCACCGTCCATTTCCAGCACCAGGCGCAACACACCGTGCGCAGCCGGGTGCTGCGGTCCAAAGTTCAGTGTGTAGTTGCGAATTTCAGACATAATTAGTCAGGCTTCTCGCGGTCAGCCTCATCCTGTGTTTCTTCATCCACGACTTTTTTTTGTTCAGGTTCCACGCTCTCCGCGCGGATCACGCGCGGCACCAATACACGCGGTTCAATACTGACCGGCTGATACACGACGCGTCGTTGCTCCGGGTCGTAACGCACTTCCACATTGCCGGATAACGGAAAGTCCTTGCGGAACGGGTGACCAATGAAGCCATAGTCGGTCAGGATACGCCGCAAATCCGGATGCCCCTCAAAAATAATACCGAATAAATCGAACGCTTCACGTTCAAACCAGTCGGCTCCATTCCAGATGTTAATCACAGATGGAACCACTGGCAATTGGTTGTCCGGCACATAGACCCGGATACGCAAGCGGTGGTTATGCATTACCGACAACAAATGATAAACCGCAGCGAAGCGGCGTTCGCCAGACGCTGTATCTACCGACAGTTCATCATCCAAAAATGCAAGCCGTTCAGCTGTATTGACCGAAACACCGCGACTAAAACCAGCATTGGTTACAGCGTCCGTTTCCCACTCGGCATTGCCGTACGCCACATAGTCAACACCACACACATCCATTAATTGTTCAAACCGGAACTCCCGCTCGTCGCGCAGCGCCGTACAAACCTCCAGCAGATCTGCCGGTGAAACTTCTATCGTAAGCTCGCCGACAGACACACCACAGTTTTGCAGCTGATCACCGAATCGTTCGCGCACTTTGTCCTGAAGGGCTGATGGCTTCATGCGTATCGTTATTTTAACTCAGCGGGCGATCGTGTTAGTGCGACGGATTTTGTTTTGTAGCTGCAAAATTCCGTATATCAAGGCTTCTGCTGTGGGAGGACAACCCGGAACATAGACATCAACCGGGACAATACGGTCACAGCCCCTGACAACAGCATATGAATAGTGGTAGTAACCCCCGCCATTGGCACAGGAACCCATCGAAATAACCCAGCGAGGTTCTGCCATCTGGTCGTAGACTTTACGCAATGCCGGCGCCATCTTGTTACACAAAGTGCCCGCCACAATCATCACATCTGACTGGCGTGGACTAGGCCGGAATACGATACCAAAGCGATCCAGGTCATAACGTGAGGCACCTGCCTGCATCATTTCAACTGCGCAACATGCCAGACCAAACGTCATCGGCCACATCGAACCGGTACGCGCCCAGTTAATCAGCTTGTCAGCTGAAGTGGTGACAAAACCTTCTTCAAGGATGCCTTCGACACCCATTAGCAGGGTACCCTTAGAAAACAGAAAGAATGTTTAAAAACTTTACGGGACAAACGCAATGCAAAAGTAAGTGTCGACAGCGTCACTGGCGGACGTGCACACCTCCGCTCCTCGGAGCCTTTGCTTGCTGCGCGTGCCGCTACTCCCATTCCAGAGCACCCTTCTTCCACTCGTAGATGAAACCGATCACCAGGATACCGAGGAAAATCATCATAGCGATGTAGCCAAACCAGCCAATTTGATCGAGCACCACGGCCCAGGGAAACAGGAAGGCAATTTCCAGATCGAAAATGATGAATAGAATAGCCACCAGGTAGTAACGTACGTCAAAACGCATGCGCGTATCTTCGAAGGCTTCGAAGCCACATTCGTAAGGCGACAGTTTTTCGCTGTAGGGTTTTCTCGGCCCCAGCAAAAAACCAATAATGATTGGCCCCAAGCCAAAACCGATTCCTACTGCGATAAAGAGCAGAATTGGCAGGTAATTTTCGAGCATAGCACCATCCTCCAGCACGGTTTACAGCCACCTGGTTTTGTTATGCGTGGTGTACTGCGTAGCGTTCCGCAGTCTAGGCCAGTAGGTGAATAAGTGTCAAGCAAACGAATGGTTTGCTTTTTTAACAAAATCAGTAAGTTAATTATACTTCTGGGGCCATAAAAAATGCCCATGAGAAGCCTGCTGGACAAGCCCATGGTTAGCAAGCGTATATTTCAGTTCTGTTTATGGTGCCGACGGCCGGAGTCGAACCGGCACAGCTTTCGCCACTGCCCCCTCAAGACAGCGTGTCTACCAATTCCACCACGTCGGCTGTAATTTTTTCCGGTACCTATTCAGGCAAATCGTCGGCAATCGCCGGCATCTGACCTAGGCCACTCTCAGCGTCCGGCGCCGGAACGTCTGGCAAGTCAGCGGGAGGTAAATCAATCGCTGATTCATCTATTACCACTTCCCCACCCTCGTCTACAGTTTCTGTGATTGGTTTAGTCACGCTAGTCACTGAATCGTTGCGGTCATAAACCAAGGGCGAAGACAACAAAACACTGTTGGCAAAAAAAGCCGCCGCCAGGACACCTGTCAACCGGGTAAAGAAAGTACCGCCGCCACGCGCACCAAATACGGTGCCCGAAGAGCCACTGCCAAAGGCTGCACCCATGTCGGCGCCTTTACCCTGTTGCAATAACACAAGACCGATAATACTAAGACCTATTATTACTTGAACAATCAGAAATATCTGAAACATTTAACCATCCTGAAACGCGTGATCAGCGCTTCAAACTTTGTGAATTAATTTCCTGCCTTGCAAATCGCAAGGAACTCTTCTGCCTGTAATGACGCGCCACCAATCAGGCCACCGTCGATATCCGCCATCGCAAATAACTCTTTGGCATTCGCGCCTTTCACGCTGCCACCATAGAGAATTTGTACTTTTTCCGCAACGCCTGCATCCAGGCCATTAAGTTTTTTGCGGATGAAGGCGTGTACCTCCTGCGCCTGATCCGGCGATGCTGTTTTACCCGTACCAATTGCCCACACCGGCTCATACGCAATGACCGCATCATTTAGTGCCGCCACACCTTCGAGATCTATCACTGCATCCAGCTGGCGCGCGACCACTTGCTCGGTAATACCCTGCTCGCGCTCTTCAAGCAGCTCGCCGACACAAAGAATGGGTTTGAGGCCAAACTTCCGAGCCGCAGCGAATTTACGCGCCGTAAACTGGTCATCTTCTGCGTATAAACTACGCCGCTCGGAGTGCCCAACTATGGCATATTTACAACCAAAATCATTCAGCATCGGGCCTGCAGTCTCACCGGTAAAGGCACCGGATTCCTGATCGCTTACATCCTGCGAACCCAGGGCGATCTGGCTACCGGCTAATAAATTGGATACCAGTGGGATATAGATAAAAGGTGGGCAAACAGCAGCCTCCGTTTTACCGATGTCCCCAGCGCCTGCCTTTAGCCCTTCGACCAGCTGTTTAACGCTGCTCAAGGAGCCATTCAGTTTCCAGTTCCCAGCTACCAATATCTGCCGCATCCCGGCCTCCAAGTGCCTTAAAATAGCCGCGTAGCGTAGCGGTCTGGCGCTGAAAAATCAAATATTCACCGGACGTTATCCACATATCCGCCGAGTAAAAAAATCTTACTGCTTGCTTTGGCTTATATTACCCGGAAGGTGGGCAGGCTTTTTCTATCGGAATTACCAGCGTACCGTTTTCATATTTTACAGAGGATAGCGGCTCTTTCCTGATGAGGATCCCGGCCTGGGAACGGTAGACCAGGTAGATAGCCGCCGGGTCTATTTGCTCGTAAACAGAGCTACCAAACTGGGTATCAACAGGCATCCAGCCCGCCCAGGATCGTTGTGCATACTGGATCAGATCAATAACAGGTTGTTCTGAAATATCGTGCGCAAGATGTTTACCGGTGTTTTCATCCTGAATATTCCGGTAACGCCCACCCAGGCGTTCCAGGCGGTACATGGCGTCCATACCCAGCAAGTTCGCCCAGGGTTTCCATTTCAGAAATCGTGCATCGATACGCCACTCATCACCGTAAATCTGGTAGTGACGCGGCTGGCAAAAATCGCCCGTGCGTAATTCGACCCGATAGGCTTGTTCTGATACTTGGCTAAAACGCAGTTTCGCAATCAGCGCTTCGTCTGTTAGCCGGTTAAATGTATGTATGTTTGAGGCAAACAGACCCGCTGCAACGGCTAATAGTATTAGTACCGGTGCTGAGCTGCGCAATAGTAATTTCTTCATAAAACCGGGTATAAAATAGTCAGGCTTTCGTCTGGGTAAATTTTGCAACTATTTTAGGATGTGGATTTATTGCTCGAACCGTTCGCGTAATAAATTCCATGCTTACAATTTTCTGCAATAACAATTTCCAGGGTCAAACGGTTTCAGGCTGAGCCGCCACTACCTGTTCGACAACAGCAACCAGCGCGTCCACTTGTTCGCGCACCAAAGACTCATCTTCACCTTCCACCATAACGCGTATTAAAGGCTCGGTTCCGGAAGGACGCAAGAGCACCCGGCCTTTACCATTTAGCCTTGCTTCTGCCGCCCGGACTGCTTCCTTAACGGGGGCACAGGTTTCAAGTTCGACGCGCTGCTTGAGCGGTACATTGACCATGTGCTGCGGATATTTGCTCATGCCGGCCAGGAGGTCTCTAAGCGAAACGCCTTTTTGAATCATTGGCGCAAGCACCTGCAGCACAGAAATGATGCCGTCGCCGGTGGTAGTCCGATCCAGGCAGATAATATGACCGGATGATTCACCACCCAGTACACCGCCCGTCGATTTCAATAATTCCATGACATAGCGATCACCCACATTGGCGCGCTGAAAATCTATGCCCGCAGCTGTCAATGCGTGCTCAAGACCCAGATTGCTCATCAGGGTACCAACGACTGGCCCACCGAGTCTGTCTGCTTCTTTCCTACTGTTGGCAATGACGTAGAGAATTTCGTCACCATCAACAACCTCGCCGCTATGATCAACCATAATCACCCGGTCACCGTCACCATCAAAGGCAATGCCAAGGTCGGCTTTTTGTTTGATAACTTCTGCAACCAGATTATCCGGTTTGGTTGAACCGCAATCGGTATTGATATTCAAACCATTGGGGTCAACACCGATGCTGATGACTTCAGCACCAAGTTCTTCCAGCACACTGGGGGCGACGTGGTAAGTTGCACCGTTTGCACAATCAACGACAACACGCAGTCCATTCATGTTGAGAACGGCTGGGATGGTGCTTTTACAAAACTCGATATAGCGGCCACCCGCATCTTCAACCCGCTCAGCTTTGCCAAGCTCGGATGAATCGACAGTATGCATCGGTTTGTCCAACTCAGCCTCAATAGCGGCTTCGATTTCACCCGCAAGTTTTGTACCTGCCGCTGAAAAAAACTTGATGCCATTATCCTGGTGAGGATTATGCGATGCACTGATAACAATGCCTGCACAGGCGTGCAAGGTGCGTGTCAAATAGGCGATCCCGGGTGTTGGCATCGGTCCCAGCAAACGAATATCGATGCCAGCAGAAGACAATCCGGCTTCCAGTGCGGATTCGAACATATAACCCGAGATACGCGTATCCTTACCAATCACCACGCGCGAACTGCTCGCCTTTCCCAACACACGTCCGGTTGCCCAGCCCAACTTGAGCATAAATTCGGCGTTGATCGGGTGCTCGCCGACTCGCCCGCGTATGCCATCTGTACCAAAGTATTTTCTGGACACTTAAAGCTCCTTAGTGTGCCTGTACTGCATTATGTAATTGTAGCGCCTGACAGGTTTCAGCAACATCATGTGCCCTGACCAGTTTCGCCCCCCGTTCTACGGCCATCACCGCCAGCGCTATACTGGGCACCAAACGATCCTCGACCTCTAGGCCTAATAACTTGCCAATCATCGATTTACGGGACAACCCTGCCAGCACCGGTAATCCTGTATCGGCAAATTCCGCTAATCCTGATAGCAGCTGTAAATTGTGATCAAGTGTTTTTCCGAAACCAAAACCAGGGTCTATTACAAGCCGATCGCGATCAATACCAGCACGTTCGCAACATTTAACCCTGTCTAGTAGAAATGTCATAACTGACGAAACGACCCCATGTGAATATTCCGGCGCTGTTTGCATTGTGTCAGGATCACCCTGCATATGCATGAGGCAAATTGCCGCACCCGTGCTGGCTGCCGCCTCCAGGGCTCCCGGTCTACGCAGCGCATACACGTCATTGATCAACCCGGCGCCAGCAGCCACCGCGGCCTGCATAACTTCCGCCTTACTGGTATCTATAGAAATTGGCACTGAAAGCTCAGGCTGTAAGGATTCAATAACCGGTATTACACGGTCAATTTCTTCAGCTACGCCCACTTTGGCAGCGCCTGGCCGGGTTGACTCACCGCCAATATCGATCACTGCCGCGCCTTGAGTTGCAAGCAACAAGGCGTGCTCGCACGCCGCATCGGCATGATTAAAACGTCCGCCGTCAGAAAAAGAATCCGGTGTAACGTTCAGCACACCCATAACCTGGGGGAAAGATAGATCCAGTGGCTTACCGCGGCAGTCAAGAATCACAACAGGATACAAAACACCCGGCAGATGCCGGGTGAAATCAATTAGTGCTGACCGGCGGGATCGCCAATCGGTTTATCGGGTGCCGAGCCTTTATCTTCCTGCTCATTGCCTACCGGTTGGCCAGAGCCCGTACTATCTTCGTCATCCCAACCCTTGGGTTGGCGCGGACTTTTACCGGCCATGATATCGTCAATCTGATCTGCATCGATAGTCTCAAACTTGATCAGCGCTGCCGCCATGGCGTGCAGCGTGGTCTCGTTTTCTTTTAACAACGTCTCGGCACGCTGATAATTCCGGTCAATGATGGAACGAATTTCCGCATCAATCGCATGCGCGGTCTCATCGGAAACGCTCTTGTGCTGGGCGACCGAGTGACCAAGAAAAACCTCGGCTTCCTCTTCACTATACGTCAGCGGACCAAGCCGTTCTGACAAACCCCATTTGGTCACCATGTTACGGCCTAACTCTGTGGCGCGCTGAATATCATTGGAAGCACCGGTTGTCACCATATCCTCACCAAAGATTAGCTCTTCCGCAATCCGGCCACCGAACAAACTGGATATCTGGCTTTCCAGCCGCTGTTTGCTGAGGCTGTAACGATCCTCTTCCGGCAAAAACATGGTCACGCCAAGCGCACGGCCACGCGGAATAATAGTAACCTTGTAAACCGGGTCATGTGACGGCACTAGCCGGCCAACAATGGCATGACCCGCCTCGTGATAGGCGGTGAGTTTTTTCTCTTCCTCGCTCATCACCATGGACTTGCGTTCGGCGCCCATCATGATTTTGTCTTTGGCCTTTTCCATATCATCCATACCGACAAGACGCTTATTGGCGCGGGCCGCAAACAAGGCGGCTTCATTCACCAGATTGGCTAGATCCGCACCTGAAAAGCCTGGGGTACCTCGCGCTATAATCGCAGGTTTGATATTTTCATCCATCGGCACTTTGCGTAAATGCACTTTCAAAATTTGTTCGCGACCACGGATATCCGGCAACGGCACAACCACCTGCCGGTCAAAACGTCCAGGCCGCAATAAGGCCGGATCGAGCACATCCGGACGGTTAGTAGCCGCAATCACGATCACGCCTTCATTGCCTTCAAAACCATCCATCTCAACCAGCAACTGGTTCAACGTCTGTTCACGTTCGTCGTGACCACCACCCAGCCCGGCGCCACGATGGCGGCCAACCGCATCGATCTCATCAATGAAAATTATGCACGGCGCATGTTTCTTGGCCTGCTCAAACATATCGCGCACACGGGAGGCGCCGACACCGACAAACATTTCGACAAAGTCGGAACCTGAAATAGTAAAGAACGGTACTTTGGCTTCACCGGCAATAGCTCTAGCCAGCAACGTTTTACCCGTGCCTGGCGCTCCCACCATCAGCACACCTTGCGGTATTTTTCCACCCAGTTTCTGGAACTTACCTGGATCGCTCAAAAACTCGACCAGTTCGGCGACCTCTTCCTTGGCCTCTTCAACACCCGCCACATCATTGAAAGTAACTTTTACCTGATCTTCACCCAGCATGCGGGCGCGGCTTTTACCAAAGGACATCGCACCCCGGCCACCTGCACCACCCTGCATTTGCCGCATGAAGAAAATCCATACGCCAATCAGCAGTAACATTGGGAACCAGGAGATGAAGATTTGCATCAACATCGAATCCTGCTCCGGCTCCTTAACGTTGACCTCAACACCATTGGCAAGCAAGTCATCGATCATTTTCGGATCATTGGGTACCCGCGTCGAAAATGCTTCACCACTGGAATAGCGGCCCTCAACCGTGCGACCGGCAATATTTACATTGGTAACACTGCCAGATTTAACACTGCTGATGAAATCAGAATAGGAAACCGATTGCGTACTCGGCGCCGGTGGTCCGAAATTATTGAATACCGACATCAGGACGATCGCGATGACCACCCAGAGTAAAATATTTTTCGCCATATCATTCAAAATTAAGTTACCTCAAGTTAGGCGATGATGGAATCCGAATGCAGGGAAGCTGTTGTCTTGAAAGGCATTTCGGCTGACTCTATTATTCCTGAAATTTTACACTACCTTGTGCCCCCTCGCCAGCACGTATACTTCGCGGCTGCGCGGGCGGGATGCCTTGGGTTTTCTGACTACAACTTTGTCATAACGTGCCTTTATATCGTGTAATAACTGATCTGAACCCTCGCCCTGAAATACTTTGATCAGCAAACCACCACCGGGGGCTAGTATCTGAGTAGCAAAATCCACTGCAAGTTCAGCCAGATACATTGCCCGGGGAATATCGACCGCGTTAACACCACTTATGTTGGGGGCGATATCAGACAATACAAGTTCAACCTTTTTCTCTTCGAGGATATTCAACAGCTGCTGGAGAATCACCGCTTCCCTGAAATCACCCTGCACCAAAATGACGCCGGGCAAGGGCTCGATCGGCAGCAGGTCCATGGCGATAATCTGGCCCTTGCTGCCGAGTATCTCCAGCGCGTACTGGCTCCACCCCCCAGGCGCAGCACCCAGATCGACCACAGTCATACCAGGTTTAATCAAGCGATACTTTTCTTGCAGCTCAGTCAGCTTGTACACAGCCCGTGAACGATAGCCTTCACGCTGCGCACGTTTAACATATTCATCTTGAAAGTGCTCTTTTAACCAGCGGTGGCTACTTTTACTACGCGCCATAGACTATGATACTTCCCCGTAATTTTTAACAAAACTGATTTACTATGCCGTTATCTGCGCCACAAAAAAAGAGACTACGCGGTCTTGGTCACAAGTTGAAGCCTGTTGTCACGATCGGCTCGGGCGGCCTGACAGCCTCTGTGCTCGATGAGTTTATGCGTTCTATCGGTCACCACGAATTAATGAAAGTGAAGGTAACGGTTGGTGATCGCGAAAAACGCGACCGGGTACTCGGCCAGCTGAGCGATAAATCTGCAGCACAATTACTGCAACGTGTTGGCAATGTTGGCCTGTTCCTCAAGCTCAGAACAAAAGATTCTAAAATACGACCGCAAATATAAGCCTACTGGCGCAGTATTCAATCTGATGAGAGGTTCAATCTAACCTTATAAAAGTATCTGGAATTATTCTATCTCAACCCGCTTCACTCTGTCGTCGATTAGCAACAGTTTTGGCTATCAATCCCGCGTTTTCAATACCTTGCCTAATTACCAGGACTCGCACGAACTCACTACGCACTGTATGATAGTACGGCTAACTAAACACCTGAGGTCTCGTTAATGTCTTACAAAATTGAAGAAATTGAGGGTATTGGTCCAGCCTACTGTGAAAAACTCTCAGCAGCCGGTATCGGTACAACTGATGACTTGCTAAAAACCTGTTGCGACACAAAGGGCCGCGAGCAAGCTGCACAAAAATGTGGCCTCTCTACCGCACAGCTTCTAAAGTGGGCCAATATGGCTGACCTGATGCGGATTTCAGGGGTCGGTGGTGAATTTTCTGAACTACTCGAAGCGACGGGAGTAGACACCGTCAAGGAACTGCGCAACCGCAATGCAGCCAACCTTGCCACGGCGATGAAAGAAGCCAATGACAGCAAAAAACTGACCCGCACGGTGCCGTCTGAAAGCACGGTTGTAAAGTGGATTGAACAGGCAAAAGAAATGGATCCCGTTATTACACACTAATCAAACCCGATGCATGGTAATCAAACGATTGCCATTATCATTTTATTTTTTTACATCCTATTTAAAACAAGGGAGAAACAACATGAAAAACTTACTATTAACTTCTGTCGTATTCAGTCTGGCGCTTGCTGCGGGTTGCAGTAAAAGCGGCGATGATAGCCAGACTGGCGAAACCATGATGGATAAAGCCAAATCAGCTGTAGACTCTGCAGCAGACAATGCAGGCGATATGGCAACGGGTGCGGCCGATGCCGCTAAAGAGGCTGGCTCTGCAGCAATGGATGATGTAAAAGATGCCGGTTCAGCTGCGATGGATTCAGCGGGCAATATGGCTTCTGACGCTAAAGATGCTGTTACAGACGCTGGCAAGGCGACACTGGATAAAGCCGGTGATGTTGCTCAAGGAGCCGCTGACAAACTGCATGAAGCTGCAGGCACTGCTGAAGATACAGCGAAAGGTGCTGCCGGTGACGCCATGGAAAACATGCAACAATAAAATTGTATGTCACCTGAAAACCGGATGCCGGGGAAACCTGCATCCGGTTTTTTTAGCTTGAAACGACGCTGCAGAACAAGGGATCTGATCTATTCGCAAGTGCCTTGTAGGAGCGGTTTTAACCGCGATGGGATTGCGCCTATTTTAACAACGAGCCGAGGATCCCACGCGCTAAACGCCGACCCATAGTGCTTCCCAGTGAACGCACGACACTTTTCGCCATCGCTTCCAGGATACCTTGCCGCTGGTATGTCTTGCGCCCTTTTTTGGTTTTTTTACCGCCGTCTTGTGCAACCAGTTCAGCGCTTTTCTCAGCGCGCGCTTTTAGTTTTTCGTAAGCCGATTCACGGTCGATAGTCTCATCGTATTTACCGGACATGTCGCTGCTGGACAATATTGCGCGGCGCTCGGCAGGCTTAGCCGGACCCATACGCGAACCGGGAGGACGAATCAGCGTTCGTTCAACGGGACTCGGCACACCCTTACCTTCCAACATAGAAACCAGTGCTTCACCAACACCCAACTCGGTAATCACTTTTTCAGTATCCAGCTTTTCATTAACACGGAAAGTCTCAGCCGCCGCGCGTACCGCCTTTTGATCGCGGGGCGTAAATGCCCGCAAGGCGTGCTGGATGCGATTACCCAGTTGGCCTAATACAGAATCTGGAATATCCAGCGGGTTCTGGGTAACGAAATAAATACCCACACCCTTGGAACGGATCAGACGCACGACCTGTTCGATCTTTTCCAGTAAAACTTTTGGCGCGTCATTAAATAACAGATGCGCCTCGTCAAAGAAAAATACCAGCTTTGGTTTTTCCGGATCCCCGACTTCCGGTAATTCTTCAAACAATTCAGAAAGCAGCCATAACAGAAAAATCGAATACAGCCGGGGTTGCTGCATCAGTTTGTCGGCTGCGAGGATATTGATATAGCCCTGACCTTCATCAGTACAACGCATCAAATCACTCAATTCAAACGCTGGTTCGCCCAGAAAATACTTGCCGTCCTGTTCCTCGAGAACCAGTAACCGCCGCTGGATGGCGCCGATAGACTGCCGCGGTATATTGCCGTACTCGAGTGAAAGCTGTTTGGCGTTTTCACCGATAAAGGTCAGTAATGCCCGCAGATCCTTTAGATCCAGAACCAGCATGCCTTCATCATCAGCGAACCGAAATGCTGCATACAAAACACCTTCCTGGGTTTCATTCAAACCCAGCAGGCGCGCCAGCAACAAGGGCCCCATCTCGGAGACCGTTGTCCGAATCGGGTGTCCCTGCTTGCCATACAAATCCCAGAACACCACTGGAAAATCAGAATAGTCGAACTCACCGAAGCCAATTTGTTTGGCGCGTTCTTCTAGTTTAGGATGTGATTTCCCAGCCTGGCTAAGGCCGGAAAGATCACCTTTTACATCTGCCATAAACACCGGCACACCGAGATTGGAGAATGACTCGGCCAGAATCTGTAATGAAACCGTTTTACCCGTACCCGTGGCACCGGCAATCAAGCCGTGACGGTTGGCAAAACCAGGTTGCAGATAAACCGGTTTTTCACCTGCGCCTATAAATATTCCTGTTACATCAGTCATCAAACACCCTTTCAGTACCTTGGCTATTTCTTTATATAAGCTTTTAGCTGATTGTTCAGTTCAGCATAGTTTTCACCAAGCTCTTTAAGTTCTTCTATTTCAAACCGGGAGGCCGGTTGCCTACTGCCGGCAATAGTACGCTGTATAGTCTGCAAGCGTTCGATAATAGCGTCGATTTTTTTTCTCAATTCCGCTTTATGGCCAATCATAAATTCTCTCCCATCATTTCCTGCAGTTGCAGAATGCACCTCAATATAACCGAGCTTGTCCTTATCCCAGGTAAGCGCCTTAAACGCAAACACCTGCGCGGTTCTTAAACCTAGAAAAAGAATAGCCAGGGTCAGTTATAGATACGAGGATTTTTGTTTTCAAAGGATACCAGATAAACCAACGCAAATATTAATCGAGGTCGATGATTCTGACGTCTTATCCAGACAAGCAAGCTGGGCGTACTCCAGCCTGATAGAATGGTACACGTCACAATTGCACAAAACTACGGATCAAACAAAAATGAAAACACCTATGGCCTGGAAAAAGCAGCTGGCGACAATCGTCGTTGTTGCCGTAGTAGCCCTCTACCAATATTTCCAAAATCAACAAGCTGGTATCACACCGCACAACCCAAGCCGCAATGGCTCCAGCGATATCAGTCAAATTGAGAACTGGCGAGCAGGCCAATGGGTGCAGCTCGATGCCACAGTAAGCCGGCTATTGAGTGATGATAATGAAGGCTCACGCCACCAGCGGTTTATTATTAAGCTGGAGGGTAAGCAAACCTTACTGGTTGCACATAACATCGATCTGGCCAAGCGAGTACCCCTACAAAATGGTGATAATCTCAGCTTGCGTGGGCGCTATGAACCGAATAACCGGGGTGGCGTTGTCCATTGGACACACCACGACCCTCGAGGAGGTTCGGGGGGCTGGATTGAATTCCAAGGAAAACGCTTTCAATAACAGGGAATCCAGCCTAAAAAAATGCCCGGACCAGCCGGGCATTTTTTAAACCTGATGTAGATAACGCTATCAGGGAGTCACACCAAGTGATGTGAGTGTTTTCATAGTAATACCACCCGTCGGCAAACCTTTAGCCTTCTGATAAGACTTCACAGCTGCCAGAGTCTGTCCACCTAGTGCACCATCAAGAGGGCCAGGATTATGTCCAGCCTTGCTCAGTGCGGACTGGATGCGGCGAACCACGTCCGCCGTGGTATTCGTTTTGCACAGTACCGGACGCCATTCAATATAGCCTTCGCTGACCTTGGTACGCTTGGTAACCGTGCTGTACTTGGCAGGAATCGGTGTCGCCGTGGTTTTTGGTGGCTCAACCATCTTGCGCACCTTGACTGTTTTATACTTGGCCGGAATTTCGATGCTACGTGTTGTCGGCGGTGTTTTCATGACTTTCTTCTTGACGATTTTTGTTTCGCCAGGAATATCAATTTCCCGGGTGCCGCCTTTGTTGACCAGCACGCGCTTAGAAAGCGTCTTATAGGTTGCCGGAATGGTAACCAGACACATGATTTCACCGGTAGATTCATCGATTTTGCTAATCGGGCCAGTGCCTTTCTTCCAGACTGTATGTTCCGGTTTATCCAGAATCTTTTCAGTTACGGTTTTGTAACTTGCTGGCACCACTTCAACTCTTTTTGAAGCCGATTTCACTGTCACAATTTCTTCTACCCAATCAAAGGTAGCAGGCACAACTTCAAGACGTTGAGAGGCTTCTCTCACGACCACCTGTTCTTGTACCCATTCAAATTTAGCGGGAATAACACTGATTTTTTCGGAAGCTTCGGATTTAAGAACCTGTTCCGTAGCCGTGTTATAGCTGGGTGGGATAAATATGCGAGCATAACATTCGCCAGGCTTCGCATTCGGCGGCAGTAATTCGCCCGAGCCGGTAGCCGCCATAGAAGAAGTTGCAGCACTGCCCTGCATTTGCTGTAATTTTGCGCGTTCGTTTGCAAGCTGGCTTTCCAGGTCAGTCACTTTCCCTTGCAGTGAGGACATTTCAGCAGAAGAGGCCGAATCTGCTGCAGTAGATACAGTAGAGGCATCTGAAGATTTCGGTGTGCTGGAACAACCCGCCATAGCCAGGCTGGTCGCTACAGCAGCAGCAATCAATAGTTTGGGGTGTAATACGTTCATTTTTAGCTGATCTCCGTTATATTGTAAATTATTAGGATAACTGTGTTGCTATCCATAAACACCAGGTGGGCAACCATACCCATCACACAGCATTCATACAAGCCTGTTGCCTGCGATTCTAGTAACTTAGCCGCTAAAATCAATAGCTTTTGTAAATTATTTCAAATATTACTGAGCTGGATCTACTTCTACACGCAGTTACCTCGGGCACAGTAGTGCTTCTACATTCATTTACAGGCGCAAACTACTCAGAATATTATGAATTCTTCTCAACTGTAGCTATTAGAAATAACCCAAGCAAACTTGTTACCAGGAATACCACCGAGGCTGCACCGTGCGCCTGTGCAAAAGCGGAAGAATCCACAACGCCCGCCTGGCGTAAATCAGTAATCAGCGGGGAAATGAAAAATTCGCCCACCAGGATCAACACCAGCATAATCGCCAAAATTATGGCGCGCCAATTAAGGCGGGTGTACCGAGACAGGTTTCCAATCAACAGCAAACTTCCGCATAGCAACCCTATGTACGACATGATCTGAAACAATTTGCCCGCCAGTGTCCCGGCCAGCGCCCGGTCTTCCAGGCTATTGAACAATACTGGCGCGACCAGATAGCCTACTGTCCAGAGTCCTCCAACCCACAGACTCAGCAAAATACGCTCACCGATCAACAGACGGTCAGCATTCATTCAGACGTCATCATTCCGGCACGCAGCGGCGCTCACTCCTGCTTGCCGGAAAACGCGGTTACAGGTAACGGATTTCAACGATTTCAAGATTTCGCTCTCCACCCGGCACGATGACCGTTGCCACATCACCTTCAGTCTTGCCAATAAGCGCACGCGCTATAGGCGAATTAAATGAAATCAAGCCGGCTTTAATATCCGCTTCATCCTCGCCCACAATCTGATAGGTAATTTCATCACCGGTATCTTCATCGGCAATATCAACCGTGGCACCAAAAATAACTTTACCACCAGCATCAACACTCGCCACATCAATGATGTTCGCATTGGACAGCTTGCCGTTAATTTCCTTTATGCGTCCTTCGGCAAAACTCTGCTGTTCACGCGCCGCATGGTATTCAGCATTTTCTTTCAAATCGCCGTGTGCTCGCGCTTCTGCAATTGCCGCAATTATGCGGGGACGATCCACCATTTTCAGCTGCTGTAATTCTTTGCGGAGCTTTTCTGCGCCGCGTTTGGTTAACGGTACTTTATTCATGCTACATGTTCCTGATGTAAATCCTGTAAACGCTGCACAGACGTCTCATGTGCGCTCGCGAGCGCACAGCTGGTTGCGCTAGCATGCGCTATTGTAGTGCTGTAGGGTACCTTATGCTGCAAGGCCGCACCACGGATGGTACAAGAATCTGCGATAGCCCGCTTTCCTTCGGTGGTATTGATGATCAAGTTAACCTGATCATTCTTTATCATGTCAACAATATGTGGGCGTCCTTCATTGACCTTGTTGATCACTTCACAGGGTATACCTGCTGCACTAATAGACGCCGCCGTCCCGCGTGTGGCAACTAAGGTAAAATTCTGTTGCACCAGTTCAGCGGCAACTTTGACCGCTGCATCGCGATCCCGCTTACGCACACTGATAAATACTTTACCCGCAAGCGGCAAATCCGCACCACTGCCGATTTGCGCCTTGAAGAAAGCCTCGCCAAAGCTGCGTCCGACGCCCATCACTTCACCCGTAGACTTCATCTCCGGACCCAGCAAGGGGTCAACACCCGGAAATTTCACAAAGGGGAAAACGGCTTCCTTGACCGAATAATAAGCTGGAATTTTTTCTTGCAGTGCCTGTTGCGATTGCAATGATTTACCCGTCATACAGCGCGCTGCTATTTTAGCCAGCGGGTAGCTGGTGGCTTTGGAAACGAAGGGTACAGTACGGGAAGCTCGCGGATTGACTTCGAGGATATAAATCTTATCGCCCTGGATGGCAAATTGTGCATTCATCAGGCCAACCACCTTGAGCGCTTTCGCCATAGCGGTCATTTGTAACCGCAACTTATCCAGAATCTCATCGGACAAACTATACGTCGGCAACGAACAGGCGGAATCACCAGAGTGCACCCCGGCCTGCTCGATATGCTCCATGATGCCGCCAATGAGAACCGCTTCGCCATCACAAATGGCATCGACGTCCACTTCAATGGCGTCATCCAGAAAATGATCGAGCAACACCGGAGAGTCATTGGATACGCTCACCGCTGCTTTCATATAGGTAGCCAAGTCGTCCTGGTTGTAAACAATTTCCATCGCCCGCCCGCCCAGCACATAGGAAGGGCGCACCACCAGCGGATAGCCGATTTCTTCGGCGAGGGTAATTGCTTCATCCGCACTGCGTGCCGTCCGGTTCGGTGGTTGCAGCAAATCGAGTTTGTGAATCAACTGCTGAAAACGCTCGCGGTCTTCCGCCAGGTCTATTGAGTCCGGCGTGGTGCCGATAATCGGCGCGCCTGCCGCTTCAAGATCGCGCGCCAACTTCAAAGGTGTCTGGCCACCATACTGAACAATCACCCCTTTGGGCTTTTCCTTGGCGATAATTTCCAACACATCTTCCAGCGTTAATGGCTCAAAATACAAGCGGTCAGAGGTATCATAATCGGTTGATACCGTTTCCGGATTACAATTGACCATGATGGTTTCATAACCGTCTTCGCGGGTGGCCAGCGCCGCATGCACACAGCAATAATCAAATTCTATGCCTTGGCCAATCCGGTTTGGACCGCCACCCAGCACCATTATTTTATCGCGCTTGGACGGCGCAGATTCACACTCTTCTTCATAGGTGGAATACATATACGCCGTGTTGGTCGCAAATTCAGCCGCGCAGGTATCAACCCGTTTGTAGACCGGGTGTATACCGAGTTGGTGTCTGTGGCTACGCAGCTGTTTTTCAGCTCCACCCAAAAGCTGCGCCAGGCGCCGGTCAGAAAAGCCTTTGCGCTTTAAGCTGAACATTTCATCGTGGTCAATTGTGCTTATTTGCCGGCCACGCAGGCTTTCTTCTATGTTAATAAGTTCTTCAATCTGCGCCAAAAACCAGGGATCAATACGCGTATATCCGTGGACTTCCTGAATATCCATACCGGCACGAAACGCTTCAGCAACATAGAGCACCCGCTCTGCACCGGCATCGCGCAATTCACGGCGCAAGGTGTCCATACGATTTTCATCGTTGGCTGTCAGACATTCATTAAATCCATCGATACCCGTCTCCAGGCCACGCAGCGCTTTTTGAATTGATTCCTGAAAGCTGCGGCCGATGGCCATCACTTCGCCAACCGATTTCATCTGGGTAGTCAGACGATCATTCGCCTGCGGAAATTTTTCAAAGGTAAATCTCGGTATCTTGGTAACGACATAATCTATAGACGGCTCAAACGAAGCCGGTGTTGCGCCACCGGTAATGTCGTTCTTTAATTCATCGAGTGTATAGCCAACGGCCAACTTGGCCGCCACTTTTGCTATCGGAAAACCAGTCGCCTTGGAGGCAAGCGCAGAAGATCGTGATACCCGTGGATTCATCTCAATGATGATCATGCGGCCATCTTCTGGATTGATGGCGAACTGGACGTTAGAGCCGCCCGTGTCCACACCGATCTCACGCAACACCGCTAATGAAGCGTTACGCATGATCTGATATTCCTTGTCCGTCAGGGTTTGCGCCGGGGCGACCGTAATGGAATCACCGGTGTGGATGCCCATTGGGTCAAAATTTTCGATCGAGCAGATAATAATGCAATTGTCTTTGTGATCGCGCACCACTTCCATCTCGTATTCTTTCCAGCCGAGGATAGATTCTTCGATCAACAATTCATTGGTGGGCGATAACTCCAATCCGCGTTCGCAGATCTCGACAAACTCCTGCTTGTTATAGGCAATACCACCACCGCTGCCACCCATGGTAAACGAAGGCCGGATGACCGTTGGATAACCCACCTGGGCCTGCACCTGCGCCGCTTCTTCCATACTGTGCGCAACTGCAGCCTGGGGCATATCGAGACCGATCTTCAGCATCGCAACCCGGAACTGATCACGGTCTTCCGCCTTGTCGATGGCCTCACGCGAGGCACCGATCATTTCGACACCATATTCCTCCAGCACACCTTCGCGCGCCAGATCAAGCGCACAATTCAAGGCTGTCTGGCCGCCCATCGTCGGCAGTAGGGCATCGGGACGTTCCTTTTCAATAATGCGCGCAACCGTTGCCCAGTTTATCGGTTCGATATAGGTCGCGTCCGCCATATCAGGGTCGGTCATGATGGTCGCCGGATTAGAATTCACCAAAATAACCCGGCAACCTTCCTCCTTGAGCGCCTTGCAGGCCTGCACGCCTGAGTAATCAAACTCGCAGGCCTGACCAATGACAATCGGACCGGCACCGATGATTAATACACTTTTTATATCGTCTCTTTTTGGCATAACGGTTATTTATGTGAGGTAGTGACAGCGCAAATTAACTACAAAGCAGCACGTTAATTATGCGCCACATGATTTGCAGACCATCGGCAGCAGGGAGGTTTTCACAGCGGGTCTGCAAATCATGTGGCGAATAATTAACGTACCCATTAGTACGAAGGGCGCTTGATTGTTTCATGATGAGCTTTGCGCTTTAGTTGCTTTACGCTGAGATTGGTTCTCTACCAACTCAATAAAATGATCAAATAAAGGCGCGGCATCGTGCGGGCCGGGGCTGGCTTCAGGGTGCCCCTGAAAACTAAACGCCGGTTTATCGGTGCGGTGCACCCCCTGCAATGAGCCGTCAAACAGCGAGCGGTGTGTCGCTTGTAAACACTCCGGTAAAGACTGTTCATCCACGGCAAAACCATGGTTCTGGCTGGTAATCATGACCGCACCCGTGTTCAGATCTTGCACCGGATGGTTCGCGCCGTGATGGCCGAATTTCATTTTAACGGTTTGCGCACCACTGGCCAGCGCCAATAGCTGGTGCCCCAGACAGATACCAAACACCGGTAGATTTTTATCCAATATTTGCTTTATTGATGCTATCGCGTAGTCACAGGGTTCAGGGTCACCAGGTCCATTTGACAAAAACACACCATCAGGCGCCAATGCGAATACCTGCTCCGCGGGGGTCTGTGCCGGCACAACGGTAAGGCGGCAACCCCGGTCGGTCAACATACGCAGGATATTTCGTTTAACCCCGAAGTCATAAGCCACAATGTGGTAAGGCAAGTTACTTGCAACCGGCTGAGGCGCATCCGGCAAACCCTGCGCGAGTGTCCAGCTGCCCTGCGCCCATTCATAGGGTTGTTGGGTACTGACTTGCTTGGCCAGATCCACACCTTTTAGCCCGGGAAAGTTTTGTGCCGCATCGATAGCCGCCTGTTCATCAATCTGATCAGCGGCGATCAG
>CAYPEL010000007.1:0-36558 GCA_964409635.1 uncultured Gammaproteobacteria bacterium | reverse complement strand
GACAATGCCAGCTTATTTTCCGGTTAATATGTTTGGCTATGGAAATTTAAATAATCCTTTTATTTCATATGGTTAATGATATTTTTATAGCGGCGAAAAAACCAGAAAGCGCCTTAAAGCCGATTGTTAAGTCAATAAAAATTCCAGCAGCGCCTTTTGGGCGTGCAAACGGTTTTCCGCTTCATCCCAGACTACGCTTTGCGGCCCGTCTATAACATCCGCTGCGACTTCTTCGCCACGGTGAGCAGGCAGGCAATGCATGAACAAGGCCTCTTTGTCGGCGCCTGCCATTAATTCGGTATTCACTTGGTAGTTAGCAAAGATCTTTTCACGTTCGCGTTGTTCTTCTTCCTGACCCATACTGGCCCAAACGTCGGTGACCACGAGGTTGGCGTCTTTTGCTGCTGTCAAAGGGTCTTCATGCAGAATGACGTGCTTGCCGGCTGATGCAACAATGCTGGACTCAGGCGCGTAATCTGCCGGCGTGGCGACATGCAGAGTAAAGTTAAATTGCTGCGCTGCATTAATATAGGAGTGACACATATTATTGCCATCACCAATGAAGGCTACGTTTGCACCCTTGATGTCTCCACGGTGCTCAGCCCAGGTTTGCATGTCGGCCAATAACTGACAGGGGTGATACAAATCAGTCAGCGCATTGATCACCGGGGCGCTGGAGAATTTTGCGAAGCGCTCAATTTTTTCATGCTCGAAGGTGCGAATCATGATGATATCCACCATGCGTGATAACACCCGGGCGCTGTCTTCAATCGGCTCGCCCCGGCCGAATTGGGTGTCTTTGGGTGACAGAAACATCGCGTGTCCACCCAGTTGCGCCATGCCCGCTTCGAAGGATACGCGGGTGCGGGTTGAAGATTTCTCAAACACCATTGCCAACACTTTATTTTTTAGCGGTTCATGCAGGCGTTTTTCATGTTGCCAGGCTTTTAGTTCAATGGCGCGTTGTAGTAACCAACGTAGTTCTTTAGACGTGCAGTCCAGTAAACTCAGAAAATGTTTTACGCTCATGCTGTTCTGCCTAGGAAGTTGATTATAAGCTGGCTGACCATGGCAATGATTTGACTCGCTTCTTCTTCGTTGAGGATAAGTGGTGGTAGTAGCCGAACGACGTTACCGGCGGTAACATTTATCAACAGGCCTTGTTGTAAACTCTCTGCGACCAGCTCTGTGCAAGTACGGTCAAGTTCGATACCCAGCATTAACCCTTTGCCGCGAATTGAGATAACCCCCGCTGTGTTTGCGAGTTGTTGCTTGAAACCATCGAGTAAAATGCCGCCCAACTTATTGGCCTGCGCCACCAGGTGTTGACTCTGTATGGTTTTAATAACGGCCAGGGCCGCGCTTGCGGTCAGTGGGTTGCCACCGAATGTGGAGCCGTGGTTGCCTGGATTAAACACTTGAGCGGCAGCGCCATTTGCCAGGCAGGCACCAATCGGCACACCGTTGCCCAGTCCTTTGGCGAGCGTCATGACATCGGGTTTTATGCCGCTATGTTGGTGGGCAAACCATTGGCCGGTGCGGCCCATACCGGTTTGTATTTCATCCAGCATCAATAACCAGTTGTGCTGGTCGCACAGTTTGCGCAATTCAGGCAGATACTTATCAGACGGGATCCGAATCCCGCCTTCACCGGTAATTGGTTCGACCAGGATGGCAACCACATCGTTACTGTTTTTTGCAATTGTTGCTATTGCCTCGAGGTTATCATAGGGAGCGCGCAGGAAACCGGGTACCAGGGGCTCGAATCCGGCCTGGATTTTACGGTTACCCGTTGCTGTCAGGGTCGCCAGTGTGCGGCCATGAAAGCTGCCTTCAGTGACTATAATTTGCGGTTTATCGATAGCTTTTTGATGACCGTACAAGCGCGCCAGTTTAATCGCAGCTTCGTTGGCTTCGGCGCCGGAATTACAAAAGAACACACGCTCCATTGCGGCGACACGGCACAGCGCTTCGGACAGTACAATTTGTTGTTCTATCTGATACAGATTAGAAGTATGCAGCAGCTTCTTCGCTTGCTGACAGATGGCTTCGGTCACAGCCGGATGGGCATGGCCCAGGCCGCACACCGCAATACCGCAAAGCGCGTCAAGATATTCCTTGCCGTTTGCATCGTAAAGACGGGTGCCTTTCCCGTATTCGAATGTGACCGGTAATGGGCTGTAGGTATTCATTAAATAGTCAGCCATAACAATGTGCCTTTCTGAAATACAAAAGGCAGCGGCGAAGATCCGATTGTATCAATCAAACATGCAAACAGAACATGATACCGGATATAGGTTGGCTGCCAGCGAAAGCGAGCCATTCTATAGGTCGAAAAGCACTTTGTCCAAGCGGGTTTATAGGCGGTATAGGAGGTAATTAAAAAACCCGGCCAGCGACCGGGTTTTGGTGTTTTCTAGTGCGCCGGATTAGTAGGGTAAACCGTGTGAGTAAGCCGTCATACACATCAGCATGGGAATAGAAAGCAGGGTATTAGTGCGTGATGCCATGAGGGCAACTTTTTTTGCGCTTACAATTTCCTCAGCTGTAGCTTCTTTCATACCAAGGATTTTTTTCTGGTTCGGCCAGATTAAACCCCAGACGTTGAACAACATAATCGTACCTAGCCAGGCACCAATGCCTATGACTGATGTATTACTTTCAAACGAGAGGCCTTCAAACGAGAAAGCTTGGCCTAAAATACCCAATTTTCCCAGGGCTGCAGCACCTGTTATCCATGTTGCTAGTGCGCCCCAACGGAACCAGGCTAGTGCGGTGGGAGCAATATATTTGTTAATGGCGGCTGGGCCGGGGCCGCCATTGTTGGCTTCGGCCAGGGCTTTGCCTACACCAGGTACCTGTACGAAGTTGAAATAGTAAAGTAGACCGATCCAGACTACCCCGGCGAGTACATGGAACCAGACTATAAGTTCCATCATATTAAGTTGGCCAGAACCTAGTGCAAGAATGATTGCAGCAGCTAGAATAAAACCGGAAACGATGGTTCCGATAACTGAATTAAGTGGATTCAAGAGATTCTCCTCACCCGTTTACTATTTAATCAGGTATTTTTATTGCCAGCCGAAAAGCCGACTAAATTACTCAGGAGTGCGAGCATACGGTACAGGTAGTTGCTTTGCAACGCTCAAAGCCCTTGTAAGAACGGTGTTTTTTAATTTACAGCCCGCTGGCATCCTGTATTCGTGTCGGGTTAAAGGGGCAATGCGGGTTAGTCATCAGTAAGGCATAATCAGGCTATGGATGCTATTGCACTCAGTCTTTTTTCCAGCCGTATTGCCGCTGTTTGTGACGAGATGGGCGCCGTGCTGAGACGGGCGGCATTTTCCACCAATATCCGTGACCGGTTGGACTATTCCTGCGCAGTGTTTGATGCGCAAGGTGAATTGTGCGCGCAGGCAGCGCATATTCCGGTGCATCTTGGCAGCATGGCGTATGCGATGACCGGACTGGTTAATACGCGCCATTGGCGGCCGGGCGACATGCTGGTCGTCAATGATCCTTTTCAAGGCGGTACGCATTTACCGGATGTTACGTTGGTCGCGCCGGTGTTTGACGGGGATAGCTGTGTAGGGTTTGTGGTCAACCGCGCCCACCACGCTGATATTGGCGCAGACGCGCCGGGTTCTATGCCAATTACTGCTTGCCTTGAAGAGGAAGGCCTCATTATCGCCCCCACGCTGTTGTTGGAGAATCATGCAGTTATACCGGAAACACTGGCCTGGATATGCAACGCAACCTCAGACCCGGTGTTAACACAAGGTGATTTTTCGGCGCAAATCAGCGCTAACCTCTGTGGAGCCAAGCGTCTTCAAGCATTAGTCTCGGGGCTGGGCATGCCTGCCTACAACAAAGCCCTGGCAGCGTTAAATGCCTATGCAGAAAAATTGTCGAGCCAGGCTTTATCCGTCATACCAGAGGGAACATACCGTTTTAAAGATGTTATGGATGATGATGGTTTTGGCCATACTGATCTTCAAATTGTGGTAAGCGTACACGCAAGTGGCGGTGCGATTAGCGTAGACTTTACGGGCACAGCCGCCCAGACCGAGGGTAATATTAACTGCCCTTTGTCGGTCGCAGCGGCCGCTGTGTATTACGTCTTCCGCTGTTTGATGGCGGCAGAAACACCGGCTTCTAGTGGTGCGTTCCGGCCGATCAAGATAACCGCACCGGAAGGTTGCTTGCTGAATGCGACTGCACCGGCTGCAGTGGCTGCCGGTAATGTTGAGACCAGCAGCCGGGTAGTCGATGTTGTTCTGGGTGCATTGGCGCAGGCTATTCCTGAACGCATACCCGCCGCGAGTCAGGGCACGATGAATAACCTGGCGATGGGTGCGCGCAACCAGGCCGGTAACTGGAATTACTATGAAACCCTGGCGGGTGGAATGGGTGCGCATGCGCAGGGTGAAGGCTTGAGTGCGGTACAAACGCATATGACCAACACCCTAAATACGCCTATTGAAGTTTTTGAAACAGCGTACCCGGTGCGTATCAAGCGTTACTGTATTCGGCGTGGAGCGGGTGGAACAGGCCTTCACTACGGCGGCGACGGGTTGTGCCGCGAGTATGAATTTTTAGCGGATGCAGAAGTGACTTTAATCACTGAACGGCGTTCAAAGCCGCCATGGGGTTTGTGTGGCGGCCAGCCAGGCCGGCCGGGAGAGAACCGATTGAATGGCAGCTTGCTGCCTGCAAAAATCAGTTTGACCGTGGCGGCTGGTGACTGTTTAGAGATTTCCACACCCGGTGGTGGTGGGTATGGTGAGAGGTGAATCGCTTTTGTTGTTATCGCGTGACATGCCGTACACTTCGAGCCTAGCGTATTCCGGTGAAATATCTATGCTGAAACTTTATCCGTTTATACTGGTTTTATTATTGCAAGCAGCAGGCTGTGCGTCATTGATAACGGGGGGGCTTGCTGAAGGTGGCTATCAGTCTTCACCACAAGACCGGGCAACGAATGCCAGGGTTGCAAAAGAATTAAAATCGAATACCCGCTTAAACACCAGCCGGGTTCGCATTAATACTTATAAAGGAACTGTGACGCTTAACGGCTTTGTTGGCTCGCCGCGAGCAGAGCAGCAGGCGGTTGAGATTGCCCGTCGCGTGTTGGGTGTCAAGCGGGTTGTTTCCCGATTAACGGTATCTACTAAATAGCTTGTGTTTTTACCTGCCTTCCTTCCGATTAGGCAGGGTGTGTAGCGAATGGTGCGGAGATGTGTTTTGCAACAGCTTAATGTCCAGTTTTTAAGGAAACGTAATGTGCGGTATTTGTGGTGAATTGCGGTTTGACGGATTGTCTGCCGACCCAGTAACACTAGAACACATGCTGGCCAGGTTGGAACACCGCGGCCCGGACAATGAAGGTAAGTATCTGGGCCGGCAAGTCGCGCTGGGGCATCGCCGCCTGTCCATCATTGACCTTTCGGCAGCTTCCAATCAACCGATGCTGGATCACACGCTAGGTCTGGCGCTGGTATTCAACGGCACGATTTACAATTATAAGGAGCTGCGTGCGGAACTTGAAGCGGCTGGCCAGAAATTTTCCAGTCAGGGTGATACCGAAGTTATTTTACGTGCTTATGCAGAGTGGGGCGACGATTTCGTGCCGCGCCTGAGCGGTATGTTTGCCTTCACGATTTGGGATATGCGCCGTAAGCGTTTGTTTATGGCGCGTGACCGTTTTGGAATCAAGCCACTCTACTATTCGCTCAGCAATGATTTTATCCGTTTTGCGTCCACGACTCAGGCCTTGTTGGCTGCCGGTGATATTGATCGCGGTTTTGATACGGTTGCACTGCACCACCATTTTACATTGCACGCAGTTGTGCCAGCGCCACGCACCCTGATCCAGGGGATACGAAAACTTCCTCCTGCCCACATCATGATTATCGAAGCCGATGGCAAGCATCAGGTTCGGCCCTATTGGCAGCTCGACAGTACAACGCCCGAAAAAGAATTAAGTGAATGGGAGTGGGTAGAGGCCATACATGAGTCGCTGGAGCGCGCTATCAAACGCCGCCGGCAGATTGCTGATGTGCCGGTCGGCGTGCTGTTGTCCGGTGGGTTAGACAGCAGTTTACTGGTTGCCTTACTGGCGGAGCACGGTGGCGCCAATGACCTGTTAACTTTCTCGGTCGGCTTTGAGGATGATCCGCTCGAACGCGGCAATGAGTTTGAATTTTCTGACCGTGTTGCTGACCGTTACAACACGCTACACCATAAGCTGCGGGTGCCTAACCGGGAGATACTGGAACATTTACCCGATGCTATCGATTTTATGAATGAACCGATGGCCAGTCAGGATGCCATTGCGTTTTACCTGTTATCACAACGTGTTTCCAAATACGTCAAAGTAGTACAAAGCGGGCAGGGAGCTGATGAGGTTTTTGGCGGTTATTTCTGGTACCCACAGATGGATGCGGCACGCGGTACGGATCTGCAGCGCTTTCATCAATTTTATTTTGACCGTGACCACGATGAATATTTAAAAATGGTTCAGACTGCGTATCAAGGTGAGGATCATACCTCGGCCTATGTCGAGAAGCGTTTACAGGCCATTAAATCTAGGGAATATCTCAATCGGGTACTGCATTTAGATGTTACCACCTTAATCGTCGATGATCCGGTCAAACGGGTAGACAACATGACCATGGCCTGGGGGCTGGAAGCTCGGGTGCCGTTTCTGGACCATGAACTGGTGGAACTGGTCGCCGCCATGCCGGTAAAATATAAAATCGGTTCAGGTGGTAAACACTTGCTGAAACGAATCTCGCGTGGCTTGGTGCCGGATGAAATTATCGACCGTCCTAAGGCCTATTTCCCGGTGCCGGCGCTGAAATATGTACGCGGCAGGTTTCTGGAATTCATGCGCGACATTCTGAATTCAAAGGCATGTCGTGAGCGTGGGATCTATCAGCAGGATTATGTTGATGCCTTGCTTAAAGACCCGGAACATAACCTGACACGTATTCAGGGTAATAAGCTTTGGCATCTGACCGCGCTGGAATATTGGTTGCAGCGCAACCTGGATGCAATAACCCCTTGAAAAATAACTTTTACACCACCCATTAGCTAGGTAGACTTACTAGTAGTCACAGCATTCTAATAGAGGTATTACTTATGGACGTCATGGAACGTATCGACCAGGCAGTTAAAAGCCACCCCATTGTTGTTTTTCTGAAAGGTACGCCACAGTTGCCTAGCTGTGGTTATTCCAGCCGCACAGCACAGATGTTGCAGGCGTGCGAAGTCGATTTTGAACACGTCAACGTGCTCGCAGATCCCGAAATATTTGAGAACTTGCCGCGTTATGCCAACTGGCCAACTTTTCCGCAGCTCTATGTTAACGGTGAACTGGTTGGTGGGCACGACATTGCGATGGAAATGTTTCAGAAGGGTGAACTGAAAACTTTGCTGCAGGAAGCGGTTAAAAAATCAAGCTGACAGGTGGGGTGGGGGAAACCCCACCCTTCACTTTGGTATCAATACGCCTATCGAAACTGTCAGCGGCAGGCTGGTTAAAAAATCAGTTTTAGTCTAATTGGGCATCGACATTCCTGGTAGTAACGGTAATTACGCAACCTGGTTTCGTCCTGAGGACTTCGCCCCATAAAGTGATTTATCGGCGCTATCTACTATGTCTTTCCAAGAGCCATTCTCGCCATTTTCGTCTGAGCACGAAGCAATACCAATACTGATTGTGACAACATTGTAGGGACTTTTGCAATGCGGAATGGCGGCGGCATACAGTTTGTCTACAAAACGTTTTGCAAGTACGGTTGCGCCACCCTGATCGGTGCCGGGCAGAACCAACAGAAACTCTTCACCACCATAGCGATACAAGCGGTCAGACGCCCGGATGGCGCTTTCGAGTGACTGGCTGACTTGTTGCAGACAGCTATCGCCTTCGAGGTGGCCATAATGATCGTTGTACAGTTTAAAATGATCAATATCGATCAAGGCAACGGTGTAAGGGTGGTGATAACGCCGCATCACGGCGTGGGTATGATCCAGATCCGCTTCCATAGCGCGGCGATTACCGATGCCAAGCAGGGCGTCTTCCATTGATAATGCGTGTAATTTTGCATTGGCTTCTTTTAATTCACCGGTTTCTAATGCTATCGCACGTTCAATAATTTCAGTCTGCTTTTCGATGATATGAAAGTGGGCATTGGCCAGGTCGGTTTGGGTTAATAGCCCAACCAGTTTGTCCTGATCATCGACAACCGGCAGGTGACGGATATGTTCGGCGCGGGTTATTGCCAGCGCATCAAACAAGGATTGATCTTTATGCACCGTGTGGGGTTCGCGGGCCATGATTTCATCAACCCGGTGCTCCGGCATACTGGCATCGTGCATCATCTGATCTAGCATTTTCACTAGATCCCGCTCTGTGACAATACCGGTAGGCACACCCTGTTCGCCGATGATGACGCAGGAATGGCTATTATCACGCATTTGACGGACGACTCGTTTCAGGCAGGTATCGGGTGCAGTTAAATCGACACAGGGTGTCATCAGGCTGGTAATTTGGATTTCGTTCATGTGTTTTTTCCTTATGCAGTCAGCCTTTAAAAAGGGACCATTACAGACCCCATCGGCATTCGGAAAAATTACTTAACTATCTTGTTAACTCAAGAGTTGGCGTCAAAATAATTTCACATTTTGACACTAACCCTAAGAGGGTTATTGAATAATCCATAAGTAGTCAAGCAGGTTTTAATGGAGATCTTTTCCCTCCAGTTCTTTGATAATTTGCAGCACCAACTTTTCACCTTCGTCTCCCATGCCTTTGGTGAGTTTTTCTGCATCCCGTTCGCCTTCTACGAGTGGCCGCAGGATGGCGGATAAGCGTGCCATATCCCCCCCGGCCTGTAACATTTGTTGTGCCATTCCACCCAGTAATTGCAGTGTTTCCAGGTTGCCTTCACGCGCGCCGCGTACCATGGCGGCGATACCAGGCGCTGCCATTCCACCATCAATAGTCTTGCTAAGATCCGGTAATGTTTCAGGGTTTTGCAACCCACGCAGAATCGAGGCGATGATCAGCTGGTCTTCTTCATCAAGCCCCTTTACCAAGGTTTCACTGCGGTTGCCAGCCAGGATTTTGCGAATCGTTGCAACCAGTTTCTTCCAGTCATTCTCTTCAGCCTGTTTGAGGATATTTTCCAGGTCGGGCACAGCGTCGGCTTTTTTACAGGCAATCACAACGCGGTGAATAAGGCCCATATGAGCGTCTATAATTTGTTGGTCTTTGTCTGGAAGCGTTGCCATTGTTACCCCTGTTATTTAGAATTTTTGTAAATCATAATTTACTAATATAAAATGTTATTTTGAAGGAGAAATTAAATGAGATTTTCATCTCGCCTTATTATCGGGATTTTCGCTGCGCTGACAACTTTTGGCGCCTTTGCCTGGGAAGCGCTGCCCACAAAGGCGCCTGAACCCAAGGATAACCCAACAACGCCGGAAAAGGTCGAGCTGGGCCAATTGTTATATTTTGATCCACGCTTTTCATCGACGGGTACCGTGTCATGTAATACTTGTCACAATTTGATGCTGGGTGGTGAAGATAACCGGGACTTTTCCATGGGTGTACACGGTAAGACGGGTGGCCGCAGTGCGCCGACGGTCTGGAATTCAGCCTTTGCTTCATCCCAATTCTGGGACGGGCGTGCAGCAACGCTTGAAGAGCAGGCCAAGGGGCCGGTGGTTAACCCTGTGGAAATGGGCATGAGCGAACTGGAAATGGCGATGGATCGGGTGCGTGCAATCCCGGGTTATGAACCGTACTTTGTCCGTGCTTTTGGCAATGATAATCCGATGACAGTGGACAATGCAGCCAAAGCGGTGGCTGCGTTCGAACGCACTTTGATAACCCCCGGCAGTCCGTATGACCGCTTTGTCAAAGGTGAAAAGACAGCATTGACTGAACAGCAGCAGCGTGGGATGAAACTTTTCGCTGACACCGGCTGCACCAGTTGTCATTCCGGCCCGGCTTTCAGTGGGCCTGCTATGCCGGTTGGTAGCGGATTCTTTATGAAGTTTCCAACCTTTGCAGACAGTGACTACGTTGCCAAATACGATTTTGTAAAGGACAAAGGGCGCGCCGAGGCAACAGGAAAGGTTACCGATGAAAATTTATGGAAGGTGCCCACGCTACGTAATGTGGCTTTAACGGCGCCTTATTTTCATAACGGTTCGGTGAGTAAGCTGGATGAGGCCGTGCGGGTGATGGCGAAGCTGCAACTGAATAAGGATTTAACAGAAAATCAAGTATCAGACCTGGTGGCCTTTCTAGAAGGTTTGACGGGCGAATTTCCTGAGCAGATATTGCCACGTTTGCCGGCAACACTGGGTTGGACATTCAACGGTAGTGTAGAGAAATAACGGTTGTTATAGGCGGAAACGATAAACCGCTCCAAACGCTCGCGAATAAATCAGGCGCCTTAATATCCAGCGGCTCTTTCACGCACCTACCCCATTGATAACCGTATCCCAACGGTTAACAATATCGCAAAACAGCTCGGCGGTTCGTTCGGCGTCATACTTCGCGGAATGCGCCTTCTCCTGATCCCACTCGATGTTTGCCGCGATAGCCGCACGGGCTAAAACTGTCTGACCATAGGCCAGTCCACACAAGGTAGCCGTATCAAAGGTGCTGAACAGGTGAAAGGGATTACGTTTGATATTACAGCGCGCTGCCGCCGCATTGACGAATCCAAGATCGAACGATGGATTGTGACCGACCAGAATGGCGCGCGTGCAACCATTGGCCTTGACAGCTTTTCTGATCGGTTGAAATACTTCCACCAGGGCATCCTTTTCATTTTTAGCCATACGAAAGGGGTGGAAAGGATCAATGCCGGTAAACTCCAGTGATTTTTGATCCAGGTTGGCGCCTGGAAAAGGCTCGACATGACAGGCTATCGTTTCCTGTGGCAGCAACATGCCCTGTTCGTCATAGCCCAGCAGGACGGCTGCTATTTCCAGTAAGGCATCACGCTTAGCGTTAAAGCCAGCAGTTTCAACGTCGACAACCACAGGAAGAAAGCCGCGAAAGCGGCTACCCAGACGGCTTGTATCTGTTTCATCATTCATAGCTACAGCATAACCAAACTTAAACTGTAAGGCGATCTAGATTATGCCCAGAGGGAATTTACAACCCTCTTCAGGGGAGAGTAACTATAGAGCGGCGGTTAATTTTATACATCAATCTTCCAATGGATCACTTCATCGGCTCGCAGCGGTATAAGCTGTTCATCACCTATTTGATAGCTGGAGGGTACTCTCCAGTTTTCTTTTTTGAGTTTAATGGCAGTTTCATTTCGCGGCAAGCCATAAAAATCCGCACCAAAGAAGCTCGCAAACCCTTCCAGCTTGTCCAGGGCATCAGCTTTTTCAAAGGCCTCTGCATAAAGTTCAATAGCCGCGTGCGCAGTATAAATACCGGCGCAGCCACAAGCAGTTTGTTTTGCAGTCACTGCGTGCGGAGCACTGTCAGTGCCCAGGAAAAATTTAGGACTGCCACTGGTCGCCGCAGTAATTAAGGCTTGCCGGTGTGGTTCGCGTTTCAAAACAGGCAGACAGTAATAATGTGGCCGTATCCCGCCTTTGAAAATAGCATTCCGGTTATAGAGCAGGTGGTGAGCCGTAATGGTTGCTGCAACTGTGTCAGGTGCTGAGTGTACAAATTGAACCCCTTGTTCTGTAGTGATGTGCTCCAGAACAACTTTTAATTCCGGAAAATCTTTGCAGAGCGGCGCCAGGTGACGCTCGATGAACACCGCTTCACGATCAAAGATATCGATATCCGGATCCGTTACTTCACCGTGTACCAATAGCGGCATGGCCTGTTTTTGCATGGCCTCCAGCGCAGCATAAGTGTGTTTAAGGTCGGTAACCCCAGAGTCGGAATTTGTCGTCGCGCCGGCCGGATAAAACTTCACCGCGTGAATAAAACCACTTTCCTTGGCGCGGCGTATTTCTTCCGCTTGTGTGTTATCGGTCAGGTAGAGCGTCATGAGCGGTTCAAACGCTGTGTCTGCTGGGATAATGCGGATGATGCGGTCGCGGTATTCCTGTGCCTGCTGCGTGACCGTAACCGGTGATTTGAGGTTCGGCATGATGATGGCGCGGCCAAACTGCCGGGTAGTATGTGGGACGACGGATGCCATCGCAGCGCCATCTCGCACATGCAGATGCCAGTCATCGGGGCGTGTCAGGGTTATCTGCATCGGATGAATTTAAGTCGTTATTGAACTAGCCAATTGTTCAGTTAAATCTTGATTTAGCATCGATTTTCAGGTTTTCAGACGGGTATTTACCTTGACCTGATAGACTAAAACAAAGATCATATCGCGCTTGTTGTTGTTCGGGTACCCCAGGATCAGGCTACTAGGCCGGTTGCAGCGTCAGGCAGACCGCCTTTTTGAGGCGGGATATGCCGCTCAGAAGCGTATAGTACCTTGTTTTTATTGAAAGAAAACAAATTCATTCAGTAGCCCGCCAATGGCGCGGACTGTATCAGCTAAATTTGAGGAGCCCCATGAATCTTGCCGACAAAAAACGGCTTTTGCGCGAGATGTTGTTTGCGCGCCGCTTTGAGGAGCGTTGCTACGAGGCTTACGTAGAACGGAAAATTGGTGGTTTTCTGCATCTCTATCCAGGCCAGGAAGCCTGTGCGCTCGGTGTGTTGGAAGCGGCGCGGCCGGGACACGATTATGTGATTACCGGTTATCGTGATCATGTCCACGCCATAAAATGTGGTTCAGATCCCAAGAAGGTTATGGCTGAGCTATTTGCCAAAGAAACCGGTGCATCAAAAGGCCGTGGCGGTTCTATGCATATCTTTGATGTGGAGCACCATTTCATGGGTGGCTATGCACTGGTTGGCGGGCCATTCCCGTTAGCGGCCGGTATGGCCAAAGCCATCAAAATGAAAGGCGGTGATGAAATCGCCATTTGTTTCCTAGGTGATGCTGCCAACAACCAGGGCACTTTTCACGAAACACTGAACATGGCAAAGCTCTGGGAGTTACCTGTTCTGTTTGTGTGTGAAAATAATCTGTACGGGATTGGCACCCGGATTGATCGATCAACAGCGGTTATAGATCAGTACAAGCGCGTGTCCGGATATAACATTCCATCTGCCCAAGATGATGGCCAGGATATCGAGAAAGTTTTCAAGGCTGCGAAAAAAGCGGTTGATCATGTCAGGTCAGGTAAGGGGCCTTACTTTCTCGAGTTAATGACGTACCGTTACCGTGGGCACTCCATGTCAGATTCCAATGCTTATCGTTCTAAGAGCGAAGAGCGTATGTGGTCAGATCGCGATCCGATCATCATGCTGCGCGACCGCCTGATTGCAGCCGGTGAGTTGACCAAAGATGGCTACAAGAATATGGATACTGAAATTCTCGATGAAATCGAAGACGATATAATTGCCTTTGCCGAAGCATCGCCAGAGCCGCGCGTTGATGAACTGGAAAAATATTGCCTGGCTGAAAATGATCCCTGGGTTTACGGGGGAGGTCGCTGATGGCTGAAATAATGTATTGGGAAGCCATTTGCCGCGCGCACGATGAAGAAATGTCACGCGACCCGCTGGTGATTTGTATGGGCGAGGATATTGGGGTAGTCGGTGGCACCTATAAGGCGACGCAAGGCTTGTATGATAAATATGGTCCGGAACGTGTCATGGACACGCCTATTTCAGAGAACGGCTACACCGGTCTCGGTATTGGGGCATCCTTTCTGGGGGTGCGACCGATTATTGAACTGATGTCGGTGAACTTCGCGTGGCTGGCGCTGGACCAGCTGTTTAACAGCGCTGCAAAAGTACGCTACATGTCGGGTGGGCAATTAACGGCGCCGGTGGTCGTGCGCTCACCCGGCGGTACCGCACACCAACTGGGTGCTCAGCACTCGGCGCGCATGGAGAAAATATTCATGGGCGTCGCCGGTCTTCGTGTGGTCACTCCGTCTACTGCAAAGCAGGCATATGGTTTACTGAAGTCGGCCGTGCGCTGCAATGATCCCGTGTTCATCTACGAGCACGAGTTGATGTACAACATGAAAGGCGAAGTGCCGGATGAAGAATATTTTCACCCGCTTGAAGGGTCGGATGTGGCCCGGCAGGGGAGAGACGTCACTCTGTTCGGCTATAACATTTCCGTGCTCTGGTGCTTGCAAGCCGCTGAAACTTTATCTAAACAGTTTGCTATCGAAGCGGAAGTGGTTGACCTGTTTTCCCTGAGTCCGCTGGATCGTGCCGGTATTACTGCATCGGTACGCAAGACTCACCGGGCAGTTATCGTTGAAGAAGCTGAACCTGCTGTCGGTGTTGGCGCTGAGGTAATGGCTATTATTAACGAAGAATGTTTCTTCGAACTGGATGCGGCGCCGGTGAGAGTGTCTGCTGTAAATGTGCCGGTTCCCTATAATCATGGTTTGGAAAAAGCGGCCATACCTGATGCCAATGATGTCGTTGCTGCGGTCAGAAAACTGTTAGGGAAATAATCATTAACCATAGATGAAGGCCGCCTGGACTGGATATATCACCGCGACATGAAGAGAGCGTTGTAAAAGCTAAAACGTAGGGTGGGGTGAGGGACGAACCCCAGCATTTCTTGCGGACTCCGGTGGGGTTCGTGCCTCACCCCACCCTATGGGCGTTCGTTTTACAACACCCTCCTGAGGGAGTGGGGCTGATGGGCGGCGGAAGTTTTTATTACCACATTTTATTTGGATGACTCAATGGCTGAACCCTATGTCATAAAAATGCCCCAGCTATCAGACACCATGACAGAAGGTGTGGTGGTTAGTTGGGAAAAAAGTATCGGCGACAAAATCGAACGCGGTGACATTGTTGCGACAGTGGAAACTGACAAAGCGATTATGGACGTCGAGGTTTTTCGCGAAGGCTACCTGTCCGGTCCGCTAACACCGGCTGACAGTACTGTGCCAGTAGGCGGCGCCATAGCCTATCTGGTCGCTGATACCGGTGAAGTGCAACAGGATAGTGGTGCGCCTGCCGCAGAAACAGCAACAACAATGGATGTGGAATCAGTGCCTGCTGTAGAACAAGCCAACACAGAAAACAGTACTCCCGAAGGTGCATCACATACCATAACGATGCCGCAACTGTCCGACACCATGACCGAAGGCGTGGTCGTTAGTTGGGAAAAATCACCCGGCGATAAAATCAAACGCGGCACCATCGTCGCGCAAGTTGAAACCGACAAAGCCATCATGGATGTCGAAGTGTTTCGTGAAGGCTATTTGTCCGGGCCAATAGCGCCGGTCGATGCTGTCGTGCCGGTCGGTGGCGCACTGGCTTACCTGGTAGAAAAAAATCACCAGGTGGTAAACGAAGAAGCGGCTCTCACTGCGGCATCAAGCGCTGAAGCATCGGCAGCTGAGGCGCATTTACCTGCTCAAACTAGCACGTCAACACCTGCTGCTGTTTTAACTGCAAGTGGCTCACCGGCGGCCCGTCCGCAGGGTCGTGGTGCAACACCTTATGCCCGTACGCTAGCCGGGCAGCGTGGTATTAACCTCGATCAGGTCAGTGGTACAGGTAGGGGAGGTGTGATCACCAGCGTTGATTTAAAGGGTGCGCAAGCGTCAGCATCTGCTCCCATGGCTGGGTTTCCGCAGGTCGATGTGCCCGGCAACGGCCGCCCTATGAGTAAGCTGGAAAAAGCGATCAGCGATGCCATGAGCGCATCATTGACTATGCCGGTATTCCGGATGACGGCGATGATTAAGCTAGGTGCATTGATAAAAGCATCAAAAGCAACGGCTGCTTCGGTCACAGTAACTATAGCAAAAGCCTGTGCGTTAGCAATGCAAGCACACCCGAAAATGAACTGGTGCTACCAGCCGCAGGATAAGTTGGTTGAGCGCAGTAATATCGACATCGGTATGGCGGTCGCAGCTGACGGTGGCGGTCTGGTAGTACCGGTATTACGCGGCTGTGAATCGCGATCACTTAACGAATTAAATACCGACTGGAAAGATTTAGTCGGACGGGCACGCAAACGCCGTCTCAAACCTGAAGAGTTTTCCGGCTCCACGTTCCAGATTTCCAACATGGGGATGTTCGGTGTCAGCTCCTTTGATGCCATTGCGACACCCGGAATCACTTCTATACTGGCTATCTCTTCCAATACGGATCAGGGCAGTCCGTTTACCTTGACCTCAGATCACCGGGTCGTCAATGGTGCAGACGTTGCGCTGTTTTTGAAGGAGCTGAAAACATTGATTGAACAACCGGATAGCTGGATGGGTCCGGCAGGCCCTGCGATTCCGTCAGGTGATTGGGATTACGATGTGGTTGTCATTGGTGGCGGCCCCGGCGGTGAAGATTGTGCCCGCGACCTGGCCGGTCAGGGTATAAAAGTTGCGCTGGTTAACGATGCCGGGTTCCCGGGTGGTGAGTGTTTGTGGCGTGGCTGCATCCCTTCGAAAGCTTGGCGTGCCGCAGCCGATCGCATCCGTGATCGTCTGGATGACGGACACCTGGGTGTCAGTACCAGCAAACCTAAACTCGATTGGGACGTACTTGAAGAAACTCGCCGTCGCATACTTGAAACGCGCGGTGACATGGCGCTCAAAACCGACAAGGGCGTCAAAATTAAATACCTGCAGGGATTTGGGCGTTTTGTTGATGCGCATAGATTATTTATAGATACCTCCGGTAACAATGACAATCCGCATGCACGGGCGACATCAGGTGATAATTCTGCAGGCGATACAGTGAGCTTTGGTTGTGCAGTTATCGCCACGGGTGCACCGCCTTTTGTGCCACCGATTCCCGGGGCGGTCGAAGGCTTGGTCGAAGGTGGTGGTGTACTGACCTCTGACACGGTGTGGATGTTGGATAAACTCCCGAAGAAATTAGTCGTTATTGGTGGTGGTGCGATTGGTCTTGAAATGGCGCAAATCTTCCAGGATTTCGGCTCACAGGTGACGCTGCTTGAAGCCCAGGAACGCATCCTGGCCGAAGTTGAACCTGAAATTGCCAAACACCTGACCGCTGTTTTGAATGACGACCCGCGCCTGAAAGTACACACCTCAGTCAAGATCGACAAAATTTCTGGCAAGGCCGGTGCAACCACCGTCAAGTACAAAGATGCCGATGGTAAAGCCCATACGACGAAAGTAGATTATGTGATTATGGGCACGGGCAAACGGCCTGTACTGGAGGGTTTGGATCTCGATAAAGCCGGTATCACCATTGATAAAGGCGTTATTAAGGCTGATGCACGCTGCCGGACTAACCTGCCACATATTTTCGCAATTGGCGATGTCATCGGTGGTCTTATGTTGGCGCATACCGCTGCCCAACAAGGGCGTGTAGCGGCTAACACAATCCTTGGTGAAGATATGCGCTACGACCAGGATAAAGATTGCGGCGTCATCTTTACCCGTCCCGAAGCGGCCTTTGTTGGTTTGTCTGTTGACCAGGCCAAAGCCAAAGGTATCGATGCCGTTGAAGTCAAAGTGCCGATGAATATCGACGCTAAAGCGATGATCAACAACGAACAGCACGGCATGATTAAAATTGTTGCGGATAAGAAATCGCAACAAATTATTGGTGTGCATTTGTTAGCAGACCATGCAGATACTTTAATTGGCGAAGCGGTGATGATGGTATCTGGGAATATGACCCTGGAGCAGGTCGCGAATGCCATTCATCCCCACCCCACGCAGACAGAATTGTTTGGTGAACTGGCCCGGCGTTTGTTATCACGCTTACGGCGTAGCGCGAAGGTTAAAGCTAAAGCAGGGTAGTTAGGTTATGCATTATGTCTAAAATCAAAAAAGTCGTCCTCGCATACTCCGGTGGCCTCGACACCTCCATCATTCTCAAATGGCTGGAAGACAGCTACGGCTGCGAAGTCGTCACCTTCACAGCCGACATCGGTCAAGGCGAAGAAGTCGAACCAGCGCGCGCCAAAGCTCAGGCTATGGGCGTTAAAGATATTTACATTGAAGATTTGCGCGAAGAATACGCCCGCGACTATGTTTTCCCGATGTTCCGCGCCAATACAGTCTACGAAGGCGAATATCTGCTGGGCACATCAATCGCCCGGCCATTAATCGCCAAGCGGCTGGTGGAGATTGCTACAGAAACCGGCGCTGATGCCATTTCACACGGCGCCACCGGAAAGGGCAACGACCAGGTGCGCTTTGAGCTCGGTGCCTATGCACTAAAACCCGATGTAAAAATTATTGCTCCCTGGCGCGAATGGGATTTGAATTCGCGCAAAAAATTGATGGACTATGCCGAGCAGCACAATATCCCGGTAGATTTCAAAAAAGGCAAGAAGTCCCCGTATTCCATGGACGCTAATTCGCTACATATTTCCTACGAAGGCGATATCCTCGAAGATCCCTGGGCTGAGCCTGAAGCAGACATGTGGCGCTGGACAGTGTCGCCGGAACAAGCACCGGATACGCCAGTGTATATTGAGCTAAGCTATGAGAAAGGCGATATCGTTGCTATAGAGGGTAAGGCAGTTACGCCGAATGAAGTGATGGAATTGTTGAATAAACTCGGTGGAGAGAACGGCATCGGTCGTGACGATATTGTTGAAAACCGCTACGTCGGCATGAAATCACGCGGCTGTTATGAAACACCCGCCGGTACCATTATGCTGAAAGCGCACCGCGCCATGGAATCGCTGACGTTGGATCGTGAAGTCACGCATTTAAAAGACGAGTTGATGCCGCGCTACGCCAAGCTGATTTATAACGGCTACTGGTGGAGTCCTGAGCGAAAGATGCTGCAGGAAATGATCGATAGCTCACAGGAGACGGTTAATGGCAAAGTGCGCCTTAAACTGTACAAAGGGAATGTCACCATCGTTGGGCGGATGTCAGAAACAGATTCACTCTTCGATGAGCGTATTGCTACCTTCGAAGACGACGGAGGTGCCTATGACCAAAAAGACGCCGAAGGATTTATTAAACTGAATGCGCTGAGGCTACGCATAGCAGCTCGAAAAAAGCGCTAAATGTAGGGTAGGGCACGAACCCCACCAGAACTTGTAAAAAATGGTGGGGTTCATGCCTCACCCCTCCCTACTTTACAACTCTTGCGTTAAGGCGGGTTCAAACTATGAGAATGCTCCACACCATGCTGCGTGTCGGTGACCTGGATAAATCGATCACGTTTTACACAGAAATACTGGGCATGAAACTGCTCCGCCAGAAAGATTATCCAGACGGGAAATTCACCCTGGCATTTGTCGGTTACGGCAGCGAATCTGATAACACGGTTATCGAACTCACTCATAATTGGGGTACGGACAGCTACGAGTTGGGAACTGGTTACGGCCACATCGCGTTGGAAGTCGACGATGTTTATCAGGCAACCGATGCCATCAAAAGCCGGGGTGGAAAGATTATCCGTGAGGCAGGACCCATGCACGCAGGGACGACCATCATTGCCTTTGTGGAAGACCCGGATGGTTATCCAGTCGAGCTGATCGGCAAGAAATAGTTGTGTAGTAGTGGGTGTACCCGTTCAGGCAGGGTTTTACTGTGCGGCTTACCCATTTTTTTCAAAAGGCATGGGCGGCAGTCCACTGCATGGCGCAGGCCGCAAGCGAGCCGCCCGTTTGCTTACACGTTTGCAAGATCTAATCTAGGGAACATCTGATTTATTCGTAAATGCCTGTAGGAGTGGTTTTAACCGCGATGGGCGGTAGAGCTATCGCGGTTAAAACCGCTCCTACCGTATACCTTATCGGAGATCATAGATGCCGCTTGATCAGCGGAAAATCTCTAAGATTAATCGACTAACAGCAGAGTTTAGCTCACCGCGCGTGCAGGTGACTTCTTCACCTGATTGGATAAGCGGCGAATACGGGCGCCCAGCTGGGCAAGTTTTTCCTCGATGCACTCATAACCCCGATCCAGGTGGTAAATACGATCAATAATGGTCTCACCTTCGGCGGCCAGTCCGGCGATGATCAGGCTGGCCGAGGCGCGCAGATCAGTCGCCATCACGGGTGCGCCGTGCAGCTTTTCTACTCCGCGCACGATCGCTGTATTGCCTTGTAGTTCGATATCCGCGCCCATCCGTTGCAGCTCCTGGACGTGCATGAAACGGTTTTCAAAAATCGTTTCCGTGATGGTTGCCGTGCCTTTTGCCAGAGTATTCAGTACTACAAACTGTGCCTGCATGTCAGTTGGAAAAGCGGGGTAGGGGGCCGTGGTTATATTGACCGAGTTGGGTTTGCCCTGCATGTCGATTTCAATCCAGTCCTCTCCAGTGGAAAGTTTTGCACCGGCTTCCCGGAGTTTCTCGAGTACGGCGTCCAGAATTAATGGAGCCGCCTGGCGCAGCCTGATTTTTCCACCGGTGACAGCGGCAGCCACCAGGAAGGTGCCGGTTTCTATTCGGTCGGGAATGATGCGATGGGTTGCTGCTCCCAGCTTTTTGACCCCCTCAATGACGATAGTATCTGTGCCTGCGCCGGTGATTTTGGCGCCCATTGCATTGAGACAGTGTGCCAGGTCAGTGACTTCCGGTTCACGCGCTGCATTTTCCAAATGCGTGGTACCTTCTGCCAGTGTGGCCGCCATCATTAAATTTTCTGTCCCGGTGACAGAAACCGTGTCAAAAAATATCCGCGCGCCTTGCAGGCGTTTGGCGCGCGCCTGTATGTAACCCTCCTTGATTTCAATTTCAGCGCCCATGGCTTTGAGTCCCTGTATGTGCAGGTTGACGGGCCGCGAACCAATTGCACAACCGCCAGGAAGCGAGACATCCGCTTCACCAAAACGCGCCAGCAAGGGGCCGAGCACCAGGATGGAGGCACGCATGGTTTTAACCAGTTCATAGGTGGCGCAGGTGGAATGTATCTGGCCGTTATCCGCGATCAGATCCATGTTTTCGTTCAACTCGATGCGGGTACCGAGTTGACCCAGCAATTCCAGGGTGGTTGTGATATCACGCAGGTGTGGCAGGTTGCTGATACCAATGGGTTCAGCTGACAGGAGTGTGGCGGCAAGCACCGGTAAAGCGGCATTCTTGGCGCCGGAAATCCGGGTTTCCCCGGACAGGGGGCCATTGCCGGTTATGCTGAGTTTATCCATAGGGTATTAGTCAACAGCAGCGGCAGCCATTTCCGGCAGATCGGCAAATGCGGCAACAATCTGGTCTATTTGTTCGCTGCTGTGTGCGGCGCTGACACTGCAACGTAACAGGCTATCATCAGTGGGTGAGGCGGGTGGCATAACCAGGTTGACGTAGATACCGTTGAGCATCAATTGATGCCACCAGGTAATCGCTTGATCGCGCTGTTTGATGGTGACCGCGACCACCGGGCTGACTTGCGGGCTGACGGTAAAGCCCTGCGTTTTCAAACCATCGTAGAGTCTTTGCGCATTGTTCCATAGCTGGGTACGCAGTTCGGGGCGCTTCTGCATTAACCGCAAAGCAACGCGTGTTGAAGCAATAACTGACGGTGAGGACGAGGCCGTAAAAATATATGACCGGGCTGAAAAACGGATGGCTTCGAGTTGCGGGTGGTTGCTGACGCAATAGCCGCCGATGGCGCCGAGGCTTTTACTGAACGTGCCGACAACAAAATCAACCTCATCCTCTACACCCTGGTCTTCGGCGACGCCACGGCCGTGTTCGCCGAGCATGCCCAGCGAATGCGCTTCGTCGACTAACAGGAAGCCACCGTACTTGCGTTTAACCGCCGCGAATTCAGCAAGTGGTGACTGATCTCCCAGCATACTGTAAATGCCTTCCACGATGATCAGTGTATTGCTGGCCCGGTCGCCGAGACGGCGCAGGCGTTTTTCAAGATCAGCCGCATCGTTATGCCGGAAACGGATCACCTCCGCACCACCCAGCATGACGCCATCATAAAGACTGGCGTGACTGTCGGCATCTAGCAAGATGACATCGCCAGGCCCAGCTATGGTCGACGCCATGCCCATGGTCGCCGCATAACCGGTCGAAAATACAATGGCGTGTTTGCGATCGAAGTACGCGGCCAGTTCCTGTTCCAGCTTAATATGTCCGGCAAAGGTACCGTTGGCCATGCGCGAACCGGTGGTGCCCGTACCCTGTTCTTCAACCGCTTGTTTGGCGGCCGCGATGCATTCGGGATCAAAAGTCAAACCGAGATAATTATTCGTGCCGGCAAGGATAACTTTGTGGCCATTTACGATACCTTCTGTGGCTGAAATAAGTTTTTCCGTGACGGCGCCAAAAGGCATAATACCAAGCGTTTCAAGATCCGCGCGGATGTCGATCATGGGCTGGAATTTATCGAACAGACTCATTAGCAGGTAATTTTTTCAAGCTGTGAGGCCAGGTCGCGTACGGAGCGGATATCCGGAAGAATATTTAACGGAATGGAAATATCAAAGTGGTCTTCAAGGTGCTCAATAAGCTCCATGACTTGCAGGGATGTCAGGCCCAGTTCTGCGACCAGTTCGCTGTCTTCATTGAGTAAGATGCCCTGCTTGGTAAAGGGGCGAAGAATTTCAAATATACGTGTCAGGAAAGTTGCGTAATTGGGCATGGGTAAGGCGCGGTCTATTTTACTGAGTAACAGGGTATTTGCTTGCAGCAAGTGCGGTTAACCGTTAGATTCAATTTCGAATTGTACTTGGTGTTGGGCTGGGCTGCTACGTGTAATCCGGTGGATTTGAGGATATTGCCAGTTTGTGGGTAGGTCTTTAGTGGGTAGAGAAACAAAGAGCCGTACGGCACAGGCGCAAGCAATTACGCCAGTCGTATGGCTGATCACAGCGTACCGCGCCGGTGAGCGGGAACAACTGCTGGCGCTCGCTGAAGCGCTGGCTTGGCCCTATGAAATCAAGGAAATCAGCCACAAAAAATATGCCTGGCGAACAAACCTGTTCCGCGGCAGTAGCCTCAGCGGAATAAACTGTACGGACTCCAGTCCTTTACAGGCGCCCTGGCCGGATTTAGTCCTCGCGGCCGGTATGAGAAATGAACCCATATGCCGATGGGTACGTAACCAATCGGGGGGGCATTCTAAAATTGTGCATATTGGCCGCCCCTGGGCAGATCCGTCGCATTTTGATCTGGTCATTACAACACCGCAATACCGCTTACCCGAGCGGCCAAATGTGTTGCAAAATTCGACGACGCTGCACCGGATATCACAACAGCGGCTTGCGCAGGCCGGGCAGCGTTTCCAGACCAGGGTTGATAGTTTGGCCATGCCGTATATTGCAGTGATTGTCGGGGGGGATAGCGGCCCTTATACCTTTGGGAAAATAGCCGCTAAACGGCTGGCTGCACAGGCCAGTGCCTTGGCTGAGAAAAGAGGCGGCAGTCTACTGGTAACAACCAGCGCGCGGACAACAGACGCTGCCTTGGATACCTTGAAGCAGTGGACGCGTGTACCCGCGCAATTTTATCGCTGGCAAAAAGCCGACCCCGATAATCCCTATTACGCCTATCTTGCGCTGGCAGATGAAATTATTGTCACCGCCGATAGTATGTCCATGTTGACCGAAGCCTGTGCAACCCGGAAACCGGTGTATATGTTTGATCCCAATACCGGTGAGCACGCCATGCGCAGGCAGGCCACTGCGTCCAATAAACAGGATGATGTCAGGATTTCAGCGATCACCTATCGTTGGTTGATGCAGTCTGGTCCGCAGCGCTTGAGCCGTGATATACGTTTAGTGCATGACAGGTTGATCGCAGAAGGCCGGGCAGTCTGGTTGGGTCAGAAATTTCCGGCTCACACACTTTCTGAATTACCTGATCTCGACAGGGCGGTGCAACGCGTGCGGGCGTTATTCAATGCCACTACCGGATAAATTTCTGGATCAGAGCCCCTGTAGATACCATCTACCTCACCCCACCCTTGGATTTGTTAGGGCACTACCCGACTGGCCTGACCGTTTTCCAGGCGGTAAACACGATCGGCGGCCTCAACCATATTCGTCTGGTGCGAGATCGCCAGAATCGTCAGCTTACCGCGCAGATTTTCCACGGTTTTACGTATTTCAAGTTCGCTGGCAGGATCCAGTGCGCTGGTGGCTTCGTCCAAAATCAGTAATTCCGGTTTGTTGACCAGGGCGCGGGCGATGATAATACGCTGGCGTTGGCCACCAGAGAGCTTGCTACCGCGTTCACCCACGGTGCTTTCCAGTCCTTCGGGCAGGTTTTGAATAAACTCCCAGGCGCCGGCGGCACGCAATGCTGCTTCGGCATCTGCATCACTGAGTGCTGGATCACCGAGTGTGACGTTATGGGCAATACTATCGTGCAGCAGGAGCGTTTCCTGCGGTACATAGCCGATCATACGTCGCCAGGCTTTACTATCCAGGTTGGATGAGGGCTGGTTGTCAATCAGGACGGCACCCGCTTGTGGCTGTAGCAGGCCGATGACCAGATCAATCACCGTTGTTTTGCCCGAACCCGACGAGCCGATTAACGTGGTCAGACAACCGGCAGGAATTTCAAGTGAGAGTTGGTCGAGGATTTTTCTTTCGTCGTAGGCAAAATCGACGTGATCGAGTTTAATATTCTGCTTGAGTGTGGGTGTTGCGCCTACACCAAGCGCTTCTTCTGCGCGCCGTGCTTCCTTGATAGTGCGTTTCATGGACCAGAACGCGCTTTCTGAAATAGCCATTTTCTGGTACTGCTTTTGCACTTTCCCAAATTGGCTGAGCATTCTACCGAGCACCACGACGAGCACCATAACAGTCGAAAACGGCATGCCGATTTTTACCAGTGCAATAAACATACCCAGCGCCATGACAATCGCGAACATCTCTTCTTGAGCGGCGCCCAGTACAGCCTTGCTGAATACCTGTTTTTGCAGTGCCCGATTCATTTTCGAAGTTTCCATCGAGAGGACAGAATCTACCAGGTGTTCTCTGCCCATTGCTTTCAGGGGTTTTACCGATTGCAGCGTGTCTGTCAGGCGTGTGAGGAGAGACATGAACAGCTTGGTCTGTTTTTTACCGGCCTTACGCGCCATGCGTACCAGAAAATGCGAGAGTCCAATAATAATCGTGCCGGCAACGAGGCTTATTAACGCCGCCTTCCAGGAGACGGCAATCGCGACAAACCCGTAAATGATGGCTTGTATCAGAAAGGTAATAGCGGTAGCCCCGCAAACAAAGGCTTCCGATGTGCGGGCGGCTTCTGTTGCCAGGCTGTTGGTGAACTTGCCGATGGGCTGATGAACAAAATATTCCCATTTGCTACGTAGCACGACACTCAGTAGTTCCAGGCGTAAGTCTGTGGTTACCTGGGCTGCGGTATAACCTACCTGTTTTTTAGCGACTAGCAGTAGCAGGCTTTTTATGGTCACGCCAATGACAATAATAATCAGCAGGGAGCCTATGTCAGGTTCGATGCCTAACCGGCTTAGCAAATCGGTGACATACTGGGAAAATTCATTGCTGTCGCTTCCACCCTCACCACCGGCATTGTTGTTAATGGCAATATTGAGTAACGGTAAGAGCGCTGAGAGGCCTGCGCCCTCGGCAATGCCGGCAAACAGTAAAGCCAGCATCATAATGCCCCCCCTGAGCGGGTAGGCACGAAAGAAATAGAGCATTAATTGCATGGAATGTAGGTCAGCTTAGTGCGTTATAGAAGCGGATTATGCCTGTAAGCGGAAAGGGGAACAATTCATGTTTATCCACCCCATCATCAATTCATTTTTCTAAAGAGTAGTGTGGCGGCGATGGCAACTAAGACAACAGGGAGGCTGGTCAGTAGCCAGGGTGCGCCGCCCATGGCCAGTCCTGATGATTGCAGAACCTGGCTGCCCAGATAAAGCAAGATACCGGCTACGGCGCCAGCTGCCAGCCGTAGCGCCAAATTTGAAGTGCGTTGCGTCGTACTTGAGGCGCCTATAGGTACGGCCATCGCTACCATAGTGAGCAACGACAGCGGCAGCATTATTTTCTGCCAGAAGGCAAGATCAATGCGCTCGCTGCGCTGCTTGGTCGCCTTCAGATGTCTGGCGTAAGTATACAGATCTGAAATGGACATAGCCGAACTTGGAAGCGATAGTAAAGGCAGCTCGCTTTTTTTCCAGAAGGGCCCCATATCCAGTTCGTCGATAGCTTCTGTCTGTAGCTTGTCACCCCAGGTTTTTTTATGGACATTGATGAGACTCCATTCCCGGCCGTGATCCAGATTGGCCCGTTCAGCATGGGCAAACATCACCAGTTTTCCCTCCGGGGTAAATTCGAAGTACTCGATATCGGTGGGAACGCGGCCGTGTTCCAGCTTGTTGACATTAAAAAACCGCAAGCCGGCATTTGACCAGAGGCCTTTTCCGTGCACCAGGCTGGAACGGCCGCTGCGTATTATCGAGCGCTGCTCTTCAGCTGTTTGTTGTAAAGCCGGTGCGACGTATTCGGCTGCCATTAGCAGTAAAGCAGCCATCAGGACGGCAGGCGCGATCACCGAGCGGAATAAACGGCCGGGGGATAAACCGGAGGAGCGCATGGCGGTCAATTCGCTATGTCGGGATAAATTCGCCAGCCCGATCAATGTGCCTAGCAGCCCGGTAACGGGTGCCAGGTCAAGCGCAAGTTGCGGCAAAGTTCGCAGTACGTAAGCGGCGGCGTGTACGGCTTTATAGTGACCACCGACGTGTTCCAGCTCTTGTACAAACTGCAACAGGCCGAAAATCGATAGTATAAGAATACCGACCAGTACCCAGCCTTTTATTAAGGCGAGTGCGATATAACGGTCAAGCGCTCGCATGTTGAGTTCCAGATCGTTTCAGCCTGGGCCAGTAAAACAAAAGCAGGAACACCAGGAAGGCAAGAATGTAAACCCACCAAATGCCGGGCAGGGCACCGATTTTATCCTGTTCAAGCCAGTTACGGGCCATGCTGGCCAGATTGAAAAGGGCAATATAAACCAGAATGGCGATGAAGAAGCCGGTATACCGGTTTTCGCGTGGTGCACTGCGGCTTAAGGGCACCGCCAGCATGGCTAACAGCAAGGTTGCGATGGGCGTTGAAAGGCGCCATTGGTATTCCGCAATCTCCTTGGGATTACTGGATCGACTGAGCTGTGCCGTGGATATTGCTTTGCGTTTGCGTGATGCTGCCCTGGGATCTTCCTGCAAGTGCATCACCAGTGATTTAAATTTTAAGACAATATCATTAGCGCCGGTGCGATCGAGCAGATAGCCATAACCATTCGTGAATTCAACGCTTTTAGGAAGGCCTGGATCTGATTGAGGCAGAGTGGCTTCCTGCGCATAGATAATCTTGGATTTCCCGGACGCTTCACTCTGCATGAAAACACCGGTTAGTTTATTATTTTGTGTGTCGACACCGGTTGCAAACAGGACATAAGCGTTGTCCTGAAGCTCCAGGAATTTGCCAGGCTGGATGCGGTTAATATTAAATTCAGCTGCAGCTTCGGCTTCAAGCTGGTAACTTTGTTTATAGGCCCAGGGCCGGCCGAAGATAGATATAGCGGCGACGATCAGGGCGACAATTACCGAGAATTTTAAGACGGCCAGCAGTATTCTGGGCTCGCCAATACCCGCCGCACTGAGGGCTGCCATCTCACTGTCCCGGTACAGGCGCCGCAGCGTCGCGACTATGGAAAGATACAGTGCGGTGGGTAGTAAAACTTCCAGCGCGACGAGTGTGTTGAGAAAAATCAGCCGTGCGATCGTGGCAGGCTGTAGCAGGCCGCTTTTATCGCTGGTCATTTCTACGGCTGAACTGTAACCGGCAAACAGCAGCACCAGCAGGCTAATCCCCAGTAACATGGGTTTGGCGATTTCTCGGGTCAGGTAGCGGTCGAGTATCAAGGCAGTAGTATTAAGTTGCAAAGTATCTATAGGATCCGGGCGCGTTAATAATAGTGCCTGGATTGGTTTGTCGGGCATGATCAAATCCTGTGCTATTGTACGCGATATTGCTAGACAGCGGGTGTTCTGAAACAGATCGTGCCGGCGGTTGAATATTCCGGTAAGCTTTATTTTTTATTTATAATAGGGCATAAACGATCGCTTCCGACCAGCACAATGCTGATAGCCCTATTGTCTGGGTGTTGTCAGGTTTCAAGGCGGGTGACACGGCACAAATGCTTGCGCTGGCAGACGCACTTGGCTGGGCGTACGAGATCAAGCAATTTGAATACCGGCGCACCGAACTGCTCACCAATCGCTTGTGCGGTGTGACGCTCAACGGTATTGACCAGCACAAATCAAGCAAGCTCACTTCCCCCTGGCCGAAGTTGGTGATAACGGCTGGCCGGCGTAATGAACCTGTCGCCAGATGGATTAAGAAACAGCAGCCGCAAACACATCTGGTGCATCTGGGCAGGCCATGGTCTGCCGTCAGTTGCTTTGATCTGGTGGTTACCACGCCGCAGTATTTTGTCCCGCCCGGGAAGAATGTTTTACAGGTCTCATTACCCTTGCATAACGTAACGCCAGAAAAATTAATCGGGTGGCGGACGCTATGGTGTGAGAAATTTACCCATTTGCCTGAGCCGCATTGGACGGTGTTGCTGGGTGGCAGCAGTGGACCCTTTGTCTTTACTCGGGAAAAGGCAGCCCGGCTGGCTGGCTGGTTGAACCAGTCAATTCAGTCAGCAGGTGGCTCGGTACTGGTTACCAACAGTGCAAGGACATCTTCGACGGTCTATCAGGCCTTTTTGGATGCGTTAAGTGTGCCGTATAAATCCTATCACTGGACTGCGGATGATGCGGAAAACCCGTACAAGGGTTATCTGGCCTGTGCGGATAACCTGGTGGTAACCGGTGAAAGTATGTCAATGCTGGCCGAGGCGGCCGCGACGGACAAACCGCTCTATATTTATGATTTGTCAGATTGTCCGATGGGGTTTTCTATTCCCTGTAAGCCCTGGTGGTGGTACTTGCATAATTTTCGTTACCGGCCTGTCGTTCACCGCCTGGCCAGACATTTTGGACCGCAAAGAATGCACCGCGATGTGCTGCGCATACAAAAAAAACTGGTTCAATCGGGGCGTGCCGCCTGGGCCGGTGAACCTGGGTTTCGTTGTGAGCTGGCGGAGAGCTCAGATTTACAGGTAGCTGTGGATCGTGTTCATTCTATGATGGAATAGGCTGACTCGTTCTTGACTTCCGCTTGCTGTCTGGCTTGAGGATCTTCTGATGAAGTTCGAAACTGGCGAGCGCGCCGCTCAATAAAAATAACCAGTAGCGCCAGTCATTATTCAGCATGCGGAAATTAGTCAGCATGCTGAGGATGATGAGCGCCATACCACAGGCGCAAAATAAAAACAGATCCCCGTCTATTCTGTTGTGACGGTAAGCGCGCCAGCCCGCGCGCAAGGTCATCCAGAGGCAGATCGACATCAGTAGCAGACCGGTCAGGCCATAGCGAACCAAAATATCAATGGGGGCATTGTGCCAGTCGTTGAGCTGGGCAAGGATCGCGTCATCACTTTTATGCAAAATTATTTTAGATGCGGCTGGGCCTTTGCCAAATAAGGGATTATCCAGCCAGTGTTCAATGCCTTCCTTAAACAGGACTAAGCGGGCACCGACGCTGTTCCCATGTCCGTGTTCGTTTTCGCTGCTTATATTTTCAAAATCTCCTGACAGCACATGAGTATAGGTTTCATGCTCAAGCGTCATCCTCTGCATCAGGGTGTCCTGGTTAAGGAAGATTAGCGCAACTGTGCACGAAAGCATCAAGAAAATCAGGATATGTTTGGCTGTATTTTTTATCGGCTTTAGCTGCTTCCATAGAGCAAACAGCAAGGCAGGTGTCACCACGAGTAATGAAAGCCAGACGGAGCGTGACTGAGAAAATACTATACCTTGTGCCGTCATCGCGATTAAAAGGATCCAGATGATACTAGCAGCAGTACGCAGAGTGCTTGATCTAAGATTGCCGTAAACCCTTGGGAAAAAAATTAATAGACCCAGCATAGCCGTGGTTGCATAGTAGCCGAACGCAATTTCGGGTAACCCAAGTCCCTGCCGAAGCTTCCACCAGGGTATAGTTGCTGAAAAAGACCAGTCAAAGTGCCACAGCCGGGCGATTAGAAAACCCGCAAAAGCAACGGCAAAGACAGTGATAATTCTTTTTTGGCTGGCCGCCATATGCCAGGCAATGAGTAAGAAGCCACACAGATAAAAAATTCTTAGGCCGTCTTTTAGATGCAGGGCAGAATTAACACTGTCGGTACTTAGCGACAGTAGGGTTCTGGCTAGTATATAAAATCCAAGTGCCAGTGTTAGCCCTACAAGCGGAGAGTGCTTAACTGTCGCAAGGATTGCTTTTCTATCTAACCAGGCTGCTACTAACATCAGGCTAATGCCTGCGATGGCCACACCTTTATGTAACCACGCGCCGAAGGAAAATAGATAGAGGCCGGTTATGCCCAGACGGCCAGCCATACCTGCGGCTTCATTTTGTGCCTTATTTAAGTAATTATGAGCCTGCGGCATAGCGGTGTATTATTTCAGATTATTCTTTTGGCTGACAAGCGGTTATTAATTTAATATCGGCTGTGCGCTACTAGCGGCTTTCATGTACACTCAAATCAGGAAAATAAAGCCAGCGTTGCTGCAGGTTGCTATAGTATGGCATTAGGAAAACGCATCTATAATATTCTACGCTTCGGTATCGGGCCGCAGGCGTTGGAAAAGAAAAGAGCCAAGAAGGCCGAGCGGCGCCAATCGGTCTTTGAATCGGGCCGCTGGCAGCGCGACGAGGGGTTGGCACAGCGAAAATATACTTCCTACGGTGAATATGTTGACCACCAGGCCGACAAACTTGATCGTATCAAACACCGGCTATACGAAACTGAACTGGCCGATGAGTCGCGCTTTAAAAAAGACTTCGAGCAATGTCAGGCCTTGAAGAAGGCGCGAACAGTACTCTGTCTGGGCGCCAGACTGGGTACTGAAGTCAAGGCATTGCGCAATCTTGGGTATTTCGCCATCGGCATAGACCTGAATCCAGGCAAAGATAATCCTTACGTGTTAACCGGTGATTTTCATCAAATCGACTTCCCGGATAATTGCGTAGACGCGGTATATACTAATTCGATGGATCATGCCTATGAGCTTGAAAAGGTGTTATCTGAGGTTCGGCGGATTCTGAAGCCGGAAGGTTTGTTTATTGCCGATATTCACAAAGGCTATACAGAAGGTTTTACGCCGGGTGATTATGAAGCGCTGCATTGGCAGAAGCAGGAAGAATTTATCGAGCAGATAACCCTTCACAGCCAATTACAGTTTATAGAAAAAAACGACCTCGGATATCTTCGCCGGGACAGCTTGACGCAAGTAATTTTCCGTAAGCCGGCCAGTAATGTTGTCTCTGCAATTAACGCCCAAGCCCGGCGCGAAGCGAAACACCAATAGCTTCGGAAAGGTTAAATCAGTGCGGTTTTATTCTGAGTAGTTCTGTGGCTAAAATTTACGTCGATATTAAACTGAAACAGTACTAGGCTGCCGAGAGTTTTAGCGGTGGATTACCGGGTGGTTCCAGATCTGGGGTTTTGTCCAAAACTTCAAACGCATCGTGCCGCACATGGTTGTGCCGCATTTCATCCCGCAACATGTCTTCTGTGACTATACCCCTGTCGACGCATTCTTTAAGCAGGCCGAAAAATAATACGGTCTGGTTATGATCCGGGTGCTCTTTGTAATTACCCAGCAGTGCATATTCACCGAACAGATGCCGCCTGGCGCGCATTAACCAGGCAACGGGTGGGAACAGGCGGAAACGTTCCGCTGGGCGCCAGTCAATTGGCAAGCCGGCTTTCCAGGGTTGAGTTTTACGGCGTGTAACGTGCAGCATCTTTGTTTTAGAAGTCAGTTTGTCGAAATCATTCCATTCGTTTTCGAACAGGCCGATGGTGTCGCGGTCTTCCCTGCGCAGACAAATCCAGGGCATGTAATCGCGCTTGAAGTCGAACATCTCATTGAAGGATTCCTCGACTTTCCAGTGGCTAAGTTTTTCGCAATCCAGCAACATCACGCTACTTGCCAAGCAGCGATCAATAATACCTTTAGTCCCCGAACGTGGGCGGCACATGATGGCCTTGCCTTCCATGTCACGCGATAGCAGATCCCAGATATCGGCAATGGCAAAGATGTCCGGGTCGATAACCACAGCGCGGCCTTTGTAGCCCATTAATTCAGGTGGCATAAAGCGGGTTGGCGTAAAGGACTGCAGGTCATCATTCAACCAGGTGCGTTTGACACTATCACGTAGATAGAGCTGACCTTCGCGGGCCTTGAAAAAAGGATAATCCTTGGTGTCGACGATTTTGACGTCGAACTTATCAGTGTTGCTGGAGTTGCGGCGCAATGCATATTCAGCAACCAGTGCGCCGACAATCTGTTTGTGATTGGTTTGTATAAATACGCAATGTTGCATTGCTGAATCCTCGTGCGAATACCTAAATAAAAATTGTACCTGAATCCCGGCTGAGCACCCAAACTATTTGATGTGCCAGAATTAAATAAATACTACTGGTTAGCGGCCACCTGATCAGCTCCAGATCCACTTTTATAGCCAAAAGCAGGGTCCAGTTTCGTTTGAACCAATTGATTCATCGTGTCGATCTGGCTGTCATCAAAATAGTCACGGTACCCACCGACCTTTGCCTTACGAACCTTGAACGAGTTAGGGTTTTTACGGTCTTTCGCGACCATACGGCTGCCACTAAGCCAGAAAGTTCGCTTAGTCTCCATGTTGCGCATGTTTTCGACAGAAGCAAATCGGACAGATTCATCGATTTCTTCATCGCTTCCGGGGGTGCCCAAAAATTCAACGATTCTAGCCAGTACATCGGCCGTATTCGTGCGCATATCCTCATATCTGATTATAAGTAACTTATTGATTTTATTCGACTCTTCTTCCCAGAGGTTGAGGTAATCAATGATTTTCGGCAAACCGGCATCATTCGACATAACAAAATCATAAATATCAGTGTCGCTACCGTGCGCCGGGTATTGATTGAGCGCCTTCTTGCCTGGACGCATGCGGTATTTCCATTGGAAAAACTGCGACACGGCGACATCCAGGGGGTTACGGATCAACAACACGACCTTTTTATCATAGAAATCCGCCTTGCTGTCTGCATTGCCGGTAAAATCCTTGATGTAGTTATCATGCGTGAAAAACAGCTTTGGAATGGCAGGATTTTTATTATGCAGGTTGTCAAATCCGATCAGATGACGTTCGCCCAGACCGTATCTGACCTGAAAAAACCGTGACAGCATGACGCGAAGCCAGGTGCGGCCACTCTTGCCAAAAGACACAATGACGGCATCTGCCAGCTCCAGTTTGCGAAATTCCTCTCTGCCGCGTAACCAGCGGTCAACCCGGACTTTTCGTTTTTTGGGTAACCAGAAAAGCAGCCCGAGAATAAGAAACCTCGTGACCTTTTTGAGCACGGTATGCATGTGTAGAGATACCTGGGAAACTTGCGCTAATGACTAAATTAGGCAAATTTTATCATGATTAAGGGTGGTCGGCATCCATCTTTACCTAAGTTGCTTACCCTGTATCTCACCGTATGATAGCGGGCAAGATTCCCGGGTTCGATAATAATCAGGAAATAATATGTGTGGCATCGCCGGATTTATCCAGTCAGTAGCTGATCCACAGTCGATTGTGTCCAGAATGGCAGATGCACTATGGCATCGGGGCCCTGACTCTGGCGGTATCTGGTGTGACGAAGCTACCGGTATTGCTCTTGGGCATCGCCGTTTATCTATTCTTGACCTGTCAGAAGCTGGACATCAACCCATGCAATCCCGGTTCGGCCGTTATGTTTTGAGCTACAACGGTGAAATTTATAATTTCCCGCAAATACAGAAAGAGCTGGTTTCGGCGGGCATTAAGTTCAGGGGACACTCGGATACCGAGGTTCTGTTATCCGCCATCGAGCATTGGGGGATCGATAAAACATTGCAACACATCAACGGCATGTTTGCTTTTGCGCTATGGGATCGGTCGGAACAGAACCTGACATTAGTAAGGGATCGCGTTGGCAAGAAGCCACTGTACTACGGTTGGTGTGGTAAGGCATTTATGTTTGGTTCCGAACTCAAGGCGCTGGCAGTGCATCCTGAATTTGACGCGGATATAAGCCGGGATGCACTCGGCCAGTATATAAAATATGGCTGGGTGCCCGAACCGTTATCGATTTATAGCAATATTCGTAAACTTGCACCTGGTTGTCTGTTACGCCTGCCATTGAATTCACCTGCGTGGTCTGTAAATTCTGAACCCTATTGGCAGGCCAGAGAGGTTTGTGAGCAGGCATGTAATGAACCCTTTAGCGGATCCCATCAAGAGGCCACAGATCAGCTTGACCACCTGTTAACGGCATCTGTCACAGACCGGATGGTCGCCGATGTTGATTTGGGGGCGCTACTTTCCGGTGGTATTGATTCGACAACCATTGTGGCATTAATGCAAAAGAATACAGAACGGCCGGTAAAAACATTTTCAATCGGTTTTAACGAACCAAAATTCAATGAAGCGGGTTTTGCTGCAGCTATAGCTGAATACCTGGGGACAGAACATCACGAACTCTACGTAACACCTCAGCAATGCCAGGATGTAGTGAGCGAAATGCCCATAGTTTATGACGAGCCCTTCGCAGATATTTCGCAGCTGCCTACCTTACTGGTTTCCAGGATGGCCAGAGAAGGCGCTACCGTCGTTCTAACGGGTGACGGCGGGGATGAACTATTCGGTGGGTACACGCATTACTTTGAATCATTGAAACAGTGGCGACGGGTACAGGCTTACCCACACGGCTTGCGCAGTCTGATGGCGAAATCAATCAATGCGTTTTCAGAAATTAACTGGAGCATGGTGGATGGACGGACGCCTCACCATGGCAAAATGACTGGCTGGAAAAGAATTGGTTCCAAGCTTCAAAGACGTATGCGTGGTCTGGCGGCAAGCAGTCCGCAGGAAGTACTGCTTGACAGGTTTTCACGCTATGCGTCGCCAGGGAATCTGGTACAGGGTGCAAAAGATATTCAATCGGATTTAAGTATATCTCAGAACTGGGTTCATCAAGGAAGTCCTTTATTACAAATGCGTCATCTTGACTTTATTGGCTACCTGCCGGGAGATATCCTGGCTAAGGTGGACAGGGCGAGTATGTCTACAGGCCTGGAAGTACGTTGTCCCGTGCTGGATAGCCGGGTAGTGAAATTTGCCTGGAGCCTGCCTGATGAATATTTACTCGACGAGCGGGGTGGCAAGCGAGTGTTAAGAGACGTCATGAACAAGTATGTGCCTGTCAAATTGACGGATAGGCCCAAACGAGGATTCGGTGCACCCGTTGAGGATTGGCTGCGGGGTCCTCTGCACGCCTGGGCGGAGGAATTATTGAGTGAGGAGCGGCTTAAGCAGCAAGGCTTGTTTAATATTTCAGAGGTCAAAAAGCTTTGGAATCAGCATATGTCAGGTTGGCGTAATCATACTAACTTGCTGTGGGCATTGTTAATGTTTGAATCGTGGTATATGACGACTCATAAATAGCCTGGTCACAATTAATAGGTTTTGTTGCGTGCTATGGCAACCAGATGGGGCTGCTTACGGTGTGGTTTGAATTGATCTTTAACTTTGCGCCGCAGTGCAATCCACTTATCCTTGATTGGGCGCTGGCTGTGGTCTGTCTGGAAGCTGACGCTGAAATTTGTCGTGAATGTATTTACTATTTCGAATCCATAGTTAGTTAAGTGCTTACTCAGGGTCTGTTTTGACCAGCTTCGCACGTGTTGCCATCGATGGAAGATTTGATTGGTTACCGGGCACAGGATCATTGATTTTCCCAGGTCTTCTTCGTTCGGTGTTGAAAAAATCGCGATGCCGTCAGGTTTAAGAAGGGACTGGATGGTAGTTAGTAATTCATTGAGAGGTTCATCATATAAATGCTCGACAACTTCAATTATCGTGACGGCGTCAAATTTGAGCTTAGATTCTAGAAGTTTTTCAAGATTATAAGCCCCAAGAAATGAAGTGTCGCTATAAAAATTCCTATTAACTATGTCTATTGTATCTCCAGAGAAATCTAGCCCTGCAACCTTGAATCCGGATTTCATCAGCTTGTCAATTAAGTAGCCGGGTCCGCAGCCATAGTCTAATAGTTGGTTTCCTGGTTGTAGGAAGCGGCTGATTTGACGAGAGATTTCTGTGCTGCGTTTGTATGTAAAATATTGTTCTGGAGATTGTGATTCATAATCCCAGAAGTTTTTTATCATTTCTGACGTCCATGTAAGCTGTTCGTATTGTGTCATTTTTCTGGGTGTATCTTCTGCTTAGAATACTTGCAACAGAATTTTATTTTTTGAAAGAGATTGACTGTAAGTACCCCAGTCCTTGCCGAATTTAAAAATGTGTGGGCTGGTCATATTTATAGTTGTTTTCATCTAGTAAGCACCACGGCTAAAAATTTACCGGATCAGATCCTTTTGCGCCCCAGGTCACCTGTGTCCGGCAAAGTCTTAAATCCATGAAATGGCTGCATAGTCCGCTAGACCG
>CAYPEL010000006.1:21965-37201 GCA_964409635.1 uncultured Gammaproteobacteria bacterium | reverse complement strand
AGCTTGCAGAAAAAGAATTGTTGATTTCATAGACTACTAACTTGCCGCCAGCACCGAGGACATACAGGCGAGAACCGCTGACTACCGGGGCTAGTTGTATACCGGCCCGGTCGACCCGGACACGTTCAGCCAGCTTGCCATCACTGACATTGAATAAATGTAAGTAGCCTGCATAATCACCCGCCACGACGTAATCATCAAAACGTACCGGAGCGGTGACTGCGCGGTGCAGCAAACCATCCTGCTTCCACATGGAGCGCCCACTCCCATTTTCCAAGGCCCAGATCTGACTTATATCGTCCGTCACATAGACTTGGGCATTATCAACAGACAAACCCGAGAATGAGGACAGCTCCCTGCTCCAGAGTACCGCGCCGTCTGTCAGGCTAACGGCCGCCAATTGACCCTGAAAACTAATGACATATAAAACCCCGTCGTACATGACCGGATCCGCGTCGACGTCGACAAGCCTTTCCAGTTCAGATCGGCCGCGTGGTACAGCAACCGTCGCTTCCCAAACCTGGCGGCCGGTACGAATGTCCAGGGCAACTATTTTACCGTTAGCAAAGCCCGCCATGACGATATCATCAATAATCAGGGGATTACTGGTGCCACGCAGTGTAAGCGTGGGCACTGTCCTGTCAAATATCCACAAGCGCTTTCCCGACCCGCTATCATAACCACTGAGGTTCCCGTCTACTGTTTGCACAATAACCACGCCGAAATGCTCTTTAGGTACCGCCAGGATTTCACTGGATACGGCGATACGCCACTGCACTCCGCCGTCTTCGGTGTCCAGTGCAATCAGTTCACCATTACTGGTGCCCACCAACACTAACTGACCGCCGACACCAGGGCCCGCCGAAAGCGGTGCCTCTATATCAGTTTTCCATACGCGTTTGCCGTTCTCGGCATCCAGCGCCTCTATCCGGCCATTCCGATCAGCCAAAAAAACCTGCCCACCAGACACGGCAGGAACAAGTTTCAGTAAATGGCCATCGGTACCCTTACCGGTATCGTGACTCCAGACTTTTACTAAATGGGTGGTTTTATCGAATTCTGTCAATTTCGCGGGTGGCGCAGCATTGTCCTTATCACCCAACCAGGCACAACCGCTAGCAATAAAAGACAGCCAAATAAACAAGGCTACTGCGGATAGATTAGGCAGGTGCCTGGCATCTCTTGCTTTACTGTTTTCAGCGGCCAATTTATTTACCCTTAACTTTAGTTGCGCTCTAAAAATACTCGATAGCAGATATTAAATCTGTCCGCTTATTGTGTATCAGTTTCAGGTATCAGGCCCGCAAGCATTTCGTATTGAACCTGAATAAGCCTGCTATCCGGAGCCTGCGCTGGCATTTGATCAAGCGCAACCTTGTAAGCTTCTGCAGCTTCTACCAGCTGTCCCTGGGCTTTTGCCAGGTCACCCCGCAAAGCCGTATACTGGTATTCGTAGACGCCTTGCTCACCAGTGGATTCCAACAGTTGTTGCGCGCCGGAATAATTTTCCTGGCCGATCATTACCCGCACTATACGTTGCCGCGCCACGTGTTTAATTTCTATCGAGTCACTATTATCCAGCGCCCACTGCAACTGGCTTTGTGCCGCTTCAAGCTCACCGTTATTAACGGCAATACGCGCCAGCGCCAAGGCCGTCATAGGCGCATAGCCGGTGTTGGAATAACTGGAAATTATTTGGTTGGCAAGAGCCCTGGCTTCTTCATCCCTTTCACTCTGGATAGCATTCATTAATTGCGCGTATAGATTGGAGGCGTTGGTAGCTTGCCGCTCTTGGTGACCAAACCATGCCTTGCCACCCAGCAATATCGCCAGGCCGATCAATAAGCCGGATACAATTGAAGTACCGTTTTCTTTCCACCATTTTTTGAACGTTTCTATCTGCTCTTTTTCTGATGCGTGTGTCATTACACCGCTACTCCTGTCTCTATATTAATAATAGGTTACTGCGCAAGTAATTTACGAAGTTCGGGAACCAGTTCGTCGATTGAAACAGACACCTGACCGCCCTGCTTACGCATTGGTTTGATGCCAATCGTGTTGTTTTCAATTTCTTCTTCACCCAAAATCAAGGCATATGTCGCTTCACTGCGATCGGCTTTTTTAAACTGACTCTTAAAACTTCCGCCACCACAATGCGTTAACAACCGGACACCCGGCAAGTCGTCACGCAATTGTTCAGCCAGTAGAAGGCCTTTTTCAACGGCCAACTCACCGGCCAGAATAAGGTATACATCAGCATGCTCAGCGGGGATTTCGACGCCCTGAATTTCAAGCAATGCCAACAAGCGCTCAAGCCCCAATGCAAAACCGATCGCCGCTACTGGTTTACCCCCCAGCCATTCCACCAGGCCATCATACCGGCCTCCCGCACAAACGGTACCCTGTGCGCCAAGTTGATCGGTAATCCATTCAAAAACGGTACCGCCATAATAATCCAGCCCACGCACCAGGCGGGGATTAATCTCATAGGTCAGGCCGGCCCGGTCAAGTAAGCTACAAAGCTGGGAAAAATGCTGCTTTGACTCATCGTCTAAATAATCTGCAAGGCGTGGCGCCTGTTCTATCAAATGTTGCATCGCCGGGTTCTTGCTATCGAGAATACGCAACGGGTTGGATTCGAGGCGCCGCTGGCTATCTGCATCCAGTTCCGTCAAGTGGCAACGGAAATAGCTCACCAAGTCATCCCGATAGTGGCTACGCGCAGTACTGGTTCCAAGTGAATTGATTTGCAGTGTTAGATTGCTTAAACCAAGTTGTTGCCACAGGCGTGATGTCATCAATAACAATTCAGCATCGATATCCGGGCCATCGAGTCCGAACACTTCCACACCGGCTTGATGAAATTGACGGTAGCGGCCTTTCTGAGGCCGCTCATGCCGGAACATCGGCCCTATATACCAGAGGCGGCGAATCTGATTCTGCAGCAAGCCATTCTCGATACAGGCGCGCACACAGCTAGCTGTACCTTCCGGCCGCAAAGTCAGACTGTCACCGTTGCGGTCATCAAAGGTATACATTTCCTTTTCAACAATATCGGTAACTTCGCCTATGGAACGTTTGAAAAGTTCGGTTTTTTCAACAATCGGCATGCGGATTTCTTTATAACCATAGGCTGCCAAAAGCGCTGCAAGCGTTTGTTCAACATAGCGCCATTTAGCCGTTTGATCCGGCAAAACATCATTCATACCACGGATGGCTTGCAAACTCTTGGACATAATCTGGTTAATTATTCAAGTGTAAAACTGGCAACTTTACCGCGCCTGAAGGGAGTGGAATCAAAAGGTACGCCGTTGTACTCAATATCAACGGACGGCGCATTACCAATTAAAATATCAAATGGCGGTTGTGCCTTAATAGTTTCCGAAGTACCCGCCCGCATGATCCCCGCCAGATATTTCTTGCCTTCAGCGCTTACCTCTACCCAGCTGTCTTGTTTGCAGTATAAGGAAAGCTCAACGGGTTGTGCTGCTTGATTAGGCGCATCCGCTTCCTGAACAACTTCATTGACTGGAGAGCTGGCCGTTGGTTCCATTACCTGCTCAACTGCCCTATTAACCACAACATCAGTCTCAGCAGCTTCCTGCCTTGCATCAGCCATGGGTATTTTTTCTACTAGACCTACCGCTTTCGGTAATTGTAATTGGGGTGTACTGGCCTGTTGATCCTTTGAGGAAAGCAAACGTTCGAGCGCAGGGAACGCAAAGGCCAGTAAAACGGCTACGCCGATTATCAGCAACACCCGGGTAATCCATTTGCCCGATATCAGTGACACCGGCGACTGGTATTGCAACGGTTTTTTTACTGTCAGCGGTTGCACAAACAGACTGCTGGTTTCGCCAAGCGGGGCTAATAATTCCTCCGCATCAACTTTTAAGAGGCGCGCATAGGAACGGATATAACCCCGCACGAAGGTCATGGAGGGCAAGCTATCAACATCACCTGACTCTATAGCACCTAGTACACCCGGCGAGAGGCGTAAGCGCTCGGCCACTTCCTCAAGACCTAGTTTTTGTTCAGCTCTTAAGGTCTGTAACTGGCTGCCAACCTGCTGAAGCGCACTGGCAATATCAACAGCATCTAACGGCTTACTCGCTTGATCAACGTGATTGTTCATTATCCCACTTACGCAATTGATTAGCCTGCGCAGAATCCGGGAATTTCTTTTTCAAAAGCAGTTTATATTTTGACAAGGCAATTCTGTCACCCAGTTGCTTCTCTGTCAGCACGGCAATCCATAACAATTCGGCAGTCAACGGCCCTTGTGCCTCATAGCGCTGCAGGTAGGCTCGCGCACCCAGATAATTATCCTGAGAGAAGCTAAGACGAACCATTTCTTTAAGCGCCGGGGGATATTTTTTATTGGACGTAAGTGCTTTCCGGTAATAATTTTCCGCTTTGCGCAGATTCGGCGTCTTAGCCGCACAAATGCCAGCATTGGTGTAAATCATTTCAGGGTAACGGTATAAATTATCTTCTACCGCCTTGAGGAAATAACTTTCGGCTTGCTCAAGTTTGTTTTGCCTGCATAAAAACTGACCATAATTATTTAGCGTTGAAGCATTCTTACGATCCAGTGCCAGGGAACGCTTATAGTGAGTTTCAGCCTTATCAGGATCACCAATCTGCTCATAAAGCACAGCGATAGCATCATGCGCTGGTGCGTAGCGGGAATCCTGTTTTAACGCCTTTTCAAGCTTTTGATGTGAAGTCTCGTAGATACCTTCTCGCAGGTACTCAATACCGAGCTGGGTGTTGATTTCTGCCTGCTTGGTTTTATCTGCCGGTTTTTTTGACGGTGACTGCACACAAGCTGTGAGCCACACGACCACGAACAGAGTAACTACCTGCTGCAATCTTTTCATAGATGACCTCCCGCCGCCTTGAGTTGTACACGTTCCCGCCGGCGGGTACGATCCTGAAACTCACCGGCCAACTGACCACAAGCGGCGTCTATATCATCACCACGTGTTCTCCGGGTAATGGTTACAATACCCGAGTCGTGGAGGATTTCTCTGAATCGCTCTATCCGCTGATTCGAGCTGCGTTTATAAACAGTCGAAGGAAATGGATTGAATGGGATGAGATTCACCTTGGCAGGCACCTTGCGCAGTACTTCAACCAATGCCCGCGCATGGCTGTCCAGATCATTAACCTCTTGCAACATGACATATTCGATAGTGACTCTCCTCCTGCCCTCGCCTACGTACTCACAGCAAGCATCAAGCACTTCATTAATCGGGTACTTACGATTCAACGGCACCAGCTTGCTCCGCAGCGCGTCATCCGGGGCGTGCAGTGATAACGCGAGACTGACATCAGATACTTTTGCCAACTCGTACAGACCAGGCACCACGCCCGCCGTGCTGAGCGTAACCCGGCGTTTGGATAAGGCAAATGAAAAATCATCCTGCATCAGGTTCATCGCAGGCACAACGTTTTCCAGGTTGAGCAGGGGTTCGCCCATACCCATCATGACCACATTAGAAACCTGCGCCGGCCCGCTTGCGTCTTCTGCCAGCAACCGACTCACCTGCCAAACCTGGCCGATGATTTCAGCGGTGGTGAGATTGCGGTTGAAACCTTGCTGTCCTGTCGAACAAAAACTGCAATTTAAGGAACAACCCACCTGTGATGACACACAAAGCGTAGCGCGGTTGTCCTCAGGAATGTACACCGACTCAATACAGTTCCCATCACGCAACTTAAACAGCCACTTCCGCGAGCCATCCTTCGAATGCGTCGCTTTGGCAACTTCAGGCCCCTCGATCACGGCAAGGGTTTCCAGTTGCTCACGCAGGGGTTTACTGAGATTGGTCATTCCGGAAAACGAATCACAACCTTCCTGGTAAATCCATTTCAACACCTGCGTGGCGCGAAACGGTTTCTGGCCGATACTTTCAAACCAGCTGGCTAAAGCAGCCCGGGCAAAATCCAGCAGATTCACCTTATCAGTTGGCAGGTTCATTTTTCGTGATGCCTGGTTAGCGTTTGCGCTCACAAACCCCTTCCGGGAAGAAATAGTTGATTTCAACGGCAGCGGTTTCTGGTGCATCCGAGCCGTGAACTGCATTTTCGTCAACTGTCTTGGCAAAATCGGCACGTATTGTTCCGGCGGCGGCTTCTGACGGGTTAGTGGCACCCATTAGTTCCCGGTTCTTGCTAATAGCATCTTCACCTTCCAACACCTGCACGATAACCGGGCCTGAGGTCATAAATGAGACCAGATCGTTAAAAAATGGGCGCTCTTTATGCACCGCATAGAATCCTTCCGCCTGTTCCTGACTCAACTGCATCATTCTGGCTGCGATAATACGCAGGCCATTTTTTTCAAACCGGCTATAGATTTCGCCGATTACATTTTTTGCCACTGCATCGGGTTTAGCGATGGACAGAGTACGTTCAATTGCCATTCATGACTCCTGCTCATAAAATTTTGATAAAGTCAGCGTAAACCCGCGAAAAAACGTGGGCTTAGCCAGCTGGAAATGAATAGCGTAGTGTACCGTCTGGATAGGGATTCAGGCAAACAGATCGCCTGCCAAAGCGAAGAAAAGGAGGAAATCAGGCTCAGCCCGGCTACACACAGAGGAAGCTAAATTTTTGCAGGTGCACCAGGGATTGATTGAGCAGGCAGGTGACGCCCTCATAGGGCACTATTATCATGAAAACCGAGTGTTTCGATACGATTTTCCAGTATTGACGTGTATATCGTAAACTACGATACCATACACTCGGTTTTTATTCTTTAAAATGAATGGCTTATTAATTATTTAGGAGCAACCAGTTAATTCGTCGATCACGGCATACTATTTGGTACAATTACAAATACGAGCTATTAAAGAGCATGTAAGAAGAACCGTTAAATCGTGACATTCTGCTAAACCCTTTTCGGGAGAAGTCATCAAATGTTTTACCCTGTTGTAACCATTTTGTACTGCGCTATCAATTTTTTCGTGACCACAGCAGAGGCCGCTCCTGTCAATGGTCAAGGGACATGGCAAACCACCTTACAGGCGCGCGACCTGGACGGTAACCCTGCAACAACGGAAGCGTACTATGACACCGTACTAAATATTACCTGGCTGGCAGATGCCAATAACAGTATCGCATCATCATTTGATGACGGCTATTCTCACTCTGACGGCCTTATGACCTGGGGCAATGCTAATGCGTGGGCAGCAAATCTAGCTATCGGTAATTATAGTGACTGGAGACTGCCAAATATTGTCGATATCGCCGATGACGGGTGTAACTTTGCTTATACCGGAACAGACTGTGGCTATAACGTGCTCACCGCAGACAACGCCACAGTTTACAGTGAAATGGCCTCACTATTTTACGAAACTTTGGGCAATCTCTCCTATCGAGATACCCTGGGTAATCCAGAACAGCCAGGGTGGGGACTCACCAACTCGGGACCTTTTGTAAACCTCAATGACCAGGTGCATACCTATTGGTCCTTCACAGAATTTTCACCTTTCACCTTAGGAGCATGGCATTTCAGTTTCAGATTCGGTGGCCAGGGGGCAAGCATAAAGACTGCAAATTACTTTGCATGGGCTGTGCACGACAACGATATCGGTTCACCTGTAACCCTGGCAACACCATTGCCTGCCGCGTTATGGTTATTTGGCTCCGGGCTTGCGGGTTTATTGTTTCCAGCACTCGTAAAAAGCAAGCCGCGTAAGCGCGTAGTACATAACCGACTAGAGTTTACTTAGAACGCGGCGCGCCTCCTCCACACCTGCAAATTTCGGCTCATCAGTCAATGCCTTTTCCAAGTGTTCTTTGGCCGCTGTTAAATTACCCATACTGTAGCGTAGCATTCCCAGGTGATACTGGAAAACCGCCACACTGGGCATCGCTTCAGCGGCATTTAATAATAGCTTCAGTGCCATGTCATATTCACCCAAACGATAATAAACCCAGCCCGCGGTATTCCTGAACACTGGATGTTCGGTTTTTGACAGCACCTCCGCATAACTGGCGGCTTTCTCGAGACTCTTCCGGTCATTTGTCCGGTGATCAGAAAGCAGAGCCGCCAAATTGTTCATGCTAACGACATGGTCGGGTTCTCTGGCGAGTACCCTCTCGTACAAATCTATCGCCGTGTCGAAATTCCCTTGTAATTCATGGATACCGGATAGTTCAACCGTTAAACGAAGCGATGCTGGGAATACCTTGAGTCCTGCCTCATAGGCAGACACTGCACCTTGCATGTCGTTCCGGGCAACCCGTACACCGGCAAGTTGGGAATAAAGCGCTTCGTTCTTCCCTTCCAACAACAGCTGCTTGAGAAACACCTGCTCGGCACTTCTATAATCCTTTTCTCTGTATAAAACAATACCGAGTAAATTGTTAGCAACTGGGTGATCAGGACTTTTCTTCAGTAATTCGGTTAATCTGGTTTTCGCTTCAGCTGTTTTACCGGAAGACACCTCCAGATCAACCAGCTCAGTCAGAGCATCCGTCAGATCCTGCGCTTTATCAAGTGCTATTTTATAAGCCCGGATTGCTCCTTCATTATCCTGACGTGCGCGTAAAAGCCGAGCCTCACGCAAATAACTAATCGCACTCTCCGGCCTAAGTTCCCGGAGTTGCCGGTTAGTATTCAATGCCTCACCATACGCTCTCTGCGCAGTTAGAATATCAGTTTTAATCAACAGACCGTCAATACTGTCCGGGTTTTTAGCCAGCACTCGGTTAACGATCAGAACCGCTTCATCATATTTTTTTTGCGCCACAAGCAAGCGTGCTTCACGTATAAAACCATCCTCGCTTTCCGGCACAAATTTCTGCATTGACATGGCAATATTCATCATGCCTTTGACATCACCCACTAATGCCAGCAAATCAAATTTAAGAGCCAGTGCTTTCAGATGGCCCGGTGACTGCTCCAGCACAGTCTCCAACTGCTCCAACGCCATCCTAACGCCATCTTCCTGCTCAGCTAAAAGATTGGCAAGTTGCAGCCGCGATTCTATGTCCTCCGGCGCCAGCTTTATCACTCTTACCAAAGTATCCTTAGCCAGATCCAGATCTTTATTACCTGTATATGCCACAGCAAGCAGCTTCAGAAGCTCAACCGAATCAGGTTGTTGTTTCATTACCAGGCGATAATCATTTATCGCGTCGAGCCAGTTACTCTTACTCACATCAATCCGGCCTCGAAGCAACAAGGCGTTAAAGTCCTGCGGATTCTCTTTAAGCACCTCTTCAAGTAATAATCGAATTTTCCCTTCCTGAATACTATTGTTTGCAAGCCAGTCAGCCAGTATCACTCGTGCACGTAATCCCTTGGGTTTCGTGCCATGTATATCGATCATCTTCTCAAGCAGTTGGTTGGCCATTGTATCCTGATCATTTTTCCGATACAGGCCAACCAGACTGAACTGAAGTGCTGTTAAGTTTGGATTACTTGATGTGACCGACACGAGTTCATCGATTGCAGTGTCGATTCCACGATCGGCAAGTATAAGATTGACAAGTTGCGAGTAAATACTCTCGTTGGCCGGATCAATGGAAATTGCTTCGCGTATTATGACTTCTGCCTCAGCATACTGTCTGGAACGCGCTAGAAAAGCAGCCAGTGAAATCCGATGATCAGAATTTTCCGGGAATGCCTCAACGAGGCTACGGAATGTTTGCTCTGCCTTATTATTTTTGCCCTGATGTTCATAAAACCGCGCCAGTATTTCACGCAGTTGCTGATTATCACTCGCTTGCTTAACAGCATTGACAAGAACGGTTTCGGCATCGCTAGCGCGCTTATTCTGTGTATACAATCTGGCTAGCAGCACTACTACTGATTGATGCCCGGCATTTCGCGCAATCAAACTTTCGAGTTGTTGAATTGCCTTTTCTGTCTCTCCCTCTTGCAGCCAGAGTGTTGCCTGCAGCAGCATCCCTTCTGGATGATTTGCATCACGCGCCAGGATTTCCTTTATCTGCTCCGAAGCCAGACCCAGTGCATTCGCTTCAGCCGATGTATCTGATCGTGATCTAGAGGCAGCTGCATGAGCAATATATATTTCTGCAACTTTTAACCGAGGCTGAATTAATTCGGCGTCAAGTTCAATCGCGGTGGCATAATATTCAAATGCCTTTTCATACCCGCCATTGTGTTCTTCTATAGCACCTAGACGCCAGTAGACTTGAGCCTCTTTTGGATCAATCTGCCCCGCATTTTTGAATTCGATCCTGGCTTTTTCATAGTTATTTTCGGCCAGATACTGCAAACCACGCTCAAGATGCTGAACCTTGCGTTCTTCCTTTCCGCCACAGGCAACAACAAGACCCAAAAGCAGAATGATTAATACTGTGTGTTTAGTGAATAATTCAGTTGTGTACATTATATTCGTCATACCTGAAACTGGAGAATCAAAATCATTCTACTTGAACACAGGAATGCTGCTTAGATTGCACAAAAGAATTTCACTTACTGACTGTTTAATAATCAAGACTGCTGAAATTCGGTAAATAGTGAAGACTAGAGGCTGCTCAAAGTTACTTGGAGTGGGCAAACTGACCGGATTATTTTATTTTACAGCATTAGTAGTGATATCGAGTTCACAGCGGATCTCTGTAAACTCTAGTATAAGGTATAAGCAAATTTTCAGTAATAACCGTTACATTAGAACAGTTTCACTCCAAAGTATCTCCAACAACTGCAAGCGCTCCTGCTGGGGCTACATACGGAGCGGATAGGAGACTGCTTAAAGTATCGTTTGCATTTGTAGTAAACGCTTTATCCTGGTTGCATAAAGTTCTTGCCGTGTCTGCGGGCGAGTTGGCATCTCCAAATAGATCTGGTTCAAACTGAAGTGGTGTTTGGGAAAATATCTGACCCAGCTTAAATGAACCAATAGCGCTTCTGGTCCAGGCTACAATACCTGTGCCTGGTTGAAATGCTGACAGATCCGGACTGGCCGGATTAACAAATGCTGGATTTGCCTCTTCAACAATAATCTTGACCAAACCGGCTGCGGGTGGTACGGCTTGTGAAAATACACTCCCACCACGGAGGTGATCGGTCACTGAGTGGCACACACTGACTTCATCTAAGTCATTCCCACTAAGATCAACATAGGAACGTATGATGGGGTTTTCATTGCCGTCGAGAAACACGAGATGGGCACGATGTGTGACTGTATGCTGACCGCCTAAATCTTGATTTTCGTTGGCGATCAACACTGTCGATGCTTCACGCAGTGTAAAGTTACTTAGTATTTTGCATTCATATTCACAGGACAACACTGAAGCCGCCACAGCATTTTCCTGTGTGATTCCTACTTGTGAATACACCATAATAGAACCTAATAACCATATTTTACTAAGCAGTCGCATCATAATCGTCCCACCCTATTCCTATACGATTCAGTCATCTACATTTCAACACGAATACTCAAGCTTTCCGACGACTGATTCCGAACATGGCCAGTAGACCAGAACCAAACAGCCAGAGTGCAGCTGGCACTGGAATCACAGTAGTTTCATAACGCTCTTCATATGACAGCAGGGCAGCTGTACCGGTGCCGGCTGCTACATCAACAAAAAGTTGTACAGTTGCCATTGGATGAAGCGGCGTAGTTGGAATTGCATCTGTAGCAGAAGCGTTAAATCCACCGTTGTCTAGAATATTTTGCACGAAATTAGCATTGTATGCTACTAATTGGGTCATATTGACTGAGCCATTGCCGCTTTTCGAGACGCCAGTACAGTCAGCACCAGTGGTAGGGCTGGCAGTACATCCGCCGAATCCCAGAAAAGCACTGGACAGTGACGGTTTGGTGGTCGTTACGCGGTAAGTAAGCAGGACGCTAGCACCTTCTGTCGCAATCAGATCAAACATACCATCTAGAATATCAAATCGTATACCAGCTCCATCACCATTATCAGTAATATCTGTCACAGTAATGTTGGCAAAATCCAGAGTAACATTGGAACCCTGGTTTGATATCGTAAACTGATCAAAAACCAGATCACCAGATGTAATGGTGTTTGCTGGATTCGCCGTCAGACTTGGTAAAGTTACCGTTGCAGCGTTTGCGATAGATGACAATGCAAAAATTGTTGACATCGTTACCATTTTCGCTAAATTTTTTACGTATTTTTTGTTTGCAGACATTTTATTCACCTCAACCTCTTTCATGTTAAATTATTACAGCATGCGTGTCAGTTTTCACTTTACGCAACTACTTACCCTACTCATTATTTACAAATTACTCCAAATTTCGCGTTTCGAATCCCTATTTATTTCGGACTTCAGCCTTATGAGACTACTACTTAAGGTGAAGTACTATCAAGCAACTGCGGCACTACCAAAGGCACTGCCTGGATTTCTGTAGTCTCGTAAAATTCTGCAGTAACCACATCATTTGACGTCGCATTACACACGGTCTTGTCAATCGACACCACCTTGTTTGCCACATCGTAGGGATCGGGATTAGCTGGTAAAAATGATCCTAAAAGAGTTTTTATCGTAGCGTTCACACCAATACCTGCGGGATAAGGTGCACCTGAAGGCTGGGTTTGATAAAGCGCAGTATCTTCAACCGCAATTTTAATTAATCCAGCAGACGGCTCCCTCGCTGTGCCGTTAGCGGCATCGATCGTTGCACAAACGTTTAGCTCATCAACATCATGGCCAGATAAACTCACATCAGCCCGCGCTAATGGATTTTCATTCCCATCAAAAAATACGATATGCGCTATATGAGTATTAGAATGTGTAGCATCCGGTGTATTCTGATTATTGATCATCAGCGTAGTTGTCTGCTGCAGAGCAGGATTAGTAGCAGGAAAATCAGGTGGTTGCTCAGGCTTGCACTCGTAGAAGCAAGTAAGAACCGACGAACCTATAGTAACTGCAGGAATGAGCGTCTGGACATAACTCCCGAAACTATTATCCTCTTCAATGAGAGTAAGTGTTTCTAGTTTTCCTGCTGTGGTAGCTGGGTAAAAAGCGTTGGTTGGCAAACCTGTAACCGTATCCGCCAAAGCAGGGATCACCCTGGCGTCACGCGAGGGCTTTTCACTACCCCAACTCGTAGCAGCTTGGGTGATCAATGAATGTCCAAATAGTACAGCGTCCCTGACGTTAGACGGATTAGACACCTCAGTAAGCTTTAATATCGCTTCAGCTGGCATTCCTTGCCCGCTGTTCGGGTGACTTGGATTTGCGGATGGGATAACAAATGTACCGCCTGTAGCACCGGTTATCTCCATTGACCCACTAACCCCTCCTAGTCCAGCAATAGCGCCACCAATCAACTTAATATTGACCGTTATATTCGACTGAGTGGACAAACCTTGATCAATAATTAACGAAACAGGTGAAACACTTTTGAGCGATATAGCAACAAGTTTAACATCAACGTTGGATGTCGCGGTATTTATCACTCTCTTTATTATAGTGTCTGCATCAGTATATTGACTGACTGCTTGATAAACTGCCCTGTTACCGTCAACAACGTCAAAAACACCAGAATAACTTTCAAAGGCCACAGATGTTTCGGCAATTCCGTCTCCAACAATATCGTCTGTTGGATCATTAACAGTGCCACTACTGTCAATAGGTTGCAGATCTAGCTCGATCACGGTCAAGCTTGCTCCACTTAATGTACGGTAAAGATCATACTCAGCTGCAGCAATCACGTTTCCATACATCAAAGATAGCATGACTGCTATACATAAGTGGCACCCTTTGCTAACTGTTAAAAATCCCCTGCCCAACAACAACGTGCGCATTTCATACCTCTAAATTTAATGCAATTATTTAAATAGAAGATAAGCTTTTATCTAACTATGGTTATCACTGCTCTAGTTGATTGTTATACTGTTCTACCTTAATGTTTTTACTATTACTAAGCTAGCCTAGACAACCACTCTGCGGCGACGACCCACAGTCATTAAAGCAACGAAACCTGATGCCAGCAACGCCAATGAAGCAGGAATTGGGACAACCTGTATTGCAGTTGCTTTGAACAAGAATACCTGACTGTCATGTCTTAGCCCGTACCTGTCATTAAAATTATTATTTTGGTCAGCTAGATCAACATACTTATGTGTGTATGAACGGTGCCGCCGGTTATTATTCTCAAAAAACCAACTAAGTCCTGGCCAATCTTTTGCATTATCAAACATATCCCTAAAGATTAGATGCAAAGGCTCTACAGTACCAAATTGCGCAGCCCAACCACCAAAGTCCCTAGTTTCTGCTGCCACGTAATTGTCGCCTAGTGAAATATTTTCGTCAAATCCTGTGTATTTACCTGAGAATAATAAACCTTTTGGCTTACCTACCGAATCAGGCACTTCTCCCTCAAGAATGATTCCATCATCACCTTCATCAATATACCCATATATTTTAGTATAGCCTGTAACTGTTCCATTCTTTCTAATATCTATCTGGATATACTGCTTTATGTAATCTACTTCATACTCATCAAGAGCAAGTCGAAAATGAGAGTCCGCTCCCAAGTACGTTTTTCCGACCGCAACTATTCTCACTGTATTACGGTTTTTCTTAAAAGCAACACCATAAACCGGGTCAGTTACAAACATTGCTTCGGGTTCATTTGGACCTAATGTTAGTGCGTATTCGGATGCATTATAAGCAGTCCCCAATCCCACAGCATAACTGTGAGAACCAATTAAAAGCTGCACTATAAAAACTATTGATATAGCAACTAATTTATTCAATTCCTTTCTCCTCCATGTAAATTGTCGCAATTCAAGTCCATACAGCAATTATTCTTAAATTCCGATGAATACTTGCACATCAGCATGCCTTAAACATAGATGTATATAACTAAATCGACCATTTCTAAATAGTCAGTAAAATTATAGTTTTACACTCTTGGCTCTGTTTATTTCACTACACAAAACAAGAAACCACCTCTTCTCAAACTAAAGTCCATATGCATTTAGCATACCAATATAATATTCTTTTAAAATCAAATATTTATAATTGAAAATTAAAAGCGTCAAAATTATGTGTCAAGGTACCCGACAGGCCTAGAGTAAACAAAGTTTCGGTACGGTTAAATAATTTATTATCTATCAGTTAGTTATTATACTTACCACCCGCAATAACTCACCAATCTTATAATTTAAATTTACCGACACTTTATACGTTTCTAGGCAAATCATACTCGGTACTTAAACTGGGCCTGTCCCAGATAATCAATTCATTATCTCTATTATCTGAGGTG
>CAYPEL010000006.1:0-21955 GCA_964409635.1 uncultured Gammaproteobacteria bacterium | reverse complement strand
CTTTAACCCATTGTTCAATTAGTTCCTCACGGGACTTGCAAGGCTTGGGCTTTTAGGACGTAGACGAGGGCAGACCACGTATAGCCGGATACCGGCGTGCATCAGAATGAGGTGTTTTGGCCCACTCCTCCCTATTCGCGCTCTTCAATCCAGGCCATCTGTATCGCTTCCAATATTTTCTCGCCACAGTGATCAGGATCATCTTCAAAGCCATCCAGGGCCAGTACCCAGGTGCGCAAATCAGTGAAGCGAACTGTTTTAGGATCTACGTCGGGAAGTTTTTCATCCAGTTCTATGGCGATATCCAGCGTGTCGGTCCATTTTAATTCCATATCAATAGCCTTCTAATGAGTTTCACTCACCATATTGATGGTGTATTTCGGTATTTCCACGACCAGATCCTGATCAGCAACTTTTGCCTGACAGCTTAAGCGTGAATCCGGATCCAGGCCCCAGGCTTTATCCAGCAGGTCATCCTCATTTTCATCAGATTCTTCGAGCGAATCAAAACCTTCGCGGATATACACGTGACAGGTCGTACAGGCACAGGATTTCTCACAGGCGTGTTCAATATCAATATGGTTAGCGAGCGCGGCATCACATATAGTGGTACCTGTCTCCACTTCCAATACAGCACCCTCAGGACAAATCTCCTCGTGGGGTAAAAAAATAATTTTCGGCATAAGCAACTAAACCTTGTTAACACATACACACTAGTACTCAGGTTGCCCGGCGTATTCTTTTTGTGACCGTCAGCAGCAGGGAAGCTGCTGGCGAGCGTACGGGGATGTATTCACAGCGCGTCACAAAAAGAATACGCCGGGCAACCTGAGTACGGGCCAATACTACTTAAACTCATCAACTGAATGCCCCGCCATGGCATTACGAATGCTAGCATTCATACGCCGATCAACATAAACCGTGCTGACTTTTTCGAGTTGTTCAATGGCGGATTTAATCGCCCGTTGATCCGTACCACCACGAACCTCATCTAGTAATTGTGCGGCTGCTTCGATCGCAGCGCGCTCCTTAGCGTCCAGGTACTGATCAGCATCTTTCTGCATGGCAGCGGATAATGCTTCAAGGACTCGATCCGCTTCGACTTGCCGTTCACGCAAACGCCGGGCCTCCATGTCGTCCTGGGCATGCTCCATGGATTCTCTGAGCATGCTTTCCACTTCATTATCCGACAATCCATAGGCAGGTTTAACGTCGATTTGCGCTTGTACACCACTGGTTTCTTCGCGCGCTGTCACGTTCAGCAAACCATCTGCATCAACCTGATAGGCAACCCGGATACGCGCCGCACCGGCGGTCATCGGCGGAATATCACGCAGCGTAAAGCGCGCCAGCGAGCGGCAGTCATCGACCAGTTCACGTTCACCCTGGACGACATGCAATGCCATCGCCGTCTGACCATCTTTAAAGGTGGTGAATTCCTGCGCCCGCGCGACCGGAATAGTGGTATTACGCGGGATAATTTTCTCGACCAGCTTACCCATGGTTTCTACACCTAAGGATAAGGGAATCACATCGAGCAACAGCAAGTCTTCATCTGGCTTGTTGCCCACCAGGATATCGGCTTGAATTGCTGCACCAATGGCCACTACCCTGTCCGGGTCAATATCAACCAGAGGTGGTCTTCCAAAGAAATCACTGATGATAGCCCGCACCCTAGGCACACGGGTAGAGCCGCCCACCATGACGATTTCATTGATGCTATCGACGCTGATACCTGCATCACGCAATGCCCGCCGGCAAGGGCCGAGGGTTTTACGAATTAGCGGTTCTAGCAGATCGTCCATCTGCTGACGGCTCAATACACCTCGCCAATGGCTACCGTCCATACGTTCAACATCCAGTTTGACATCCGTTGCCAAGGTTAATGACTCTTTGGCTACACAGGCATCACGTAACAGACGGCGCTGCTGGGCATGGTCTATATCACCCTCGATTTCTGCCTGCTGCATGATCCAGCCAGCAATCACACGATCCATATCATCGCCACCGAGCGCGGTATCACCCGCCGTCGACATGACTTCAAATACACCTTTGTTAAGCCGAAGTATCGATATGTCAAAGGTACCACCGCCCAGATCGTAAACCGCAATAATGCCTTCTGCGCTGTGATCAAGGCCATAGGCTACGGCGGCCGCAGTCGGTTCATTCAGCAGCCGCAAAACATTCAAACCGGCCAGGGTGCCAGCATCTTTTGTCGCCTGGCGTTGTGCGTCATCGAAATAAGCCGGCACCGTGATAACCACACCTGTTAGCTCACCACCCAATACCGCTTCAGCGCGTTGACCCAACACTTTTAAAATATCCGCAGAGACTTGCACCGGACTTTTATCACCAGCTACAGTATGGATGCGTGGCATGCCAGAATCACCCGTTACAAACTGGTAAGGCAAGACCCCGCCTAGCGATTGAACATCATCGATACCCCGGCCCATAAAACGTTTTACGGAGGCAATGGTATTCAACGGGTCACTCGCGGCCTGTTGTTTGGCAGCTTGGCCAGCCACCGGCCCGGCATCCGCCAGATAACGCACAACCGAAGGGAGTAAGTGTTCACCCGTTTCATCTGGTAGCGTTTCAGCGACCCCGCTGCGCACAGTCGCAATTAAAGAATTGGTCGTTCCCAGATCAATGCCCGCCGCCAGGCGATGCTGGTGGGGTGCAGTCGATTGACCGGGTTCTGATATCTGGATTAAGGCCATTAATAAAGCTCGTCTTCGAGTTCCGCTTCCATCTCGTTAATTTCATTAAACAGCCGTGTAAAAAACTGCATTTTCAACACCAATTCTGCGGCGGCTGAATGATCATTATTATCGCCTGTATCCAGTACCGTTGTCAGCTTTGACTGCAGACTATTTACCTGGCCATTGACATTCTTGCGTAGCTGATCAAGTGCCTGCAAAGGATCGGACTGATTGCCTATTTCATCCAGCGACTCCCGCAACTCCATTTGCTGCATCAAAAACCCGGTATCTTTAGTCGTGGTTTTTTCCTGTTCGATAAGGTGGCCACGCAGCTCCAATAAGTAATGGCCGCGCTTGACCGGATCCATCAACACTGCATAGGCTTCATTGACTTGTGCGGCGTGTTGCATGGCAATACGCCGTTCCTGATCGCTGGCGCTGGCAAATTTATCCGGGTGGGTGGCACGCTGCAGCTCGCGGTAACGTTCCTGTAGTGTGCTCACGTCCAGTGCGTACTGCTCAGGCAGAACAAATAGCTCAAAATGACTTTGCGCCAGCTGAGTAGACATAGCGTTATATGGAATTACGAGGCAGTACGCTGATTATGCGACACATGATTTGCAGACCATCGGCAGCAGGGAAGCTGCCGCTGAGCGTACAGGGCGGTATTCACAGCGGGTCTGCAAATCATGTGTTGCATAATCAGCGTACGTCTTAGTATCAGGAGGTAAAACCAGTGAACAGCTTTACTAGTTGATCAGATGTTAAAGCTTTCACCACAACCGCACTCGTCTTTTACTTTGGGGTTATTGAACTTGAACCCTTCATTAAGACCTTCACGCGTGAAATCCAGTTCTGTGCCATCGACGTAAACCAGGCTTTTGGGATCAACGATCACTTTTACACCGTGGTCTTCAAACACCAGGTCGGTGTCACTGATCTCATCCACAAATTCGAGCACGTATGCCATACCGGAACAACCTGATGTACGCACGCCGAAACGCAGGCCAACACCCTTGCCACGCTTTTCAAGAAATCGGCTGACATGGTTCGCAGCCGCCTGAGTTATTGTGATTGCCATGACAACTCCAAATGCTAGTGCGCAGCCCACTGCACACTGTTTAGATCGACACCATCCTGATACATTTCCCACAATGGCGAAAGCTCGCGCAGCTTATCAATTTTCTGCTTTACCAGATCGATGCTGTAGTCAATTTCTTCTGCTGTGGTAAAGCGGCCAATGGTAAAACGGATCGAACTGTGTGCCAGTTCGTCATTGCGTCCCAGTGCACGCAGCACGTAAGAAGGTTCCAGGCTTGCGCTGGTACAGGCGGAACCGGAGGACACGGCCAGGTCTTTCAGGGCCATGATCAGGCTTTCACCTTCGACGTAATTAAAACTGATATTCAGGTTACCGGCGATGCGGTGATCCAGACTGCCGTTGACATAGACTTCCTCGACACCCTTGAAACCTTCGTACAAGCGATTCCGCAAGGCCAGAATGCGTTTATTATCTTCCACCATTTCTTCTTTCGCCAAGTGGAAAGCCTCGCCCATCCCAACGATCTGGTGCGTCGCCAGTGTACCGGAACGCAGTCCACGCTCATGACCACCACCGTGCATTTGCGCTTCCAGGCGTATGCGGGGTTTACGCCTGACGTACAGTGCGCCCATCCCTTTGGGGCCGTAAATCTTATGCGCGGAAAAAGACATCAGATCAACTTTAAGTTGACTCAGGTCAATGGCAACCTTACCGGCGCTTTGCGCACCATCAACATGAAATATAATCTTGCGTTCGCGGCAGATCTCGCCTATCGCTGCGATGTCCTGCACCACACCAATTTCGTTATTCACGTGCATGACGGATACAAGCACGGTGTCTTCGCGTAATGCCGCCTTGAATGTTTCCAAATCCAACAAGCCGTTATCTTGCGGATCTAAATAGGTTACTGCATAACCTTCACGCTCCAGTTGACGGCAGGTATCCAATACCGCCTTGTGTTCCGTTTTGACAGTAACAATATGCTTGCCTTTCTTTTTGTAAAAATGCGCAGCACCTTTAATCGCCAGATTATCGGACTCGGTCGCACCGCTGGTCCAGATAATTTCCTTGGGGTCTGCACCCACCAGATCGGCGACCTGCTTGCGTGCTTCGTCAACCGCACTTTCTGCTTTCCAACCAAAAGGATGTGAACGCGAAGCCGGGTTACCAAACAAACCATCGGGCGTCAGATACTGACACATCTTTTCCGCAACACGCGGGTCAACCGGTGTGGTGGCAGAGTAATCCAGATAGATCGGTGTTTTCACTGTCATCGCTTAATATTCCTTAAGATATTAAGCTGTGCATAATCGTCAAATAACACAGCAATACCTTAGTTCGTTACCGCGCAATACGATCAAACCCAGTCATCGTATGCGCATAAATAATTACAGGGAGACAGATACGCTGTGTGTCGCTTTAGCCGCGTTAGCATCCTGCGCCTGATCTTTTCTTACCAGCTGACCGAGTGTGATTTCACTGAGAAAAGAATAAATCTGCTCGCTCAGATCAGTCCATAGATCGTGCGTCAGACAGCGTTTACCCTCCTGGCAGTTGGCCATGCCGCCGCAGCGCGTGGCATCGACGACCTCATCAACGGCAGTCACCACCTCAGCAATAGCAATCAGATCAGCGTTACGGCTTAGCGAGTAACCACCACCGGGGCCACGGGTACTGGTCACCAGCCCCTGTTTCCGCAGCCGGGTAAAAAGCTGTTCGAGGTAAGACAGCGAAATACTCTGCCGCTCGGAAATCGCCGCCAGGGACACCGGCCTCTCATCGGCATGCAACGCCAGATCCAGCATTGCGGTTACTGCATAGCGCCCTTTACTCGTGAGCTTCATACTGAACTGTTCCAGAAATCACTAATAACTCAGGTTAAAATGCCATAACTGAGTAAAACAGTCAAGTATTATCCTGATCGCTTTTAGGGTTGTCTAAGGCATCCGTACGCGAGGTTTTCTGGTCGTCATCCAGTCCGGAAAGCTCAGGCAATTGCATGTCCGGGACACTAGCGCCCAGACTTTTCAAGCCTTTGCACAGGTCTTCCAGGCGCTTGTCCATCACCTGGATATGGTCAAGCATACTGTTGAATGCATTGGCAACAGGATCCGGCATATCCTTACTGCCCCCATAGGCATCGAAACCCATCTTTTGGGCGATAGCTGCACGGCGCTTATCCTGCTCGTTCTGCCCCCTGGAAACAATCCGCCCGGGAATACCCACCACCGTAGCGCCATCTGGCACGTCTTTCAGCACCACTGAATTAGAACCAATACGCACATCATCGCCAATGGTGATGGGGCCCAGCACTTTTGCGCCCGCGCCAATAACCACATCACTACCCAGGGTTGGGTGACGCTTACCCTTTTCCCAACTGGTGCCACCCAATGTCACGCCGTGATACAGGGTACAGTCATCACCGATCTCCGCAGTTTCACCAATCACCACACCCATCCCGTGATCGATAAAAAACCGCCGGCCAATCTGGGCGCCCGGGTGTATCTCAATACCGGTTAACCAGCGCGTGAGATGCGACAGGATTCGCGCCAGTAAACACAAACCATTCCGCCAGAGAAAATTAGAGAGACGGTGCATGCGCACCGCGTGAAACCCTGGATAAGCCGCCACCACTTCCAGCCAGTTACGGGCTGCAGGATCACGGTCGAACACGCAATCGATGTCTTCTTTTAAGCGTTCAAACATGAGCCGCAGACTACCTCAAGAATTTTAATGTTAAATCAGGTGGTTATTATAGCGCTGTGAATTATCCCGTAACAGGCCGCCGGCCATCTGGAACAAGCAGCATTGTAGTTCAAGCCAGGAAAATCTCTGATTTAAGGACGCAGACTCGCAGCAGCGGTTTTTAACCGCGATAGGCACTACCGCCCATTGCGGTTAAAACCGCTGCTACATTGTTTACTATAAGCGTTCTGTATAACTTAGAGGCTCCCTAGTTTTGCAATTTGTTCACGGCAGTGAGAATGCCACGCAATATATTGACCTCATTATCGTCAAGGCGGGTGCGCCCGAACAAACGCCGCAGGCGTCTCATTAATTGTCTTGGGTTAGCCGGTTTCAGAAAATCAATCTCTATAAGTGTTTGTTCAAGATGAGCGTAAAAATTTTCGACCTGCTCTACCGTTGCATAGTCCATAGTATCTACCGGAGGCTCCGCTGCGACGGCCTCAATAGCCGTCATGCGCAGCTCGTAGGCGAACACCTGAACCGCTGCGGCAAGATTCAAAGATGAATAATTGGCATTTGCAGGTATCTGCATTAAATAGTGACAACGATCCAGTTCCTGGTTGCTGAGGCCCGATTGCTCATTGCCAAACAGTACTGCAACAGGTTGCTGTTCCGGCTGAGAGGCAATCAGCTTTGCGCATTCACGCGGGTTGAGCACCGGCACCGACAATGCCCGCAATCGTGCGCTGGCACCAATCACCAGCACGGCATCAGCAAGTGCTTCATCCAGCGTGGCGTATACGACTGCATTGGCAAGCAGGTCATCAGCACCCGATGCCCGGGCCGTCGCTTCGGCACTCGGAAATACGATGGGTGCGACTAATGACAAACGGCTCTGGCCCATGTTTTTCATGGCCCTGGCCGCAGCGCCTATATTGCCCGGGTGACTGGTATTAATCAGTATAAAATCTGGCTCAGGCAGTGATGGTTCTTGCATGCAATTTCCCGGTTCAACTGATTTTTCTAGGTTAAACTCTCGACAACGAAAATGCCATGACTTGATCTATCTGTTGCTGGCCGGTTTGCAGCATAACGAGGCGATCAATGCCTATCGCCACCCCGGCACAATCGGGCAGCCCGGATGCCAATGCTTGTAAAAATAATTCATCCATGGGTACCTGTTCTAGACCAAGCTCACTTCGGCATCGATTCTCTGCCTCGAAACGCTGCCGCTGTTCTGTTGCGCTGGCAAGTTCCTGAAAGCCATTTGCCAGCTCGATACCGTTTACGTATAACTCAAAACGTTCAGCGACGGGCGGGTTGTCATTACGCACCTGTGCGAGCGCCGCCTGATCGGCCGGATAATCGAATATAAAAAAAGCACCCTGCTGAATTTGTGGTTCGATAACATGCGTTAAAATCAGATCGAGCCAGAACCGGCGTGACTCTGAATCTGCCGCTGAAAGCATATGACCGTGACTGTTTATACAGTCTTTCAACTCCGTAATATCGGCGTTAAACGCATCAACTGATGCAAACTCTTCGAACAGTTCCTGATAGGTAATACGCCGTATTGGCGCCAATAATTCTGGTGAACAACAGGCCTTCAGCAAGGCTTCGATGTCGTCCATCAATTGCTGATAACTAAAACCCACCCGGTACCATTCCAGCAGCGTAAATTCCGGGTTATGCCGGCTGCCGGATTCATTATTGCGAAACACATGTGCAACCTGGTAGATAGAGCCGGAGCCCGCCGCGAGCAGGCGTTTCATAAAAAATTCAGGGGATGTATGCAAATAAAGGGGTGTATTGCCTGGCAGGCCCGGGCCGTTGTAAGCCGATAGAAATGACCCGAGTGCAGGATCCGGTGCCGCTGCGCGGGACAGAACCGGCGTTTCTACTTCCAGTACGTCTTGTTGTTCAAAATAGCTTCGGATACGCGACAACAGCGCAGCACGTTGTTGTAAAATATCCAGATCAGCACCTGGCTGCCAGCCGGCCAGATGGGCGCGCTTATTCCTTGGCACGACCAACATATTCGCCGCTTCGGGTATCGACTTTGATCACTTCATCGATGTCGATAAACAGCGGCACCCGCACCACAGCACCGGTTTCTAATGTGGCGGGTTTGCCACCACCGCCCGAGGTATCACCGCGCACACCGGGGTCGGTCTCGGCCACTTTGAGCAGCACAAAATTGGGTGGCGTCACACTGATCGGTGTACCGTTCCAGAGTGTCACTCCATAGGTATCCTGCGCCTTCATCCACTTGGTCGATTCACCTACGGCAGCCGCATCGGCCGCGAGTTGTTCAAAACTTTCAGGATCCATGAAGTACCAAAATTCATCATCGGTATACAGGTATTGCATCTCGGTATCCATGACATCGGCCGCTTCGACCGATTCTCCGGATTTAAACGTACGCTCGATCACCCGCCCGGTCTTCAAATTTCGTATCTTGACCCGGTTGAACGCCTGACCTTTACCCGGCTTTACAAATTCGTTTTCAATAATGGTGCAGGGGTCACCGTCAAGCATTAGCTTCAACCCGCTCTTGAATTCATTGGTACTATACGTTGCCATTACTCACCTTTTCCAGGCTATGAAAAACTCTATCCCTATGATACCGCGAAGCCAAGTGATACGACAGCAGGATAGCTGGCAGCAACAACTTGCTACCGCGATTAGCGACCCCCAGGAACTGCTCGCCGTGCTCGGCCTTGACCCGGGTGGATTTACCTTAAGCGACAGTGCAAATAAGCAATTCCGCCTCCGCGTACCCCGCAGCTTTGTGCAACGCATGCGCCATGGCGACAGCCGCGACCCTCTGTTACGCCAGGTCTTGCCTATTGATGACGAAGATAAAATTCAGGCTGGCTTCAGCGAGGATCCGTTACAGGAATCTGCTGCCATGCCGGTAGCCGGACTGCTGCATAAATATAACGGCCGCGTGCTGCTAACCGTCACCGGGGCCTGCGCCATACACTGCCGCTATTGCTTTAGAAGGCATTTTCCTTATAGCGACGCGAACCCGGCGAGTAATGAATGGCAAGAACCTCTCGATTATATCCGGGCAAACAGCGATATCGCAGAAGTCATTTTAAGCGGAGGTGATCCGCTATCACTCACGGATGCTAAACTAGCAAAGCTGGCCGGGCATTTGCAAACCATTCCTCATTTACGCCGCTTACGTATCCATACCCGCACACCGGTCGTTTTACCTGACCGTGTTACTGACGCACTCCTCGAATGGCTATCCGCAACCCGTCTTAAAGCCATTATTGTCCTGCACACAAACCACGCCAATGAAATTGGCCCTGAGTTCAGCCAGGCGGTAAAGGCACTGTCACGAACGGGTGCCAGCTTGCTGAATCAGTCCGTCCTGCTGAAAGGCGTAAACGACTCAATCGAAGCGCTACAGGAACTTAGTGAGGGGCTAATTGCGTCTGGTGTTTTACCTTACTATTTACATCAGCTTGACCCGGTCCAAGGCGCAGCACATTTTGCCGTCAGCGATGACCGGGCTATCAATATAATTAACAGCCTCAGTGAGCGTTTACCAGGTTACCTGGTACCTAAACTGGTACGCGAAATTGCCGGCCAGGACAGCAAGCGTCCAATTCACCATACTCACACAATAAATCGATAGTTTTCAATTGCTTACTCATTCACCCGCATGCAAATATCAAATTACTGACAGAACCGGTTAATATCTTTCAGCTACACTTGGCCAGCCCTTATTCAGTTTTTTAGCTTCAGGACGATAGCTGATTGGTATTATTTATTGTTTAACACCAACTTAAAATCATGACGGGATTCAACGGATGATTAACTCCATGCACCTCACTGTGCCCAGTCGGCATAAAGCTGATAATAATGCCTTCGATAGCCGCGCAGCCAATTTGAATAAATGGATTGAGAACCTGCCTACGGCTAACGTCGGCGAAGCTACCCGGCAGCTGTACCTGGCACTGGCTGACATGAACAGTCAGAAAATACCGGATGCGCAGCGTCTACAAGCACTCGAGTTGCTCGCCGCACCAATAAACTATGTCACCGAATCGCTGAAAAAACATTTTGTCGGTCAGGGGCTGCCACTGTCAGAAAAACAGCATAAGGTCGCACGATTAACCCGTGAACTCACCCACGAACTGGCCACTGGCTACAAAGTCCTGGTGGTTGAACAGATGGACGGAAGCAAGGCCTACAAAGACAAGAAGCTGTTTGTAAAAAGCCTGTATAACGCCATTCGCCTGTTAGGTTCTGTGCTGTTAAAAAGCTACCAAACCTATACCACCTATCCGCGCAGTACCTGGTCAGAGACTCATACCCTTTATCACTATGCCGAGAAAAACAATCTCCATGAGATCGGCATACTTGACAATAATCAAACCCACACCATCAGTGACAAGTACAAGCAAATTTTATTGCTGGCGCTGTCCTGCCCCTTTCGTATGCGCCATGGTGTTGTAGAAAAAGTCTACAAGGCACTCGAAGAATGGGCGGTGCATTGCCGCCTTGCCCCGTTGGAATATAATACTGACGCATTATTTGCTGCCAATCTGGACAGTGACCAGCCACCGACTTATCTGGTTTTGCGTAACAGCAATTGCAATCCTGAAACTACGCGCATCCTGGAAACCGAGACCATTTCCGAAGATGTCCGCCAGGCCCTGTCGGGCCTGCGTAAGACCGGCCGCTCTAAATACCAGATCAGCGCCAGTACCCTGCGCCGCCTGATGTTGGCCTGGGGCGTCATGCCGAAACGCCGATTCTCACGTACCCGCGATCATGCCCAGGTCGTCTCAGCGACGGGGCTTTGCGCCATACATTATTTTGTCAGCGGCGAATCAGTCTTCAATCAACCCTCCCACGGTATAGAAATTCACGAGCTTTCACCGTCGGCATTAGGGCCAGATGGCGCCGCCACCTACTGTGTAAACGATACAGAAAACAAGCAAGGTGGCTCACCCGACATGTGGGAAATGAATTACCGCTTGGAAGGCGAAGCCAGACCTTCTACAACCGAAGAGGCCGTAGCACGAGCAGCAGCGGGTATGCGTATTAACCGTTCCTATGACACCCAGGCATGGAAAATGGTCAACGTCAGCGCAGGTGGCTATTGCTTACTCTGGGATAATCAGGAAACCACGCGCGCCCAGGTGGGTGAACTGGTTGGCATCCGCGAGCAAAGCGACCCGGATACATTTCACTGGCGTCTTGGTGTTATTCGCTGGCTAAAAATGGTGGAAAAACGTGGTCTGGAACTGGGTATTCAAATGCTCTCACCTAGCGCTATTGCACTCACCGCCAAACCCGACTCAACTAAGCGTATCAATGATAATGAGTCTCGTGGCCTGCTACTGCCTGAAATCGCGTCGATCCAGCAAAAAGCCACGCTGTTGTTACCTTCACCGCCGTTCAATATAGAAGATACGGCTGTTATCAATTGCAATGGCAGGGACGTCAAGGTCAAGCTGACCAAGCTGGTGGAAAATACCGGCAGTTTTGCCCAGTTCCAGTTTGTTTCACTCGGTGAAATACGGCGTCCGGTAACACAACAAAGCCCGGCCCCTGAGCTCAAGGATTTCGACGATATCTGGGATATCCTTTAAAAGCGGATAGATACCAAAAGGTGTTAAGCGAAGGCTTGTATGCTTGCCTGGCTCCTAACGCCTCGCATGATAGGATCTAGTTAAACAGCATCTGGTTAAAACAGCTTCTGGAATAGATCCGGATACTGTACTTCGCCACCGCCGGCAAGCGCCCCCTTTGCCAGCTCCATCGCCGTCAGTGCCTCATCAGGAATCGAAAGATTACAGCTAACTGACCAATTGCTGGCCGGTTTAAAATCAAAGCGCTGGTAGTAATCCGGGGGGCCGGCGACGACAACTGCGCCGTAGCATAGGGCTTTTGCACGGGCCAAAGCGGCATCCATCAATTCTGTGCCGATCCCCCGGTGGGATTGGGACGGCACAACCGACATAGGCCCCAAAGCAAGGATCTCGTGCTTACCGGAACTGGAAGTCAAATTGACCTTTGATAAAACGATATGCCCGACAATACGCCCATTTAATTCCGCTACCAGCGACAGATCGGGGATAAACCCGTCTGAACCCCTCAATTCACTGACTAACTGGGCCTCTGCCTCACCCTGAAAGGCGCTGAGATTGACCACATCGATGGCGTTAAAATCACCCTCTACTTCTGCTCTTACTTTAATTGGCTGCATTGAAAGGCTCCGTCTGCACTGGACTGCTGGGTTTAGTACTCCGACAAGCATGCTAGCAGGAAACCCGATCATGGAAAACCCTATATAAATCCTTAACAAACCTGCGTTAGCGAATGCCGCCAAGGAGTCAAGAATCAGCAACGGTTGCCGACAAAGGGATAGCCGGTGAGTCGCGCCCGGTATATCACACCACTAACCGTATAGAAGGATGAGGCCAACGTGAGTCAGGAGCTAACCCTCAATTTGCTGGTAGTCGAAGAATCGCGCAGCGATGCGGAAGCGCTGGCGAATATTTTGCGTAATGCAGGCTACAAATACCGGCTTAGTCACGCCGAAGATAAGGCGGGTCTGGACACCGCGCTCGAGGCCCAGATGCCTGATTTAATTTTGTGCGCCATGGGACTTGACCTATCGCTCCAGAATGTCATCACCGCATTGCAAAAATACGAATACGATGTGCCTATCATTTGCATTGGCGAAACCTGCGATGAAAAAGACAGTATTCAGGCCATGCACGCAGGCGCCTGCGATCTCTGTTCCTACGATCAGCCCGATCATCTGCAACTGGTTGTCAAACGTGAAGCCGGGCAGCTTATGCTGCGCCGCGAAAACCTTCGCTTCCAACAACAGTATCTGGAAAGCGAAAAACGCGCCCACCAGCTCATGGAAAGTTCGCGTGATGCTATCGCCTATATTCACGAAGGCATGCACATCTTTGCCAACCATTCCTATCTGGAGATGTTTGACTTTCGCGACATGGAAGGCATTAAAAGCACCCCTATCCTGGATATAGTTGCACCTGACGAGCAGGATAGTTTCCGGGAATTCCTACGCAATTATGGCAAAGACAGTACCCAGGAAAACGAGCTAAAAACCCGCGGTTTATTACCAAGCGGAAAGATTTTTGAAGCCGCCATGGAATTCACGCCGGCCAGTATAGAAAACGAACCCTGCACACAGATTATTATCCGCAACCAGAGTTCAGACAGTCAGGAACTGGAATTAAAACTCAAACACCTGTCAAAACAAGACATGGTGACGGGTCTCTATAACCGCCAGTACTTTTTGGAAGAGCTCGAATTAGCCGCAACCGATGTAGTGAGTGGCGCGGATACTGGCAGCGTCATTTACTTATTGATAGATAATTTCAAAGATATAAAGGACAGCGTCGGCATCAGTATCGCAGACCGTATAATTTGTGACGTCGCAGACATCGTCCGTGAACAGTCGATCGAAACTGATATCGCGGCCCGCTTCGGCGACCACTCGTTCAGCATACTGCGCCGGAGCTGCAGTGAAGAAGAAGCACAAAAGCTGGGTGAGCAGCTGCGCCAGTTGGTTGAAGGCCACATTACCGATGTAGACGGTCAGTCAGTAACGACTACCTGCAGCATTGGTATGAGTATGATTACCGAACACACGCCGACTGCGCAGGAAATTCTGTCACGCGCCGATCTGGCATGTGAGGTCGCCCGTTCTTCAGGCGGTAACCAGATTCATATGCACAACCCAGTCGTCGATGAGCAACTCGGTAAGGAGCGCAATCAGCAAGTCCACACCCTGATCCAGGAAGCGCTAGATCATGGCCTGTTCCAGCTAATGTTCCAGCCTATTGTCAGCTTGCAGGGTGACACGCGGGAAAATTATGAAGTCTTGCTGCGGATGATTGGCAATGACGACGAGCTTATCCTGCCGGCCCAATTCCTGGCAGTTGCTGAAGAGACCGGGCAAATAAATGCCATCGACCGCTGGGTCATCAACAAAGCGATTAATATGCTGGCTGAACGCCGCAGCCAGGATAGCGATACCCGTTTCTTTATTAAGCTGTCCTCACAAACGCTGTGTGATGAAGAGTTACCGGCCTTTGTCCTCAGCAGCCTTCAGGCTGCCAAAGTACCCGGTGAAGCCGTCGTTTTTGAAATCCCGGAACGGGGCGCCAGCCACCATCTCAAGCAGGCTAAATTCTTCGTGAAAACGGTTCAGTCTGCGCAGTGCGGTACTTTGCTCGATCATTTCGGCAACAGTCCGAACTCATTCCAGATACTCAAGCATCTGCCCGTCGACATTCTGAAAATTGATGGGTCATTTATCCATAATTTAGCGACCAATAAGGATAATCAGGCTGTTGTGAAATCGATACTGGAAACCGCGCGTTCAATGAACAAAATGTGTGTTGCAGAATTTGTGCAGGATGCCCACAGCCTGGCGGTACTCTGGCAAAGCGGAATCAACTATATTCAGGGGAATTTCCTGCAAGAGCCCAGTGCAACGCTGGATTATGACTTTACCAGCGAAGTAGCCTGATACCAGGTAGTTCAGCCTAGAAAAATCAGTTGAACCGTAGCGAACAATTCTGCTAATCGAGTACATGAGAAATCAATCCATCGGCCAGTTTCGGTTCAAACCAGGTCGATTTCGGTGGCATAACTTGTTGTGCATCGGCCACCGCCATCAAATCTTCCATACTGGTTGGAAACAATGAAAATGCCACCACCATTTCACCGCTATTAACCCGCCGCTCCAACTCTGTAAGGCCACGAATCCCACCTACAAAATCGATACGCGAATCGCGCCGTGGGTCACTGATATCCAGGAGTGGCTGCAGTAACTTATCCGCAAGTAAACTGACATCGAGCCGCGCCACAGGATCATCCGGTATTTTAGTTGGATCAATCGTTAAGCGGTACCAGTTGCCCTCCAAGTACATACCGAACTCACCCGCCTTAGCCGGTGAAACTGCTTTGTCTTCGCATGTGACGGTAAAGCGTTTTTTAATACCGTCTATAAATTCGGCGGCGGTTAGTTGCCCTAAATCCTTCACAACCCGATTGTAATCGAGGATCTTCATCTGCTTGTGGGGAAATATGACGGACAGAAAATAGCTACTCATCGCATCAGGGGCACCGCCCATACGCTTGGCAACCCGGGAACCCGCGGCAGAGCGGTGATGACCGTCGGCAATATAAATCGCCGGCATCGCTTCAAAGTAAGCCGTCAAACGATCAATAGTTGGAACGTCATTGACAGTCCAGATGGTATGCCCGACACCCCCATCCGCGACAAGATCATAAACCGGTGCCTGAGCAGCCACTGATTCAATTAACTGATCAACTTCGGGCGTCGACCTGTAGGCTAATAACACCGGACCCGTTTGCGCCTTTAATGCTTCGATTTGGCGTACCCTGTCGTCTTCCTTGGCGGGACGGGTAAATTCATGTTTACGAATCCGGTTGCTATCGTAATCCGCCGCTGAAGCTGCGGCAATCAGGCCGGTCTGGATATGATCACCCATTGTTAGCCGATAGACGTAGTAGCAGGCTTGGTCTTCACGCAGCAGCACCTTATCGTCTTTAAGACGTTGCAGGTTTTCAGCCGCCTTGGCATAGACGGCTGTATCATAGGGGTCCGTGCCTTCCGGTAAGTCAATTTCAGCTTTCGATATGTGTAAAAAACTCAAGGGGCGGCCAGTAGCGCGTTGCCTGGCTTCCTCACTGTTGAGTACATCGTAGGGTGGCGCGACAACGTCCTGCGCACGCTCAGGTGTTGGCCGCAAGGCACGAAATGGAAGGATCAAAGGCATGATAATTTCCTGCAAATAAACTATTTTACCTGTGGCGGGCTGTCGATAGCCAGCCACCCCCAGTCTAGCACTCCTTCAACCTAGAAAGATCAGCGGTTACCCGCTGACTAATCCAGACTCAGCTTATCGACCCGCTGCAAGCCGCGGGGCAGTTTCTTGCCTTTGCGGCCACGCTCGCCTTGATAGGTTTCAAGATCGGAAGGCTTGAGGCGTAAATGCCGTTTACCCGAATGAATAATCAGACTGGCGTGCGCCGGAATTACCATAATTGCAGCGGCAAACTCTTCCCGGGTTGCTAGTTTTTTACTGGCAATACCGATTATCTTTATGCCTTTACCACGACCCAGTAACGGTAAGGTCCCGGCGGGCACAACCAGCATATGCCCACCATTACTCACCACCGCAACTTGATCGTCTGACTGATCTGCTACGGGGACAGGCGGCAATACTTGTGCACCCTTGGGAATGGATAACACCACCTTGCCCGACTTGGTACGCGCCACCAGATCGCCCAATTTGGCAACAAACCCATATCCGGCATCGGTGGCCAGCAAGTACAAGCTGTCTGTGTTACCTGACATAACACCCATAAAACGCGCACCGTCCGGTGGATTAACACGACCGCTTAATGGCTCGCCCTGGCCTCTTGCCGAAGGCAGGGTGTGGGCAGCCAATGTATAGCACCGGCCGGTTGAATCGAGGAATACCGTTTGCTGATTACTACGGGCACACACGGCTGCCTGAAAATTATCACCGGCCTTGTAATTTAAGCTTTCAGGGTCAACCTCATGGCCTTTTGCCGCCCGTACCCAGCCTTGTTGTGACAGGACGATGGTCACGGGTTCACTCGGCACTAAGGCGGCTTCATCCAGGGCTTGTGCAGCCGCCCTGGAAACCAGGCGGGAACGGCGTGCATCACCAAAACGTTCTGCATCCGCACTGATCTCCTTGCGTATAAGGGTTTTCATGCGCCGCGCCGAAGCGAGTACTTTTTCAAGGCTGTCACGTTCTTCCGCCAATGCTTGCTGTTCGCCACGAATCTTTATTTCTTCCAGCTTAGCCAGATGGCGCAGCTTAATATCCAGGATCGCTTCAGCCTGAAGCTCACTCAGGTTAAAACGCTTCATCAATACCGGTTTGGGCTCATCTTCACTGCGGATGATCGCTATGACTTCATCGATGTTCAGATAGGCAGCTAATAACCCCTCGAGGATATGCAAGCGTGCAGCCACCTTGTCCAAATGGTATTGCAATCGGCGGCGCACCGTTTCTTCCCTGAACTGCAGCCATTCTTTCAGCAGGCAGCGTAAATCCTTGACCTGGGGCCGGCCATCCATGCCGATCAGGTTCATGTTAATCCGGTAACTGCGTTCCAAGTCGGTCGTCGCGAACAAATGCGACATCAATGATTCTGTTTCTACACGGTTGGAACGCGGCACAATCACCAAACGGGTCGGGTTTTCGTGATCTGATTCGTCACGCAGATCCGCCACCATTGGCAGCTTTTTATTCTGCATCTGATTGGCAATCTGTTCCAGCACACGTGCACCGGATACTTGATAAGGCAGTTCCGTTATAACAATATCATCGCCCTCTGGTGCATAGCTGGCGCGGATTCTCAAGCTGCCGTTGCCCTGCTGATAGGTTTGAATTAATTCGGAACGCGGGGTAATAATTTCCGCTCCTGTTGGATAGTCCGGGCCCTGAATGTATTCACATAAATCTTCAACAGTGGCCTTAGGTTTATCGAGCAAATGAATGGCTGCACCCGCCACTTCGCGCAGATTATGCGGGGGTATGTCGGTGGCCATGCCCACGGCAATACCGGTTGCACCGTTTAGCAAAATGGCTGGCAACCGCGCTGGCAGCAGTTCAGGCTCCTGCAGCGTGCCGTCGAAATTTGGCGCCCATTCAACCGTCCCTTCACCCAATTCTGACAACAGTACTTCGGCAAAGGGTGTAAGCCGCGCTTCGGTATAGCGCATGGCTGCAAAAGATTTTGGATCGTCCGGCGCGCCCCAGTTACCCTGGCCGTCCACCAAGGGATAGCGGAACGAAAAAGGCTGCGCCATATGCACCATGGCTTCGTAACATGCACTGTCACCATGAGGATGAAACTTGCCTAATACATCTCCCACGGTACGCGCAGACTTCTTAAACTTTGCCCGCGCCGACAAACCGAGTTCTGACATGGCATAGACTATTCGGCGCTGCACGGGTTTCAGACCATCACCGATATGCGGCAATGCCCGGTCCAGGATGACATACATGGAATAATCCAGGTAGGCCCGTTCGGTAAAGGTTTGCAAGGGCAGTTGTTCTGCCTGCTCTATAACATTATTATTTGCCATAAAAGCTCCAACTAGCTATTTTCCTGACTCGCTGGCTGCAAAACCAGCTCGTCTGTTATATCAATAATTTCGCCACACCCGGCTACCGACACCACGGCGTCAGATAATTTAATTGCACGATGCTTGGATTCATCCCGAATTTCTGATAAAAGGGTATCGAACAACCTGTCTTCAATAGCCCGTGCAGCACTTACTACAACACGCAGCCCACGCCAGTTTTTCCCTGCCATTACTTTCAGGCGCGTGGCCATCCACTCGCCTGGGTCGCCACTGTCAATTTCACTGACGATATTAATCCCGGCTTGTTCATTATTGTCTGTCTCTTGATGTGCAAAAATCTCGAACTCAAATGCGGGCCGCGCCATCTGCTCGGTGTCCGGTTGACGCAGTAATAACTGCACTGCATCATACATTGCCTTTACCAGCTTTTGACTAAACAAATAACCAAATTTATTGCGCCCATCCTGGCATAAATCATTTGCTAATACATTCCCGCCAGCCGGTATGCCAAGGTATTGCATAGCCGCTCCCCGCTGCCTGTCCATGCCTAGAAAGAAAGCGATCGCCGGCGTATTACCGCTTTGTAATGCTTCAAATATTCCAGCCGCTGCTGCATGCCCAACGTCACCCGCATCTACCGGTAGCTTGTGCCGGTTCTTAGTAATCAGTTCGGCAAAAAATTCATCTATGGCTGAATCCCGGTTACCGGCAATGCGCTCCAGCATAAGCACAGTCCCTTCATTACCACTTAATGAATTAGCCACCCGATAGGGAATATTCATCAGGTCAATCGAGGCACGTTTTTCCTGCATTGTCGTCAATCCAACCTTGATCATGCTGCCTTGCTTAAGCTCGACCTCACCCGGCAAGAGAATGCGCATGCCATGCCAGGACAAATCCTGCGTCATGCCCTCCTTAATCTCATTGCGCAGCTGTACGCTGACAGCTGTTTTAGCGAGATAGCGATGCTCACGCCTGCGCTCAACATAACCGAATCGAATCAGGTCAGGGTTGAGATGGCGCCTGTCAATCTCTAGCTTGTTGGACACCTCACCGGTATTAATCTTGCGCTGTTCGCTCCCCACCCAGACAAGCCCGTCCGAGTTGAATTGTTCAGATTGATCTTCTGCCCATTGTTGCGCCCAAGCTGTCATATCCGCCATATAAGCGACGAATTGCAGGCCGACTATTTGCCCATCCAGTTTACTGGCTTGCTCGCTGGAAAGACTCCTGAGCTTGCTGCTAATGAGATTAATCTTTTCTGCAGATACCGGTTTTATGGGTAAGCTACCCGGCATGATTTTAACAACACAATGCTCAGGATAAGATACAACGTGGCGGATAAAGTCTGTAAAGTCTTCATCTGAAGAAAACTCATTCCTCGCACCACTATGGATACGCTGGCTACGGTCGTTTTCACCCTGATCCCTGTACATGGCGAGCAACAGATGTTTGCCAGCCTTAAGCGCTAGCAAACGTTGCGGCAGACAGAGCGGTGTAAAATTATAGTTATCGGTACTGGTACAGAAAAACCGGGTTAGAAACTGATTGCCTTTTGTTAAGGCCACCGACTGTACTAATAGACCACCGGCATCATCTTTACCTACAAAAAAGGGCATAAAGGCCGAATTTTCGGCATACAGGCGCTCGTAATGCCAGGCTAGCGCAGACTGGTAATCATCCTCTATATCCAGCGTGGAATTGGGGTCACGCTGCTTGAGTAATCTTTCCGTAAACTTATCGAAGTGTGACCTTTTCTCAGGATTTGCCCTTATCAATCGCAGCAGAGTTCCACCCTCCTGAAAGTCAAAACCAACGACTGCATAGGGAATATCATAGACATCGACACCTTTTGCTTCGCGCTGCAAGCCCATAAATGAGATATAAATTTCATCGCCTGCCCGGACAGAAAGACTGCCTTCGACAAACAATTGGCTGCCGCTTACTGACAGATCACGGATGACGCCTTTGAGCTGTGCGCCGTGTATACGCACCTCCGTTTCACAAATCATCTGTAAGCGCGGTTCACGGCGTTCTTTGAAATAACCAAACGGGATAACGTCTGGATCTACGATGGCTTTATTGGAATCAATAGGTGAAGATTCCTGCAGCTCTTCTTCTGACAGTGGAGATGCCACAGCACTATTGTTACTACTGGGCACCTTGGATTCAACCTGGCCAGCCTGGTCTAGTGTATGTGCAGCGTTAACAACCGCCTCGAATGTCTGCATTGTAAAAACACCACGGCAGCGCTTAACGCCTTCCTGGTAGAGTAACAGTGACTTGTCGTCGAGGTAATGGAATCTATCATTAAACAGGTAACGGCTGCACGGTGCACTGACACGGCCACGCATATCAATAGATTGATAACAAGGCCGCAATTGTTGCGATGTCTTAAATTGCTTGAAATAGCTTGTTACTTTAGAACGGCTAGGAGCCTGTCCGAGAATAGAAACCGTTGCGAGGGGAGGCTGGTTTGAGTCAGATTTTTTCATTATTTGAGACGAATATTGGGCATATTTAACGAAAATAATGGAAGAATCTGGCCAAATCCAGGCTTTCCTCGTGGCGGTTTCTATTCTCGGACAGGCTCCTAGCCACTGTAGATATCACCTGCCACGTTATACAGTTGCTTCTTACTAATATTCAATGCTTTGTCTACACTTGCGCCAGATTACCATTTTTCTCCAACCAATTTCTGCGGTCTGCTGCCCGGCCTTTTGCCAGTAGCAGATCCAGCATTTGGTGACTGCCATCGCCTTCATCAATCGTGAGTTGTACAAGGCGGCGCGTTTCAGGCGCAATGGTCGTTTCGCGTAATTGTGATGGATTCATTTCCCCAAGACCTTTGAATCGCTGCACATTCACTTTGCCTTTAATTTTCTCTGCAGATATCCTATCCAGCACGCCTTGCCTTTCGGCTTCATCCAGCGCGTAGAAAACCTGTTTACCCACATCAATCCGGTAGAGTGGCGGCATTGCCACATAGACATGGCCCGCTTCAACCAGCGCAAGAAAATGCTTAAAAAATAACGCGCATAAAAGTGTTGCGATATGGGCGCCATCAGAATCCGCATCTGCAAGCACACAGATTTTCCCATAACGAAGATTGTTGAGGTTTCTGGATCCAGGCTCTACGCCAATCGCCAATACGATATCGTGGACAGTTTGCGAGGCGAGCACATCAGCCGAGTCCACTTCCCAGGTATTCAAAATCTTGCCCCGTAACGGCATGATGGCCTGGAATTCACGGTCACGCGCCTGCTTCGCTGAACCACCGGAAGAATCACCCTCGACCAAAAACAATTCACTGCGCGCTATATCGCTGGATGAACAATCGGCCAGCTTACCCGGCAAAGC
>CAYPEL010000005.1:25084-37496 GCA_964409635.1 uncultured Gammaproteobacteria bacterium | reverse complement strand
TAGGCTGGTCAACTGCGATTTCCAGGTTTATGATTGCCGTGTGAATCTAACCACGGATACTCAAGGAATGAGTGCACATAACCCACCAGCATCAGACCCAGCGACTGTACCTGACAATCGCGAGTCGAATTTACGTCTCTGGCTAGCACTGCTCCATACAACCGGTATTGGCCCCGCGACCTGCCACCGTTTACTCGATAAATTCTCCAGCCTGGAGAGAATATTTTCTCTACCAGTCAGTGAATTACTGCAAGCCGGTGTACCCAGACCGACCGCAGAAAACCTGAAAAAACCGGATTGGTCGGCCGTAGACCGGGACATGCTCTGGCTCGAAGGCACCAATAATCACCTGATAACCTGCCGCGATCCTGAATATCCTCCGTTACTCGCAGAAAGTGGCCAACCGCCGCCGCTACTTTTTGTACATGGCCAGACCACAGCGCTATCGCAACTACAACTGGCTATCGTCGGCAGCCGGCACCCGACCCGGGGTGGTGAGCAAAATACACTGGCATTTTCCCGCCACTTAGCTACAAAGGGTCTGGTCATCACTAGCGGTCTGGCGCTCGGTATCGACGCCATCGCTCACCAGGGCGCACTGGACGCAGGTGGCACCAGCCTGGCCGTGATGGGCACCGGACTCGACCGCGTTTACCCCGCCAGCAACCGGGATCTTGCCCACCGCATTGCCGAACAGGGCGCACTGGTATCAGAATTGCCGCCCGGCACACCGCCTCTTGCCCAAAATTTTCCACGCCGTAACCGTATAATTAGCGGCTTGAGTCTGGGCGTGCTGGTGGTGGAAGCGGCACAGCGCTCCGGCTCATTAATCACCGCGGGCTGCGCATTAGACCAGGGCCGCGATGTGTTTGCTATCCCTGGCTCCATCCATAACCCGCTGTCACGCGGATGCCACGAATTAATCCGCAGTGGCGCCAAGCTGGTTGAAACAGCTGAACATATTCTAGAGGAGTTGGGAGCACTGGCGCTGGGGGAAATAACCAGCGGTAAAACAACCCATGACGCGGGTGTGAAGCCGCCTGAATTGGATGCAGAATACCAGCAACTGTTACAGCAAATGGGTTATGACCCCGTTTCTATTGATGAATTGGTTACCAGCCTCGGATTGACGCCGGAACAGCTTTCCTCCATGCTCCTGCTACTGGAACTTGAGGAATACGTCACCTCTGGTCATGGTGGGCGTTATACGCGTACCCGGAAAAAGGCCTGACATGAAAGAAGATATGTTCGATGTACTTATGTACTTGTTTGAAAACTATTATTTGGAAGACGAAGCGCAGCAGGCGCCCGACCGTGAATTGATTCAAACAGAATTACACGAAGCCGGGTTTCCGGCCACTGAAGTCAATCAGGCGTTTGACTGGCTGGAAGGCCTGGCAAATCAACAAGCTTCCGGTCTGCAGAACCCGCAAACCACCAATGCTATCCGTATATTTTCTACGGAAGAATGCACCCGCCTGGATACGGAATGCCAGGGATTTTTGCTGTTTCTGGAACAAATGGGCATATTGAACAGCGCCAGCCGTGAACACGTTATTGAGCGCGCCATGGCGCTGGAAACCGAAGATTTTGATATTGGTCAGCTAAAATGGGTAGTCTTGATGGTGTTATTTAACCAGCCGGGCGAAGAAGCAGCGTATGCCTGGATAGAAGACCTGGTATTTGACAGCTTATCTGAGCGTCTTCACTAACCTGACATCACTTAACATTTATTGGCCGCGCTCTAGAGGCGTGGCTTTTTAACAGTGGGTATGAGTAAAAATATAGTCATCGTCGAATCACCGGCGAAATGCAAAACCATCAAGAAATATCTTGGCAAGGGCTTTGATGTACTGGCCTCCTATGGTCATGTCCGCGATTTGATCCCCAAGGAAGGCGCGGTGGATACCGAGCACGACTTTGCCATGAAATACCAGTTAATCGAGCGTAACGCAAAACACGTCGACGCCATCATTAAAGCACTGAAAAAAGCGGACACCCTGTATCTGGCAACTGACCCGGACCGCGAAGGCGAAGCGATTTCCTGGCACCTGCACGAGTTACTGAAAGAACGCGGCCTGCTGAAAAACAAACAGACTTACCGGGTTATTTTCCACGAAATCACCAAACGTGCGATCCAGGAAGCCATGGAGGATCCGCGCGAGTTATCAACGCAAATGGTGAATGCGCAGCAAGCCAGACGGGCGCTCGACTACCTGGTCGGCTTCAATCTTTCGCCGCTACTCTGGAAAAAAATCCGCCGCGGCCTATCGGCGGGCCGGGTACAAAGCCCGGCGCTGCGGATGATTGTCGAACGCGAGGAAGAAATAGAAAAATTCCAGGCGCGGGAGTACTGGAGCATTGAAGCCGACCTGGAAAAAGACAAACAGGCGTTTGAAGGACGGCTGACCAAACTGCACGGCGACAAGCTGGAACAGTTCACCATCACTGAAGAAAAAACCGCCACCCAGGTTCAAAAAGAACTCGAAAAAGCGGCCGGTGGGAAGCTATCCGTTGCCAGCATAGAAAAGAAACAGCGCAAACGTAACCCGGCGGCACCCTTCACCACGTCGACACTGCAACAGGAAGCCTCCCGCAAACTGGGCTTTGGCGCCAGCCGCACCATGCGCGTCGCCCAGCAACTGTATGAAGGTATCGACATTGGTCAGGGCGCTGAGGGCCTCATCACCTACATGCGTACCGACTCGGTCACCCTGGCCACCGAGGCGCTCGACGAACTCCGCGAGCTGATTACCGAGCGCTACGGAAAAGACAACTTGCCCGCGCAGGTGCGAACCTTTAAAACCAAGGCCAAGAATGCCCAGGAAGCACACGAAGCCGTCCGTCCCACCTCAGCAAAAAATCTGCCTGATGCGATCAAGTCACATCTAAGCGTGGAACAATACAAACTCTATAGCCTGATATGGAAGCGCACGGTTGCCTGCCAGATGATCCACGCCACCATTCATACGGTGGGTGTCGATTTTAATTGCGGCGCAGATAATACCCTGCGCGCCACCGGCTCCACGCTGGTGAATCCTGGCTTTATTACCGTCTACCAGGAAGGTGTTGACGATGCTGCAAAAAATAAAAGCGACGACGAAAACCGCTTGCCGCCGCTAGAGAAAGGCGATGTGGTAACACTCAAAGCCATTCGCCCCGAACAACACTTTACCGAGCCGCCGCCGCGATTCAGTGAAGCCAGTTTAGTCAAGACGCTGGAAGAATATGGCATTGGCAGACCTTCGACGTATGCCTCGATTATTTCGACCCTGCAAAACCGTGAGTACGTCACGCTGGATAAAAAACGTTTCTATCCCACCGATGTGGGCCGGGTGGTAAGCCGCTTCCTCTCCAATCATTTTACCAAGTACGTTGACTACGATTTCACCGCCAAACTGGAAGACGAACTCGACTCGGTCTCACGCGGAGAAAAAGACTGGATTCCACTGTTGAAGGAATTCTGGCGGCCCTTCAAAGACCTGGTGGTCGACAAGGAAAGCAGTGTTTCACGCAATGAGGTCACGACCGAAGCGCTCGATGAAGAATGCCCCAAATGTGGCAAAAAACTGAATATCCGGCTCGGCCGCCGTGGCCGTTTTGTTGGTTGTACGGGTTACCCGGAATGCGACTACACGCGTAACATTGACGGTGACGGCAATCAGAGTGAGCCTGAAATTGTGGAGGGCAGAACTTGTCCGGAATGCAGTTCGCCCCTGATTATCCGCAGTGGCCGCTACGGTAAATTTATTGGTTGCAGCAGTTACCCCGATTGTAAATTTATCGAGCCGTTGGAAAAGCCCGAGGACAGCGGCATCGCCTGTCCGAAGTGCAACAAGGGCACTATCCTCAAGCGCAAATCACGCCGCGGCAAGATTTTCTTTTCCTGTTCCACTTATCCGGATTGTGATTACGCCATCTGGAACCAGCCTGTAGAAGGCCCATGCCCCGAGTGTAAATGGCCGATCCTGTCGATCAAAACCACTAAAAAGCGCGGCACCGAACGCGTCTGTCCGCAACAGGAATGCAAGTTTTCGGAACCCTATGAACTTGAAGACACCGCCGACGAATCGAAAACGGATTGAGTTACCTGCCCTCACACCACCACCTGAAGCAGGCCGTCCGTAGCCTCAAGCAGGGTGGCATTATCGCTTACCCAACCGAGGCCGTCTTTGGCCTGGGTTGTGATCCTCTGAACCCGGCAGCGGTGACCCGCTTACTGGAACTGAAGCAACGTGATCCGGCAAAAGGCCTGATTCTAATTGCCAGCAGTATCAAACAGCTGAAGCCTTTTCTACTGCCGCTCAGGAAAAAAACCAAAAAGCGGCTAGCCAGAACCTGGCCCGGCCCAGTCACCTGGCTATTACCGGCGCGGCCCGAATGCCCGGACTGGTTGACCGGTGATCACGATACCCTCGCCGTTCGCGTCACAGCTCATCCGGGCTGTCGCGCGCTCTGCAAGGCACTGCAGGGCCCGTTGATTTCCACCAGTGCGAATATCAGCCAGCGGCGGCCAGCAAAACACAAACTTGCCTTGCTAAAACAATTCGGCCTGGACATCGATTTTCTATTGCCCGGGGCAACCGGAAACCTTGCACAGCCCACTGAGATTCGCACCAAAAAGGGAAACTTAATTCGCAGCGGCGCAACGCCATGACGGCACCCGATATCGAACCGGTCAAAAATTATTTGCTGGATCTCCAGGATCGTATCTGTACAGCACTGGAAAAGTTTGAAACCCGGCACCGGTTTCTTGAAGATAGCTGGAGGCGTGATGAAGGCGGTGGTGGTCGCAGCCGCGTACTGGAACAGGGTGAGGTTTTTGAAAAAGCCGGGATTAATTTTTCCCATGTCTTCGGCGGACAATTACCCACCTCGGCAACCGCCCTCCGGCCGGAACTGGCCGGGTGTGATTTTCAGGCGCTCGGCGTATCACTGGTTATCCACCCGCGCAACCCGTTCGTCCCCACCTCACACGCCAATGTGCGGTTTTTTATTGCCGAAAAGCCCGGCGCTGAACCGGTCTGGTGGTTTGGCGGTGGTTTCGACCTGACGCCTTATTACGGTTTTCAGGCAGACGCCGTACACTGGCACCGTACGGCTCAACAAGCCTGCCAGCCGTTTGGCGATGATTTATATCCACGCCTGAAACAAGGGTGCGATGAGTATTTCTTCCTGAAACACCGCAACGAAGCCCGTGGTATTGGTGGCCTGTTCTTTGATGATTACAATGAGCCAAATTTTGATCAAAGCTTTGCCTTCATGCGCAGTGTCGGTGATCACTATATTGAGGCTTACTCACCGATTGTTGAAAAACGCAAAAATCATCCCTGGCAGCAGCAGCACCGGGATTTTCAATTATACCGGCGTGGCCGTTATGTGGAATTCAACCTAGTCTATGACCGGGGTACGTTATTCGGCCTGCAAACCGGCGGCCGGACTGAATCCATCCTGATGTCACTGCCACCGGAAGTGAGCTGGCGGTATAACTGGCAGCCAGCAACCGGCAGTGATGAGGCAAAGTTGTACACAGATTTCCTGCCACCGAAAAAGTGGCTCTAACACTTCGGTAGCGGGCGCGCTATTTACCACATAATCTACCGGTTGCGATGAACCCAATACTTGCGGCAGAGTCTTAGTTATTGTTACCGATCGGGAATTTGAGCTATGAAAAAATGGGAATGTATCGTTTGCGGTTTTATCTATGACGAAGCCGTAGGCTTACCGGAAGAAGGCATCAAAGCCGGCACCCGCTGGGAAGACATCCCGGAAGACTGGGAATGTCCGGATTGCGGCGTATCAAAAGCCGATTTTGAAATGATGGAAGTGACAGAATAAAAAAACCCCGCACAAGTGCGGGGTAAAAACGCCTTTCAGCGTCGGAGGAGTCGTTACAAACAACAATACTGCCAGGAGTCCTAACCGAACCCCTTACTTTCGGACTGTGCCTTGATTGACAAGACACAATCCGAAAGGTTCTCAATCCTTGAAACCTGCCATCCTTGGACCGGGTAACCGGCCTCAATCCATATAACGGCCGGTCAGGCACATCCTTGAAGTCATCCGTTCCTGCCAATTCCCGTTCCTTGTTGATTAATAATGCAGAGACCATGCCAGCTTCAAACAATGATTAATAATTATAGTTATAACAATGAGTTATCTATTTTTCATGAAAAGCCTTTAAAATCGAAGTTCAAAATTTGACGGTTTTACACCAACATTTAGACAAAAGACTGACGTTTTAACCTGGAAATCAGTCGAACCGTAGCGAGGGTAGCCAGTGCATTAGACCGCCGCAGTTGGTTCAACTGATTTTTTCAGGTTTAACCAACGGCTGGCGCCTGCTGCCGTGAGGATGCACCAGACTGCAAACAGGGCGCCCGGCAGCGCCGTCTCCGGTTGAAAATGCTTGAGCGCCAAGGCCACACCGAGACCGGCATTCTGCATACCAATTTCAATTGCCAGGGTCATCTGGTGGCGACGATCGAAGCGGTACAAGCGCGCCAGCCACCAGCCGGACAAATAGCCCACAGCATTGATGAACACAACCAAGGCTAAAACCCAGCCACCCACTTGAGCGATTCGCGTCTGATTAGCCGCCACTGCATAGCTGCAGATAATAACAATCGCAACGGCGGCAACGGCCGGAGCCGCGGCTTTTGCCAGTTTAATGCGTGATCCAATAAATTGCTGTAGGCCAAGTCCTAACGCCAGGGGCAGCAGCACCGTTAACACAATTGTTTGCACCATCGGCCAGAATGGAATCGGTAGAAAAGCTCCGCCCAGCCATTCGACCAAAAGGGGTGTCAACAGCGGTGATAACAATGTTGCGACCGTCGTCAGCGCGACGGAGTATGCAACAGCACCACCCGCCAGATAAACAATCACGTTACTGGCCATAGCACCGGGAGCGCAGGCCACGATAATAAAGCCCAGCGCAATTTCTGGCGACACCGGCGCCAGGCTAGCCGCACTAAAACCCAATACGGGCATCACGATAAATTGGGTCAGCACGCCCAGTCCGACCTTACCCGGCTGGTTCAGTGTTTCGACCAATTCCCCAGTCTTTAATACCAAGCCAACGGCGAACATGGTCGCAGCAAAAAACCATAGAAAACTATCTGAGAAAATAAGGAAAACCGGCGGATGCCAATAGGCAAGTAGCACTCCGACCAGGGTTAAAGGTGCAAGCTGGCTGGATATAAACGAAAATATTTTCAACAAGATTTAGCCATCAAGATTATCAGATTTATTCCAACAGGTAGTTTCTTTTCAAGCTTAGCAATCCACACATCAAGGTCCCGGGCATTAATTTCATTTGCAAAGTTTATCCGGTAATTACTGATTAACTGATACCTGCAATTCAAATAATAGACTTTCCACTGACCCTTACTCAGGCGCATAGCAAAATCAATTGCTACGGTGGACTCTCCAGGTTTGCGGATCTCTGTACGCACCACCTGCCGGCCTGGCTTCAGGCCAGTTCGGCCCGGCAAATAGGGTACACTGTATGTTATTGATACGGAAACAGTAGTCAGGAGAATATCTTGTCAGCTATAGAAACCGGCCGCGGCCAGTTCCCCGGTATACGCATGCGGCGCATGCGCCAGGATGATTTTTCACGCCGCTTGATGCGGGAATCTACGCTGAGTGTGGATGACCTCATTTACCCGATGTTTGTACTAGAAGGCGAGAGCCAGCGTGAGCCCATTGCCTCCATGCCAGGTATTGAGCGCGTAAGTATCGACGAGCTGCTTAAAGAAGCCGGCGAGCTGGTGCGCTTAGGTATTCCGGCTATTGCCCTGTTTCCTGTCACGCCCGATGAAAAAAAGAGTGATGAAGCCAGCGAAGCCTACAACCCGGATGGCCTCGCGCAACGCGCCGTGCGCGCGTTAAAGCAGGCACATCCCGAGCTTGGTGTTATTACCGATGTCGCGCTTGATCCGTATACAAGCCATGGGCAGGATGGCCTGATTGATAACACGGGTTACGTACTCAACGACGAAACCATTGAAGTCCTCATCAACCAGGCGCTCTCGCATGCTGAAGCCGGCGCCGATATAGTCGCGCCTTCGGACATGATGGACGGCCGCATTGGTGCGATTCGTAACGCACTGGAAGCCGCCGGGCACCGCAATACCCGCATCCTGGCTTACGCGGCTAAATACGCTTCGAGTTTTTATAGCCCGTTCCGGGACGCGGTGGGCTCAGCAATAAATCTTGGCGGTGGTAACAAATTCAGTTACCAGATGGATCCGGCCAACAGCAACGAAGCCCTGTGGGAAGTCAGCCTGGATCTGGAAGAGGGTGCCGACATGGTCATGATAAAACCCGGCATGCCCTATCTCGACATCGTCCGCCGCGTCAAAGACCAGTTCGGCGCACCCACCTTGGTTTATCAAGTCAGCGGCGAATACGCCATGCTCAAGGCGGCGGCGCAAAATGGCTGGCTGGATGAGCCTGCCGTGGTACTGGAATCACTGCTTGCTTTCAAGCGGGCTGGCGCCGACGGCATCCTGACTTACTTTGCAAAAAGCGCTGCAAATTGGCTAAAATAGTCATTGACAGCGATGCTCACCAACCATAGCATGCCGCCAAAGTTTAATGGATTACAAACAAGGTTAACCAGCAATGGCAAAAAGTACCATATCCAGTATGTTTGGCGCTTCGCCCATACGCCCTTTGCAGAAGCATATGCAAAGTGTACAAGTCTGCATAAATCAGCTGATACCTTTTTTTCAAGCCGTACTTTCCCGTGATTGGGATACCGTCGCCAAAGAACGCAATGAAATAGCCAGATTAGAGCGCGCAGCCGATGACTTGAAGCGCGATTTACGCCTGCAGCTGCCAAAAAGCCTGTTCATGCCGGTTTCGCGCAGTGATCTACTCGAAGTCCTCACCACGCAGGATAAAATTGCCAACAAGGCCAAAGACATAGCAGGCATCATTACCGGCCGCAAAATGCAATTCCCTGAAGAGCTGGATAGCATCATCCTCGCGTATGTTGAACGTTCAATTGATGCCTCCGCACAGGCGCAAAAAGCCATCAACGAGCTGGACGAACTGGTCGCCACCGGCTTTCGCGGCAATGAGCTATCCGTGGTTGAAGCCATGATCAGGGATCTGGATGCCATTGAAAGTGACACCGACAAAATACAGGTCAACCTGCGCGGGGAACTCTACAAGCTCGAAGCAGACTTACCGCCAGTCAATGTTATGTTCATGTACAAAGTGATCGACGGCATCGGCGAACTCGCCGACCGCGCCCAGCGCGTTGGCAGTCGGCTCCAAATAATGCTCGCGCGCTAACTAAGACACTCTAATGGAACACGCAACGACTTTTCTGGTTCTGGCCTGCCTGTTTGGTTTTTTTATGGCCTGGGGAATCGGCGCCAATGACGTTGCCAACGCCATGGGTACCTCGGTTGGCTCAGGCGCACTGACCATTAAACAAGCCATCATCGTGGCTGCCATCTTTGAATTTGCCGGCGCCTATCTGGCAGGCGGCCAGGTCACCAAGACCATCCGCAAAGGCATTATTGACCCGTCGGTAATAAATAACTCTCCGGAACTGCTGGTATACGGCATGCTCGCGTCCTTGTTAGCCGCCGGTGTCTGGCTGCTTATCGCTTCACGGCTGGGCTGGCCGGTTTCGACTACACACTCCATTGTCGGCGCTATTGTCGGCTTTGCCACCGTCGGCCTGGGAACCAATGCCGTTGACTGGGACAAGATTAGCTCCATCGCCATGAGCTGGATTATTTCACCGGCCATGTCAGGGTTTATTGCTTTCTTTATCTTCCGCAGTATCCAGACGCTGATCCTGGACACCAAAGATCCGTTTGATAATGCCCGCCGTTATGTGCCTTATTACATGTTTATGGTTGGATTTATCGTCGCACTGGTCACCCTGTTCAAGGGATTGAAACACATTGGCCTGGAGTTCAGCACCAGTCAGAATTATCTATTAGCCGTCTTAGCCGGACTGATTCTGTTCTTCATTGGCAAGAGAACCATATCAAAATTAAAGTTTGACCCGGCAGCGGATCGTGACTTCCATTTTACCAATGTAGAAAAAGTTTTCGGTGTGTTGATGATGGCCACTGCCTGCGCGATGGCATTTGCACACGGATCCAACGACGTCGCCAATGCCGTCGGACCCATTGCCGCTGTTGTGGGGATTGTTCAAAGCGGCGGTGAAGTCGCGCAAAAATCAGCTATGCCAGCCTGGATTCTGGTGCTGGGCGGGGTAGGCATTGTCATCGGTCTGGTCACTTACGGACACCGCGTTATGGCAACCATTGGCAGCGGCATCACAGAACTGACGCCGAGCCGCGGCTTTGCCGCGACGATTGCAGCGGCCACAACCGTGGTACTGGCTTCAGGCACAGGGCTACCGATCTCTACAACCCACACATTGGTCGGCGGCGTGCTCGGCGTGGGTATGGCACGCGGTATCTCGGCCCTGAACCTGAATGTGGTAGGCAGGATCTTCATTTCCTGGATTGTGACTCTACCCGCTGGCGCTTTTCTCTCGATCATTTTCTTCTATACCATCATGGGAATCTTCAGCCAGTAACGGCTGGATCAGCCGTGCCCGACCACTACGCCGTGATGGGCAACCCTATCGGCCACAGTAAATCCCCGCAAATTCATACACTGTTTGCAAAACAAACCGGACAGGATTTGACCTATGAAGCGATCCTGGTACCGCTGGATGGTTTCATGAATGCTGTAAACAGTTTTCGCAGTGATGGCGGCAAAGGTGTCAACATCACCGTGCCGTTCAAACTGGAAGCCTGGCAACTAACAACTGAGCGCAGTGAACGCGCAGAACGCGCGGGTGCGGTGAATACTCTTTCCATCAAAAACGATAACCTGGTTGGTGACAACACCGATGGCATAGGGCTCGTGTGTGACCTGACAGCTAATCATCACGTAGCAATAAAAGATAAACACGTTCTGTTACTCGGTGCTGGCGGTGCCTCGCGTGGTGTTATCTCCCCGTTAATGGAACTATCACCGCTTGCTATCACCATCGCCAACCGCACTGTCAGCAAAGCACACGAACTCGCCACGTTATTTGACGACCTCGGTACCATTCAAGGTTGTGGATTTCAAGACCTCGCCAGTGAACACTTTGACATCATCATCAATGCAACTGCCGCCGGGCTGGATGGAAAAGTACCTGAACTACCAAAAGGCATCATCAACAAATCAACCGTCTGCTACGACATGATGTACAGCAACGAACCAACAGCCTTTGTGCGCTACGCCCAACAATGCGGCACAGAAAAGACCTTTGATGGTTTAGGCATGCTGGTAGAACAGGCCGCGGAATCATATTTTATTTGGCGCGGTGTGAGACCAAACACAGCGGATGTTATTCACGCATTTCGTCAGTAATAGTATCTACCATCGGTCGCCAGCCAGGCAACAGCTGCATCAAAAAGTAGTCAACCCGCATATTCAATCGAGTCTGCCACCACCAATTTTAATTTCATCCCGGCTTGTTAAAGGTTAACGGTCAACCGTAATGATCACCCAGATATTTCGTCACATTTTCAATACCAGCCCTAAATAATTATCATAAATTTCAATAAGGTATGCTCATAAAACATACCCGTAAATTAATAGATTGCAGCTTTTATCCTAGTCAATATTCTAGTCATAAATCATGAAACAATTTCTCAATACATTGATATTAAATATTATTTAAGTACAATAAATGAATTAATTCTAGTCATAATGCTAGTTTTAGACTTACATGGAATCCAAATCATGCAGTTACCCATTAGAGAATACTTAAATCAGCGCCCAGCAACTTCAAAGGAAATACAGTCGGCAACCGGTTTGAGTCAAACAGCTGTATCGCGCCAATTGAGACGCATGGGTGACAGCATTATCAAACTGAAAGGCGGACGATCCCCGAGATACGCACTGACCCGAAATGCCTTTGGTGGTGACGACAGCCTGCCTTTATATATGGTAGATACACACGGAAATAACACGGCAGTGGCAATGATACGTCCGTTAGCACATGGAGGTTTTTTTGTAGCGCAATTAACAGGAATGCCTAATGTGCTGCTAGGAGTAAACAAGAATGGCCTATATGACGATTTGCCATTTTTTCTAGATGACTTGAGACCACAAGGGTTTCTTGGTCGGCAAATCGCTGAAGAAATGGCGTCTCAATCTGATGACTTTCCATCAGACCCAAGAAATTGGAATGCGAACCATGTTGGAAGATATCTAATTTCTAACGGAGACGACCTTCCAGGCAATTTTAAATTTGGTCAACAAGCACATCTTCGCGTTAGACGAAAACCTTCTGTGACTACACCAAGTGACTACCCAGCGCTGGCTGATAGCGTCATGAGCGGGGGCATCCCAGGGTCATCTGCAGGCGGCG
>CAYPEL010000005.1:19756-25070 GCA_964409635.1 uncultured Gammaproteobacteria bacterium | reverse complement strand
CAGCCAAAGTTTACAACCTATTGTGGCAATCGATCCGCACATGTAATTGTTAAATTCTCTCCAAAAGGAAATGATGCAGTTGCAAGAAGATGGCGTGACATCCTGATCACAGAACACCATGCAACAGAAACCATCCATAGCCAGGGCTCTCCCGCAGCAGAAACCAAGCTGATAGAAAGAGGTGAGCGGTTGTTTTTAGAGTCGCAACGATTTGATAGAACCGGAGAATATGGAAGAATGTCTATGATTTCACTGCAATCAGTGGATGCCGAGTTCTCAGGCTTAGGAAACGATTGGCCGCGTGTCATGGCCGCACTCTATAATAATAAAATGGTAAGTTGGCAGCATTTATTTGATGCAAAGTTTTTATGGGGTTTTGGAAGGCTGATAAATAATACAGATATGCATTTAGGCAATTTAAGCTTGGCAATAGAAGGAAATGTTTTCAGAATTTTACCGGCTTATGATATGTGCTCTATGGGTTTTTCACCAAAAAGCGGTGATGTACCCACCTACAATTTTGTTCCCTCTGAAATAACAGGCTTAAGCTTTAATGATCAATGCACAAAATCACTTAAGAATACAGCATATAAATTCTGGGAAAGTGTAACGAGTGATGAACTTATTTCGGATGAATTTCGTAAATATCTTGAGCTAGGCAACCCAATAGATCGGATGAAATAGCGCTTAACGCATCGTAACCAGCTCTTCCGCACTGGTCGGATGGATTGCCACCGTATCATCCAGGTCTTTCTTGTTTGCCCCCATGCGAATTGCTACCGCAAAACCCTGTAGCATTTCATCCGCGCCTTCGCCGATAATGTGACAGCCGACGACTTTTTCCTGCGCACCCACAACAACCAGTTTCATGGCGGTTTTCTGGTCGCGTTTTGAGATGGCATGAAGCATCGGTGTGAAACGGGTTTGATAGATTTTCACCGCTTCACCGTGTTCTTCTCGCGCCTGGTCTTCAGTTAAACCAACAGTGCCGATGGGCGGATGACTGAACACCACAGTGGCGATGTTTTCATAGCGCAGGTAACGGTCTTTCATGCCGCCATATAAACGATCACCTAAACGTCGGCCGGCCGCAATGGCGACCGGGGTAAGCGGCGCACAGCCGGTGACATCGCCAATGGCGTAGATACCTTCAACAGCTGTCTGCTGAAATTTGTCGGTGTCTATAAAGCTCTGTGCGTTGGTCGTTAAACCAGTTTTATCGAGATCCAGTTCAGTGGTTAACGGATAGCGTCCTATTGCCCAGATTAACTGGTTATAACCTTCCAATCGCTGACCATTTTCGCAGACGATACACAGGCTGCCATCTTTTTCTTTTTCAATTTTTTGCACCTGGGTACGCGACTGAATATCGATGCCGTCTTCCAGCATTTGTTCCATCAGGGTTTCGCGTAGCATGGCATCGAATTCGCGCAGCAGGTGTTCCTTGCGCAGCAACATGGTGACATCAGCACCCAACGCGTTGAGCATACCGGCCAACTCAACGGCGATGTAACCTGAACCGACGACGGCTATACGTTTAGGTAAATCTTCAGGTGCAAAAAGGCGTGCGGGGGTATTCCCCGGTGCCGCCCTTCCCGTATCGGCCGGTCCGGGGCCCCGGCCTGGTGCAATGACGATGTGGTCAGCGGTGTATTTCTTACCCGCCACTTCGAGAGTTTTGGCATTGACAAACCGGGCGTGGCCGACGATTTCATCGATGTTCGAGTCAGAGAGATAGGTGTGATACCAGGTGTTGATATTATTAACGTAAGTATCGCGGGCTTTTTTTAGTTTAGGCCAACTGAATTCAGTTTGCTTCAGGGTAAAGCCAAAACCGGCAGCATCTTCCAGCGTGTGGGCCATATGTGCACCGAACCACATGATTTTCTTCGGCACACAACCCACGTTGACACAGGTGCCGCCCAGTTTGCCCGATTCGATGACTGCGCATTTGGCGCCGTATTTTGCGGCGCGCTCGGCTACCGACAGGCCACCGCTGCCGCCGCCAATGGCAATCAGATCATAATGTTTCGTCATGCTGCACTCCATCAACTGCTACAATATTGCACTAATTGTACGCGTTTCAAACTAAAAGAGCCGAACCACTCATGCACTATCAGGATTTACGCGACTTCATCGCCCAGCTCGAACAACGCGGTGAATTAAAACGTATCACACAGGCAATCGATCCGAATCTGGAGATGACTGAAATTTGTGATCGCACGCTGCGCATGGGCGGTCCAGCGCTGCTATTTGAAAACCCCAAAGGGTTTTCGATACCGGTGTTGGGGAATTTGTTCGGCACCCAGGAACGGGTGGCGTTGGGGATGGGTGCAGATTCAGTCTCTGCACTACGCGATATAGGCACCCTGCTGGCATCATTGAAAGAACCTGAAGCGCCGAAGGGCATGAAAGACGCCTGGCAAAAACTGCCGATATTTAAAAAGGTGCTCGACATGGCACCGAAACTTATCAAGCGCGCAGCTTGTCAGCAACAGCATCTGAGTGGTGATGCTGTTGATCTGGACAAGCTGCCTATTCAAACCTGCTGGCCGGGTGATGCCGGGCCGTTGATTACCTGGGCACTGGTGGTTACCAAAGGCCCAAACAAGCAACGCCAGAATCTGGGTATCTACCGCCAACAGGTTATTGGCAAAAACAAAGTCATCATGCGCTGGCTCGCGCACCGGGGTGGCGCTCTGGATTTTCAAGACTGGCAACAGACGAATCCGGGCGAGCCCTTCCCGGTCGCCGTTGCGCTGGGCGCCGACCCGGCGACCATCCTGGCGGCCGTGACACCGGTGCCAGATACCTTGTCGGAATATGCCTTTGCAGGCTTATTACGCGGTTCACGCACTGAATTGGTGGCCTGTAAATCGGTCAATCTGCAAGTCCCGGCCAGCGCCGAAATTGTACTGGAGGGTTATATCTACCCGGACGAAATGGCGCTGGAGGGACCCTTTGGTGACCACACCGGTTATTATAACGAGCAGGAAACTTTTCCTGTGTTCACCATAGAACACATTACCCATCGCGATAAACCCCTCTATCACAGCACCTATACGGGCCGTCCACCAGATGAGCCGGCCATACTCGGCGCCGCCCTCAACGAGGTGTTTATACCTATCCTGCAAAAGCAGTTCCCGGAAATCACTGACTTTTATCTGCCACCGGAAGGCTGTTCCTACCGCATGGCCTGTGTCAGCATGAAAAAACAATATCCGGGTCATGCCAAGCGTGTGATGTTCGGCGTCTGGAGCTATCTGCGCCAATTCATGTACACCAAGTTTGTCATTGTGACCGATGACGACATCAATGTGCGTGACTGGAAGGATGTCGTGTGGGCGATGACGACCAGAATGGATCCGGTGCGGGATATGACCCTTGTGGAAAACACACCGATCGATTATCTCGATTTTGCATCACCCGTTTCCGGTCTGGGCAGCAAGGTTGGTTTCGATGCTACGAGTAAATGGAAAGGTGAAACTAGCCGGGCATGGGGCACCCCGATCAGTATGGATAACGCTGTAAAAATACGTATTAATGAGATCTGGTCTACACTTGAAATTGACCAGAATAAGACTTGAATTTTCTATACGGCCATAGGAAAAACTTTCACTTAGAAACTTGGGGAATTATCTGCTAAAGTCGCATAAACCAACTAGAAGGATGGGTACTATGCGAACAATAATGACTGTCAATTCCAAAGGTGGTTGCGGTAAGACCACGTTAGCGACCAACCTTGCAAGTTATTACGCCGATGAGGGCAAGCAGGTCGTACTTGCCGATTTTGATCCACAGCAATCCAGTCTCGAATGGTTAAACGAAAGACCGGAGGGCTACGCCGAAATTACCGGTCTTGATGCATCACAATCAGGACTACGCGTTCCCAAGTCCACAGATATACTGATTATGGATGCCCCAGCCGCGACCCACGGCAGACAACTTGCCGACCTGGTCAAACGGGCCGATACACTGTTGATTCCCGTACTGCCTTCACCGCTTGATATGCGTGCCGCGGCCCATTTTATCGAAGAATTACTGACCCATGGCAGGGTGTCTCGCAGACAGACCAAAGTGGCTGTAGTTGCCAACCGGGTGCGCGAATATACCTTATCTTATCAAGCGCTTGATGCGTTTCTCTCCAGCTTGAATATTCCTTTTGTAGCGGCATTACGCGATACCCAAAATTATATTCGGGCAGCTGAAAGAGGTCTGGGTATTTTTGAAATGGCGCCTTCTTCAGTCTGGCAGGATCTAGAACAATGGGAAGAACTGACCGACTGGCTAAAGAGCCGCAGCAGTCTACCTAAAGCTGCCTGAGTCAACCATAGGCAGCGTTAAGCTCGCTTAAGACCGGGGTAACGTATAGTTACCCCGGCTTGTGCCAACAGCTCTCGTTTGTTAAGCGGTTTTGATTCCTCCAGAAACGACGGCCTGAGTATGCTTAGAATCTGTTCCACTTCAGCTAAGAGCAATAGAGTAAGCTGTACTCCCGGCTAGCAGCGGGAGGCTCCGCCGCAATAGAAAGCTTATCCTAATCATCCTAAACTAATGCAATTGCGGTCTAGCTGCAGGATGATTTTCACTAAATCCTTAACCGTATTTTTACCCCACGCAGATACAGTTAGCTGACCGATAAAGCGCAACCCGCGATTAACCCAGAAGCCATGCGTTTACCTGACAGCAAAAATGAACGAGAATAATTCTATATTCGATAAGTGGACGCTAAATGCCGTACCAAATCCGGATTGAAAACACCGGACAGTCTTTCTCTATTGAACCAGGCGAAAGTATTATCCATGCGGCTCAGCGCCAGGGCATTCGTATCCCCTACGGCTGCCAGAATGGAAGTTGTGGCTCCTGTGTTGGCACACTCATCTCCGGCTCAGTTTCATACCCCGATGGCAGGCCCGCCGCGCTCGAAGCCTCTGGACTACTGGATCACAGTACGGTCTTCTGTCAGGCAATACCCAACAGTGATCTGACGATCCGGATTCAGATGAAAGACAATTCGGAAGTTCCACCGGTGCTTGCACTACCCTGCCGCGCCCAACAACTGGACAGACTTTCGCATGACGTCATGCGCGTCATGCTGAAAATCCCAGGCAATGAAAAGTTTGAATTTCTGGCAGGGCAATACATCGAATTTATTCTCAAGGACGACAGGCGCCGCGCTTTTTCGATAGCCAATGCTCCCCATGACAATGAATTTATTGAAATGCATATTCGCTACATATCCGGCGGTTCATTCACCGGCCATGTATTCGACGATATGCGTGACAAGGAAATGCTGCGCATGGAGGGACCGTTT
>CAYPEL010000005.1:0-19656 GCA_964409635.1 uncultured Gammaproteobacteria bacterium | reverse complement strand
CCATGTATTCGACGATATGCGTGACAAGGAAATGCTGCGCATGGAGGGACCGTTTGGATCTTTCTATTTAAGGGAAAACTCTGATCGCCCGATTCTTTTAATGGGTGGCGGTACCGGATTCGCCCCCCTTAAAGGCATATTGGAACATATGTTTCACACTGGCATCACCCGGCCGGTACATCTATTTTGGGGGGCGCGTTCGAAACGGGATTTATACCTGTATGAGCTGCCTCGGCAGTGGCAGCTGGAGCATGCTAATTTTGAATACACGCCCGTGTTATCTCATCCCTTTCCAGGAGATCAATGGCGCAGTGAAGCCGGCCTGGTTACTGATGCTGTTGTAGCTGCCTGCGATGATTTGAGCGGCTATGATATTTATATGAGTGGTGCACCCGCGATGATTGATGCCGCTACTCCACTGTTTGTGAATCACCAGGCAGAGATGCACAATATGTATTCAGACGCATTTGAATTTGCAAAGGATATATTGGACAAGCTTGCGGCAAAAAACCGGTAGGCTTTTTGCAGTTAATTCCAAGCTGTAAATAGATTCAGAAAACTTGGGGTCATTATTTTGATACCGCTTCCGCACCTGCGTCAGAATCCGAGTCAGGCAGTGTCGGAGGATTATCTTGGGTGGTAATTGCCGGTAACTCAGGCTGCTTCATACTTCTACCGGTGAGCATATTTAAACCCTGCCGGTAGGCCGTCATTGCCAGTGAGGCATCCTCCGTTTTTTCACACAACACGCCTAACAATTGATAACTTTCGGGAGATGGATCCTGACCGATACTGGCTTCAACATAGCTTTTCGCCTTTCCCCAGAGCGCGTTACGCATACTCAGTTTCGCCGCGCTTAGCAGTAAACCACTGTCTTCCGGTTTCTGCTTCAGCCAGCCTTCCACTGTTTCGAGCTGCCTGATAGCATCGCCACTACGCAAACGCCCATATAAAGCAGCAAGATTGGAATCCAGGTCGTGTGATACAGACTCCTTGATCAAGGACTCAGCGGCATCATCGGCCTGTAAATCGAGCAAATGGCCGGCATAGACCGTAACAAGTTCGCCATCCTTGCGAAGCTTGCGCGGCAGTTCCTGCCAGTGTTGCTGTAATGCAGGTAAATCGCGCTCTCTGGCTGAGGTGCTCAATAGTTCTTTATAGACCCGTAAACTTACGGCATGAAACTCATCATTGGATACAACTTTCCGGCGTTTTATATCGGGTAACAACTGCTTCAACCGATGCCAGTCACCGCTTTGTTGATAGATATTCAACAAATATTTTATAACCTGCGCATGATCCGGGTGCAGCTTGCGTAATTGATCCAGTGTATTCAGCGCCTCGCTATACTGTCCCTGTGAAATTTGCAGTTCCGCCCTGGACAAATTGATAGCAAGCTCCGCTTTTGGCAAGGTTTTCTGGGCTAGATCAAGATACTGGTCACGGCGTTCGATGGCGCCTTGCTGTTGCGCCGCGCGCGCTGCCGCCAGATAGGTAATCAATGGTTTATCTGAATTTGCCGTTAACTGCTTGAGTGTCTGCTCGGCCGTCTGCGGATTACCCTCGACCAACTCAATCAAGCCTTGATCAAGGCGCTTCCGGTCACGACTGCGCTTTTGCTGTGCATTCCAAGCCTGCACCCGCTGCGGCACTCTAAACACACCCATCAAAAACCGCAATATAAAATAGGCCGCGAACAACCCAAAGAGCAACGTTAGCAGGGTGGTCTCGACACTGTATTTTCCGTATCCCAGTAACACATAACCAGGATCAGGCAGCGTGAACAACCCCACCAGCACAGAACCTGTCAAGGCCAGCAGCGCGTAGATCAACCACTTCATGGAGTCTGCCCTTCGGCGTCATCATGACGGCTATCGGCTGCAGTCGGGGTAGCAATCTTGTCCGGATTTTCACTCGGACTGGCTGAAACCCGGCCGGCTAATTCCTGATGTTTGCGCAGCATGCGCAGTGAGTTTGATATATCCGGCATTTCCGGGCGTATCTGTACCGAGCCCAGTTCCTGCAATTGCTCGAGAGAAATCTGCACATCAGCATCTTCTACCGCGTAGTATTGAGTAAGCCATTCGCTTGCAGTATTAATTGCCTGCTTGTAGAAAACCGGATCTTCACGCAGTAAAGCCAGCCGTGCGGCTTCGACTTGTATGCGTAAATTCTGGCGCAGGAAAGTTTCACTACCCGGTTGCATCATGGGCCGCACCGGTTGATCGTGTTCCCTGATAGTAACCAGTTTACGTATGGCTTCACCGGCCACTTGTGGAATCTTTTTCCACTCCTCCAACGATTTCCAGTCTAATTGAGGAGCGGTCACGGCCTTTTCTGGTTTTTCTTCAGGCTCCCCTTCAGCTACAAGCGTCTGATAGACCAGGCCACTGACTGGCAACTTATCTAACCGGGATAGCAACGCATCGAGACTGCCAGCCAGGCCTTCACGGTCGATCACAGGAACACGCTTTAACTGGTCGCGCTCGCTGGCAATCTGCTGGCGCACTGCCATCAGTCCAGGGTCTGATAACTCAAGTATCCGCTGGTCGGCATTTTCAAGGGCGACCAGCGCTGTCTTTATATCCCGCTGCAATTGCACACGCTCACTGGCGACACGCAGCAGGTATTCCGCTTCGGCCAAGGCCCAGTCCTGAGTGCTGCGGCCAATCAGGGAATTCAGCGAATCAATCCGCTCGTTTTGACCGCGCTGAGTTGCCTGCAAATTTGCAAATTTCTCATGCAGTGCATCACGCTTTTTTTCTGACACCGATTTAAAGTCTTCAAATCCACTTTTAACCCGGCTGATCGTTGTGTCCACTGCCTGCAATTTGTTATCTACGTGCCCTGTCACTTTCTGTAGCTTGTTGTCGACACGCCCGGAGACATTATCCCGGCCCTGCAGGAATTGTTGCTGCTGGTTCCAGAAAAAAAACGCCGCAACAGCCAGCCCTACGGACGCTGCCAGAGACAGCAGGGATAACCAGAATGCTGCCTTGCCATCCCCGGACTGCTGCTTGTTGCCAGCCGCAGGCTTGGCTGGCGGCGCTGATTTAGTTTTTGGGGGCGCCGGCTTGGCAACCGGTGTTTTCGCCGTACGGCTGACTTCCTTCGCAGCTGATTTATCCGGCGCTGGTTTACTCTTTTTAGATTCGCTCATGATCCTGCGTCTATTCCGTTGGTTTATGTCTTTTGTTTGTTCACTCGCTGACGTTGCCAGTTTAGAATCGTTTCCAGCACCGCCTGGTCAGTTGCATTGTCTGCAAGCAGAGGCAATTTTACAAATCCTGCCCGCCGCACAATTTCAAGCAGACGCTGGCTGACAACCAGTAACTGTTGATTTAACAATTTTTCAGCCTGCTGCCCCTGAAACAGGTCAAGCAGGTTGTGCAGGCTTTGGGCGCTGTTTATCAAAATCAGATCAGCGCTGATTATTTTGCCAAATTCATCCGCTTTAAGCGAACCCACCTCGGGTTTGATGCGGCGGTAGCATTCCAAGTATTTAACATCGGCGCCCCTGGAACCTAGCCTGTCAGCCAGGGTTTCACGGCCGCCATTGCCACGGAAAATAACCACGCGTAAACCGGATACGCGCTGCATTTCAGGCAGATCCAGCAAACCTTCACTATCAAATTGAGTCTCAGGGCAGGCATCCGCCGCCAAGCCAACGCGTTGTAAAGCGGCTTCAGAACTCTTGCCAATCACGGCGATACGGGTTTTTTCCGGCCAGCTGCGCCGCTCAAGAATACCTGGTACAGCACGTTGCACTGAATTTACGCTGATAAAAATAGCCCAGTCATACACTTGCAGGTGTTCGACACAGTGATCCAGCCAGGCTTTATCTTTTACATCGTGAATTTCCAGCAGTGGGAAGCGTTCTACACGGGCGCCGTATCCGGCCAGGCACTGGCAAAGTGAATCAGCCTGCTGTGCCGGGCGGGTTACCAGCACTTTCAATTCCTCTAGCAGACTGGACTCAGTCCGTGGTTCCGTCATCAAACAGCTCATCAAGAATTTCTCGTCCGCCCCGGGATAAAAGATCGTCGCCCAACACCTGACCCAATTCTTCTGCGTCCTCCGGACGGCCACTGACTACCCCGTTGACCAAGGTGCTGCCATCAGGCCGGCCCACCAGGCCGCGTAATACGATCACGCCGTGATCCAGCTCGGCATAACCGGCGATGGGTACCTGACACCCCCCCATCAGGCGCTGATTAAAGGCCCGCTCGGCGCGAACCCGTGTGGCAGTATGCGGATCATTCAGTGCATCCACATAAGCCAGAACCGGGGCATCGTCACAGCGGCATTCGATACCAATGGCGCCTTGTCCTACAGCAGGCAGCATTTTATCTGTGGATAGTATCTGAGTTATCCGCGTCTGCCAGCCCATGCGTTTCATGCCTGCACTGGCTAGCAAAATCGCATCATAGCCCCCATCATCCAGCTTTTTTAGACGCGTATTCACATTACCCCGCAAATCTTCAATCACCAGATCAGCCCGTAGCGCCCGTAGCTGACACTGCCTGCGCAGGCTTGATGTGCCCACCCGCGCACCTTCCGGCAAATCTTCAAGTGACTGATATTTATTAGATATAAAGGCATCACGCGGATCTTCCCTGGGCAGGATGGAGGTGATCGCCAGACCCTCGGGGAAATCCACCGGGACATCTTTCATGGAATGCACAGCCAAGTCAGCGCGTCCTGCCAGTATTCCGAGCTCGAGCTCCTTGACGAACAAGCCCTTGCCGCCAACCTTGGACAGGGGCGTATCCAGGATTTTGTCGCCCTGGGTTGTCATGGTCACCAACTCAACCGTCAGTTCCGGGTAGCGGGCCAGCAGCGCATCACGCACATGGTTTGCCTGCCACAGCGCGAGGGGGCTTTTTCGGGTGGCGATACGCAACAGCTTAGCAGTCATTTTGGAACCGTTTGTGATGATAGGCTGTCATTATACAGACCCGGATAAAGGGTGGAGCGGGAGTAATTACCAGTGAATGTTAGGCTTTTCAAATCATTATTGATACTCGCCAGTATGCTGGCCGCGCCCATAAGAGTCGGCGCTTTTACTTCGGCCGAGGTGCCGCTGTTAACAAATCTCGAAGCCGCCGCCGATGAAATTTTGCAAGGCTGCCGGCCACTACTGCTGGAATTTGCTTCAGATTACTGTGAATACTGCAGTTTGCTGGAAGAGAATATTTTAAAGCCAATCCGCCGGAACCGGGATTATGATAACCGTGTGGTGATGCGTAAGGTCATGCTGGGTGATACAGCCCCTATTACAGGCTTCGCCGGACAGCCCACCAGCGCCGACAAGCTAGGCACCAAGTACCAAATCCGTGTCACACCCACCCTCCTCTTTGTCGATCAAGGCGGCAAAGAAATTGCTGAACGCATGGTGGGTGTCACTACGCTGGATTTTTATGGTGGCTATCTGGATGAGGCACTGGATACCGCCAAGCTGCACTTGGAAAAACGGGGTGGCTGTCGGTAAGTGGAATATTCGTGTCCGTACATAGGCTGAAAATTTATCGCTTGAATAACTTATCCCTAACACGTTTATTTTTTGGCAACCAGTTGGCGTAGGATCGAATTTATTCGGCCAACCCCGGCCGCGGCTGGTCGAATGATTTCGAGCCTACAGTGCTTGCTTGATTTGTGACTGCGCAGCGGGGTGAGGTACTCACAAAGATGTTATACCAGTTCAACATCTTTGGACGCGCGTGTTTGTTTTATACTGCCGGCTTTCAAATGCCGCCGCACCTCCGGCAGCAAGCGGCGGCTGATTTCCAATCGATCGTCAATACCCGCTATTACGATGCAGGTTTGGCCCAGGCTGTTTTTTCCCAGCCCGCGTAACGCGGCACGCGCAACCAATGCGTTCCGGTGTATGCGCATAAAGTGATCTGCAAATTCTTCCTCCAGCGCCTTGAGTGATTCTTCTATCAACACCTCGCTGTCCTGTGTCCTCACCGTGACATATTTATTATCTGCCAGTAAATAAAGTACATTCTCGATGGGGATCAATTCCAAATTCCCCCTGACTCTTGCGCACAAATGTGTGCGGGCAGGTGACTCGGGGGTAACCGTTGCAAGCTCATCGAGTTGCGCTGCCGACAGACGCTGGGCTTTTTCCAGCGCTTGAGCCAGACGCGGCCGGTCAATCGGCTTGAGCAGGTAGTCGATGGCACGCGCTTCGAATGCCTCCAGCGCATGATCCCCGTATGCAGTCGTAAAAATCACGGCGGGTGCCGGTTCGAGCTTGCTCAAATGCTGCGCCGTTTCAAGACCATCCATTCCCGGCATACGGATATCCAGTAAAATCGTGTCTGCTTTTACCTGGCCCGCCAGCGCTAGCGCCGCTTCCCCGCTGGCGGCTTCACCGCAGACTTCTACGTAATCCAATTCCTGCAACAGCTTTATCAGGCGTTGCCTTGCCAGTGACTCGTCGTCGACGATAATACATTTCATCGGGCGTTCTCCCGCGGAAAATACATGCTCGCCTCAAATTCATCGTCCAGTTCACGCAATGCAACACCGGCCTGACTGCCGAATACCAGCTGTAAGCGCAAACGGATATTGTTCAACGCGATATGATTTCCCTTGCGGTGCCTGGCGCGGCCAGTGAGTGGTTTTGGGTTGCGTACCGTGATACGAATACGCGGCCCTTCAACACAACCCGTAATATGAACCGTGCCACCTGCGGGCAGGGGCTCGATACCGTGATAAACCGCATTTTCAAGCAGCGGCTGGAGAATCAAGGAGGGGATCTTGCGCTGCATTGGCAAGGTATTGATATGCCATTTCACCGCAAGCCTGTCACCCAACCGCAGGGCTTCCAGGCGTAAATAACGGCAACAGACGTCGACCTCTTCGGCCAAGGTTACGCGCTCGGCCGCTTCCCGCAATGTTACCCGGAACAAATCGGATAAATCTTCTACCGCTTGTTCGGCCTTCTGCGCATCAATGTTAATCAGTGCGGCAATGCTGTTCATACTGTTAAACAGAAAATGTGGCCGTATCCGCGCCTGCAACGCCTGCACGCGCGCCTGTGCCTCCGCTTGTATTTGTTGCTTCCATTGATGCTGCACATAGAGATAGCGCAATAATAGCGCGCTGATAATCGCGCTAACGGTCAGGTTGCGGAGTAAAAATTCTATCGGGTTGATGCCGGCCAGCTGTCCCATATCCGTAACACGGATAGCCACTTCACTCACCAGGGCAGTGACCAGCAGCAATAAAAAATAACTGGATAATGCTGCGGCCGTGTTAGTCAGGCGAGCCAGCACCGGCCGCGCCATGCATAAGCAAGCCGCTCCGCTGAGTGCCACCCACTGGATAAACAGTGACACCAGTCCGAGCTGGCTCCAGGCAACCGCTGGCTTGCTGGTCAAAACGATCACAAAAGCCAGTAATTGGGCAATAAGCACCACGGCGAACACCAGACGGATATCGCAAAAACTGGGCAAGAACAAGCTATCAAGCTGGCCAGTATCCGACTTTTTTATTGTTCCGGTGCCCAGCCGGGCTGGGTGACTGTGTAATATCTGGTTTTCCACCTGACAGTTAGCGGCAGACCTGCAAGAGCCTTTTGCCGATTCAGGTATACTTGCAGGCTGGATATCTACTTGGCTGAAAAGGCATGTCAAATAATTCTTCACAGAAACCCTGGGGCGGGCGGTTTAGCGAATCCACGGATGCTTTTGTCGAGGCTTTTACCGCCTCCGTACAATTTGACCAGCGCCTGTACGCCTATGACATCGCCGGTTCGAAGGCACATGCCCGCATGCTAACCCGTTGTGGTGTCCTGAACGAAGTTGAATGTGATCAGATTGTGCAGGGACTTGATCAGATTACCAACGAAATAGAAACAGCTCAGTTTGACTGGTCAGTAAGACTAGAAGATGTCCACATGAATATCGAGGCGAGGCTAACCGCCTTGATCGGTGAAGCGGGAAAGAAGCTGCATACCGGCCGCTCCCGGAACGACCAGGTCGCCACAGATCTGCGGCTTTACCTACGCGATGAAATTGATCGCCTAGTCGGGCTGATCAAGCAACTGCAAGCAACCCTGCTGGATATTGCAGAGCGCGAAGCCGAAACCCTCTTGCCTGGATTCACCCATTTACAAGTGGCCATGCCGGTGACTTTTGGCCACCACATGCTGGCCTGGTTTGAAATGCTGCAGCGGGATACACAACGGCTGCAGGATTGCCGTAAACGGGTCAACCAAATGCCTTTGGGCGCAGCCGCGCTGGCGGGCACTAGTTTTCCAATCGACCGGCATTACACAGCAGAGTTACTGGGCTTTGAAGCACCGGCAGAAAACTCGCTCGATGCCGTCAGTGACCGTGATTTTGTGATTGAGTTTTGCTCAGCCGCTGCTCTGATCATGATGCACCTGTCACGCTTTTCTGAAGAGCTCATATTGTGGTCTTCGGCGCAGTTTTCATTTATTGAATTACCGGATCGTTTTTGTACCGGTTCCAGCATTATGCCGCAGAAGAAAAATCCCGATGTCCCGGAACTGGTGCGCGGCAAAAGCGGACGGGTCACCGGACATCTGATGAGCCTGCTTATGCTTATGAAAAGCCAACCACTGGCCTATAACAAAGATAATCAGGAAGACAAAGAACCCTTGTTCGACACGGTTGATACGCTAAGCGGGTCACTGCGGGTATTTTCTGACATGCTTGCGGCGCTCACTGTTAACGCCGATGCCATGCGCGAGGCTGCTAAACAAGGCTTTGCTACAGCCACCGATCTGGCTGACTACCTGGTGCGCAAGGGTGTTGCCTTCCGCGATGCACATGAAATTGTCGGCCGTGCGGTACGCGCCGGGATCGAGTCGGAGCGCGACCTATCAGAACTCGCTTTAGAGGAATTACAAGCCTTCTCACCAGCGATAGAAGACGATGTATTTTCCGTCTTGACACTGGAAGGATCCGTAGCGGCCCGCAAACATTTTGGTGGAACAGCACCTGAACAGGTGTGTGATGCAATCAAACGTGCCAGGCTGCGACTAGCCGGCTAAACAGCCGCCAGGCTGGCCTCATTTTCTTTAGTATTAGTGTTTTTCGTCAGCCGTTTGAATTGCAGTTTTTCATCCGGCCGCCCGATATGGTAACCCTGTAAATAGTCAACGCCCAGCTTGCTGACAAGCTCCACGATTTCCTGGTTTTCCACGAATTCGGCGACTGTTTGCATACCCATGCCCTGGGCAACATCAACCAAAGCCTTTACGAACAACTGGTCTGCATTGTTATTATGGATATCGCGAATGAAACTGCCGTCGATCTTGAGGATATCTGCACGCAAGTGTTTCAAGTAAGAGAATGACGAGAAGCCTACACCAAAATCGTCGAGTGAAATTTTGCAACCCAGCTTGCGAATCTGGCTGATAAATTCTATGGCGCTGTTCAATTGCTCACAGGCGGCCGTTTCAGTTATTTCAAAGGTTATCCGCTTTGGATTAATACCGTTTTTGGTGATCACTTCCTCAATATAACGATACATGTCCGGATCGCCAACAGAAAGACCGGACAGATTGATTGAAAAACTAACGTTACTTTGCTGAACCGGCAAGCTGGCCAACGAACGTATCGCCTTGCCCACGACAACACGATCAACACGCTGGATCAGACCAAACTGCTCGGCCGTCGGAATGAACTTGTCGGGCGGTAAAAATGTTCCTTTGTCACTGCGCATACGCACCAGTACTTCGTAGTGTGATACCTGACCACTTGCAACCGCAAGTATAGGCTGATAAACCAGTACAAAATGATCTTTTTCCAGCGCATCGATCAGGCGGTTTTTCCAGGTTAGCTGGTTATCCATGCGTTCGCGTGACATATCCGCCTCGTCGAACAGTATGACCTTGTTGCGCCCGGCGTTCTTGGCGCTACTCATAGCCGCGTCCGCCTTAGCCATCAGATCGATAGGCTGGTTACCGTGCTTGGGCATGGTAACCACACCTGCACTGGCAGAAATATTTATCGCTTTTCCATCGAGGTTTGGCTTCAATGCATTGATACTCTCCAGCAATTGCTGCGCTTTCTCGATACCGTACTGTTCTGACATGTTCGGGAACGCCATAGCAAATTCATCACCACTGATACGCGCCAGCAGATCTTCTTCCCGGCAAGCTTTTTTAAGCAGCCCAGCCACCTGGACAATGATCTGATCTCCGGCCGCATGTCCCACAGTATCGTTGACCAGTTTCAGGTGATCGAGATCGATCAATAACAACACGCCGCTTTGATCACAGACTTCAAGCCGGTTAATTTCATGCCCCAGATCCTGCAGAAAACGCCTGCGGTTGGCAATCCCGGTAAGGTGATCCTGGTTAGCCAGGAGTACCATGCGTTTCTCGTCTTGTTTAAGCTTGGTAATATCCCGTGCCGTTCCCCGGTAACCGCTGAATTTTTTGTCACGGCTTACAATCGGCACACCATTCATGCGTAAACAATGACGGCCGGTTTCTGGCGTTGACAGCCAGATCTCAATCTCCTTAAATGTTTTCGATGCATCACCCGCCGGGCGCAACAAACCCATCAACTCTCCGAGCCGGCTATCGGAAAACACTTCCCGTGGTGTGCGTCCGGCAAATTCTTTTGCAGAAATACCGAGCGTGTTAGAGACACTACTTGAGACGTAGGTAAACCGGCCTTTATTATCTGTTTCCCATAACCAGTCTGACGAGCTATCGGCAAAATCTCTAAATCGCATTCGGCTTTTTTCAAGCGCTGAATGCGATTTATGCAGTGCACCAAGCATGGTATTGAAAGAGTCTGTCAACTGGCCCAGTTCATCGTCACGTTTACTTATGTTAACCCGCTGGCTCAGATCGCCACTGGCTATCGCACGCGCAGCACTTGCCAGCAATTTAAGCGGTTTTGTCAGACTGCGTCTGCTGATACTAATACCCAGTAATGCAGCAGCCAAGAGTATGATGAGTGAAAAATACAAGGCATGCTTACCCAGTTTACGGTAGGAGGCCCAGTAATGATCATGCGGGGTAGCAATTAACACTCTGGCGGCTGGCTGGCTGGCGCCCGCCTGGCTAAGGATAGGAAATACCCGGCCACTGTATTTTACGTCATCGATAGTAAATTCCATTCTGCCCTGAATAAGTTGCTGGTTATTCAAATTTCGCAACTCTGGGTTTAGTTCTTTAATGCTGCTGGCAAGCACGGCATTACTACTGAAAATACCTATATCTGCTTGCACTAATTTACGCATTGCGGTCAGATCCGACTGGCTGAATTGACGGCCAACCAGCAGTGCGCCTACCTGGCCACCCAATGGATTTTCGATCGGCACAACTACAATTTGCAGCATTGCATCATAGATAAGCGTATTTCCTGCAACCAATGATTCACCGGCGATCAATTGGTTGACCATCGATAACAGTAGTTTTGAATTGAGGATCTGGGGTGAACTGAAGTGCGGCCGGTTACCCGCACCTGCTACACCGCCAGGGCCGGTACCCAGATAGACGGCAATAAAATCTGCGCCAGGGCGTGGGAATAAGTCATCCAGCATGCTGCGCACTGTACTGATATCGCCCGTTAATGTGGCAGCAATCAGGCTCGGTTCTGCACGCACACCACGGGCTACCGTTATCAGGCTATCAAAGCGGTTTTTCTGTGCTTCGATAAAAACCTCGCGGGCGCGATCCAAATCTGTATCCATGCTTGTTTCGACATGTTCCATAATAAGCAGAGTGGCTGCTGTCGAAATACTGACCAACACAATCAGCACCAGGGAAACAACAAATAGGGTATTTTTTTGTTCTATATTCACAATTCGTTCCGTCAGCCTTACGGGTACATGCTCTCGATTGCTGGACGCACACCCAGTTTATTAAGGGTCGAACCACCACCATGAGAAACAAGTTTTAATTTAAGGGGAGGTGGCGCCGTAATCGCATCAACCGGTATCAGACGCGTTTCTGCAGTAGGCGACGCTATGCGTAACATCCATCGCCCAGGCTCCAGTCCGGTAAAATTAAAAGGCTGCCCCGCTGAAATCATCTGCTGATAAGGTGTTTCCAGCACATCCAGACGGGCATAGCTTTTATTATGAATCCGGCAGAAAATATGCACAGTGCCGGCATGATCGAGTTCTATCGCCGCCTGTTTTGGCTTGCCGGAAATGGATTTTTCCAACGTTACCTCAAAAGGCACATCTTTAGATAATGAAAATAGTTGGTGATACACTGAATCTGTGTTGACGAAAATGATCTTATCGCCACGCTGCGCAGTTAAAAAGGAGGGCAGAATACGATTGCCGGATATTTTCATATGATGAATTTGCGCAGTTGACTGTTGTAATGGTTTACCTTCAACCGGCAGCAAAGCAACGGCAATTGGTTGCTCCCGTGTATCGGCCCCAGTAGAAAAAATACCGTTGTATACAAATTCCACGCTGCCTCTTACTTCAGCCGATACGGCCAGTTTTGACCACATCAACGCCAGCAGAATCGCTATAAGCACTTTTGTCATAGAATTAATTTGCCACATTTTCCGGTGTTATAAGTTTTGTCCAGCTTAACGCCGTAACTATCGGCCATATTTTCGATTTACTGAACCCAAATCGTGCCCCCCGCCGATCGTGCCAATAGGCTGGTCCAGCCACCCTCTTAAGGCAGCGATAACACATTAATAAACCCATTATTTTTCTGTATTTACCCAATTCAGGAAGGCTGCAAAAACCTGTGCCGGCATCCACAGCCATCACACTGAGGTGAAGACCGGCTCGCTATTGCAAGACTCAATAAAGAATCCCATTTTTTTTCCGCTATATAGAGACAACGACACGTCATTGATAACCAGGATCCTATTCATGACCGACACTTTTAATCCTCGGGAAGCACAATCCATTTTCGAAAACTGTCCACTGCCTGCCGTTGTGCTGGATGCAGGTGGCACGATTATGGGAATTAACGGTGCATTCGCCGAACTAGCCGGGCCATCGCAAACCAAAGACCTGGCCGGTAAAGCAGTTAACAGCCTCACGAATCCTACTTTGAAGCAATTATTAAGTGTTTATCCCAGACTGGATTGGCAAGACAGTACCGGCAGAATGAGAAATATTTATATCCAGCGTGTCATGCTAACCGGCGATGGTTCAAAAGAAGTGCGCTTCTTTGTCGACCGCACTGAACGCGTTCGGCTTGAAACTGCCAATACGGCACTAGAGGATAAGCTGCAGCAAAATCTGCTGACAGATCCACTTACAGGATTACTCAATCAACGCGGCATTGTCCTGGCACTCGAACCTCAGATTGCGCGTTGCCGCCGCTATGGCAGCACCCTATCTGTTGTTATGATGGCTGTCGATGCGCCGGTAGAGAGAGAAAAACTGCTGATAGAAATAGCACACTTGCTCAAAGATCAGTTACGCTGGGCAGATCTGGTCGGGTGCACGGATCAACAGGAATTCATGCTGGCCTTACCGGAGACAGCGGAAACTGCTGCGCTGCAGTTAACTGACAAACTCAGCCCTTTGCTCGAAGAAACCTGCGAAAGCTGCCTAGCAGGTATTTCTATCTGGTCCTGCTTCGGCATTGCCGGCTGGCGAAAAAATGATAACGCCCCTTCGCTTTTACAGCGCGCATCCACTGCACTGGTTCAAGCAAGAAACTCTGATTCATGTAAATCCATAGCCCTGTAGCCAAGGGGATCAGGTGCCGGTACCAACCGAACATACTGCTTTACCTGGCCAAGCGGAAGAGTCTGACAATACCTACACTCAGCAACCGGCTGTCAATACAAACCGGTTAACTATCGACATAGACGCACTCGAACTACGTGCCGTCCGGCGGCGATTCCTGGCCTTGAACAAGGATCGCCTGCAACGCGTAGCCGGTGCATTGCAACCACAGCAGCAGCAGTTTATAGAGCTCCTGCCGCTGCTATTCCATATCAATCACCCGCTGCTGCCGGGCTATATATCCACCGAAACACCCTGTGGAATATCGGGGTTCTCACCCGGCAAACGCTGCCTTCAAGCCGCCAAACGTCAGGCGCGAAGCTTTAAGCATCTGCGCCGCGCGCAACAAGTGTACGCCATCCATGCCATCTATCTCATGGGCAGTACGGGAACGGTAGCCTATTCAGATCAGAGTGATTTCGACATTTGGATTTGCCACCGGCCCGGCTTGAGCCCCGAAGATCAGCAACAAATAAGTCAGAAAGCAGATGAGATAAAAACCTGGGCGGAGACACTCGGCCTGGAAGTGCATTTTTTCGTTTTCGACGATGCTTCCTTCCGGGAAGGCGAACCTGCGGCTGTTTCCAGTGAAAATAGTGGCAGCTCCCAGCACCATCTATTACTCGATGAATTTTACCGAACCGGTTTATTAATAGCAGGGCGTTTTCCCGTCTGGTGGTTAGTCCCACCTGCATACGAAGCGTGTTACACGGAATATGTCCGCAAACTGCTGGTCAACCGCTTTATAAAAACCGGTGACGTGATTGATTTTGGCGGCCTGCAGCAAATACCGGTCGAAGAATTTTTCGGCGCGACACTCTGGCAACTGTATAAAGCCGTGGATTCGCCCTACAAATCTATTCTTAAATTGCTATTGCTTGAAGCCTATGCAAAACAATACCCCGATACAAAAATCTTGTCCATGCGTTTCAAGCAGGCAGTTTACCAGGCAGAATGCAAACTCAATGACATAGATCCCTACGTGATGATGAGCAATACCGTGGAAGAATATTTATTTTCACGTAAAGAGATGGATAGACTGGAGCTCATCAGGCGTTGCCTCTACTTCAAAGTCAACGAACCGGTAACCCGGCCGGTTTACAGCCAGCAGAATAATTGGCGCAGAGACCTGATGCGTAAGCTGGTCAAGCAGTGGGGCTGGGGTGAACAACAACTAGTAGAGCTCGACCAGAGAAAATATTGGAAAATTCATCGTGTATCTGAAGAACGCGAACTGCTTGTCGGTGAACTGACGCGCAGTTACCGTGAGCTTTCAAATTTTTTACGCGACAACCCTGTACCGGCCGCTATCAATCAATCTGATCTGAAACTGCTGGGCCGTAAACTCTACGTTGCCTTTGACCGCAAACCTGGGAAAATTGATTGCCTGAACCCGGGCATATCCCGCGACCTTTCGGAACAACAACTCAGTGTTCACCAGACGGGTAACCCCGACAGGCCATCCTGGGTACTATATCGTGGCAGTCATACTGTAAATACAAACGATGCACCGCTCATTAAGCAAACGCAGAATCTTCTGCAGTTACTGGCTTGGTGTCATTTAAATGGATTGATCAACCACAGCCCGTGCATGTTCAATATTCAACCGCCTGACAGCCAGTTAAATCAATGGGAACTGCGTTGTCTGACAGACAGCCTGCACGATTTATTTCCCGTGACCCTTTCTGATCCGGGCAATATCAATGCACTGAATGAGTCAGCACGCCTGGTTAAAACCGGCCTGTTTATCAATGTGGCTGAAGACCCGATGGACAAACTAACTCGGCAGGGTATGCAACTGGTTAGCGACAGGATTGACCCGCTGAGTTATGGGCGCCGGCTTGATAACCTGGCCATCAAAATTGATGTCTTAGCGCAAACATCGTGGCAAGAATTACTCAGCTTCGAATACCGCGAACAGTGTGCTGTACTCGAATGCCTGTGCGACCTGTTTGCCTGGTCTCCCATTGGTGATGCCGAACCACCCGGGTTTCCCTGTTTCAGTTTTTCGACCTCACGCGGTTCTTTGATCGCGCGCAGAGTCGAGGATTTGTACCGGGATATCACCCGGTTTTTCTATCATACCGGGAATGAAAACGGCCGTTATATTGTCGCCATAGGCAAGTCATTTTATGTGTTGCAACCTGAAGATTCCGTTCCACGCTATACTGAAATCGGCTCAGAAGCGGCCCTGCTGGATTACCTGGGCAAGGAACAAACGGCCTATAGTCCAATTCGCTTTGACCCCATGCTGTCGATACCGCCACAGCTGCCGGTAATCAGTCAGCACAACCGTGAGAATGCCATACAGTTTTTTTTTCAAGTTAAAGAAAAACAGGCGCACATTTATATTCTCGATGAACGCGGATCCCTGCATCTCCATCAGCAACCATTTTATGATGAAACGACACTCATAAATCCTTATCTGCGCTTTTTTGAATCAGCGCTGCACCGCATTTCACAATATGACACTATAGATTCTGGTTCGCCAGAAGTATGCTTCTATCAGCTTGCCCTAGATTCAAATAAGCATATGACAGTCAGAAATATTTCACCGCCCGCTGCTGCGGCCAACACCAGCCTCGAGTTGCAGGTGATCGGCGAAATGAGTACCGTCAAGGGAAACAGCCTCACTATCTATCACACCAATAAGGAATTCTCTTCCCTTGAATATGGTGATGATCTTTATCGGGCAGTATCCCTGTCTGTCATTGAGCAAAGGCAGGATCATACCGCATACCCTGTCTATATAACCGATATCGACATGCAACGCCCAAATTCCGGCCATAGCAGGCAACAGACAGTCTACTTTCTGAAACTAAAAAAACAGATCGAACAACAACTCAACGCTGTAATGGAAAAAATGAATCGCTAGTCTCAATGCCCACAGCGTAAATAAGCAGGTGCAAATAAATTCGCCCCTGCAACAATAATATCAGCTTACTTTTCTGGCATAGCCCTAACCGCCTATTAAAAAGCACGACTTTAGCCAGCCATAGATGCTATCCACCTGCTCCGGGCAGAGGCTGTGAGCCATCGGATAGCGATTGAACGCCACTGTAAAACCCGCCGTCTGTATAGCATCACGCGAGTTAAGGGCAAGCTGTAAAGGCACGACCGGATCACTTTCACCATGGTCCATACGCAGTGCGGTTTGCTGTTGCACAGCAGATTTTTCATTTTCCAGCGAGGTTGGCAGTGGCAAGTAACCCGACAGGGACAGGATACCCGCCAACCGTTGCGGGTAGCGTAATCCGGTATGTAAAACCATGGCACCACCCTGCGAAAAACCGGCCAGTACAATAGAACCGGCCGGGACACCCTGTTCGTTTTCACGTTTGATCAATGCCTCCAGCCGCTGTCTTGATGCCTGAATGCCTGCAGCATCTTCGCGCGAAGAGGCATTTATACCTGCCAGGTCATACCAGGCACGCATGGCCATACCGCCATTCATAGTGACCGGCATGACCGGAGCGTGCGGTAATATAAAGCGTATCCCATGTTGCTGCACCAAATCCCATTGCTGAATCAACGGCTCAAAATCATGCCCATCCGCACCTAATCCGTGTAGCCAGATAACTGAGCCACGCGCCTCGGTTGCAGGATTAATTTCAATAGTTTCGAGTAGACTATTCATTCTCTTGTTTTATCCTTCTATACTGGCCTTGATATTAAACTGTGCGTTGATTACCCGGCAGGTGGTTTGCAGACCATTGGCAGCAAGGATGCTGCCACTGAGCGTACATGGACGTATTTATAGCGAGTCTGCAAACCACCTGCCGGGTAATCAACGCACGCCTTAGCACTCCGGAGCACGGGATCTTGATACGTTATTTATTCCACTGGCTGCCTCTTACCGTCCTGCTGCTCGCCAGCCTGGCTGGCTGTGGCCAGAAGGGCGATCTCTATTTACCCGACCATGATACTGAAAAATCTGCAGGCAGTTGAACATCCATGGACTATTTTACTTATCAAAATGACCGGCTGCTGGCCGAGCAGGTAGATGTCGGGCAACTGGCCCAGACTCATGGCACGCCTCTCTATATATATTCGCGCGCCACATTGGAACGCCACTGGCAGGCATTTGACCAGGCTTTAGCTGATCGGCAGCACCTGATTTGTTATGCCGTTAAAGCCAATTCCAATATTGCCCTGCTGGCCTTGCTCGCCAGGCTGGGGTCCGGCTTTGACATTGTCTCGATCGGCGAACTGGAGCGTGTACTGCGCGCCGGTGGCAGGGCGGATCGCATGGTATTTTCCGGGGTTGGGAAAACCAGCGCTGAAATAGAACGGGCGCTGGAAATCGGCATCCGCTGTTTCAATATCGAATCTGCCGCTGAGCTGGAGCGAATCGCCGGCATCGCCAACGCGCACGGCACACAGGCACCGGTTTCTCTACGCGTTAACCCGGACGTGGATGCCGGCACCCACCCCTATATCTCAACCGGTCTCAAAGAAAACAAGTTTGGCATCGACGTTGATTCCGCCTTCGACCTGTATCAGCAAGCCGCCAGCATGGATGCCTTAAAGATTTCCGGTGTCGATTGCCATATTGGATCACAACTGACCAGCACCGAGCCTTTTGTCGATGCCCTGGAGCGCGTACTGGTACTGACCGACCGCTTATCTGCAGCGGGGATAAAAATTCACCACCTCGACCTGGGCGGCGGGCTCGGCGTCAATTATCGTGATGAAACACCACCGCAACCGGACGAATATATTAAGCCCTTATTGGAAACACTCGGTGACAGAGAATTTGAGCTATTGATAGAACCGGGGCGCGCTATTGCAGCCAATGCCGGTCTACTGGTCACGCGTGTTGAATATTTAAAACCAACCAACGACAAGAACTTCGCCATAGTAGACGCCGCCATGAATGATTTACTGCGGCCGTCACTGTACAACGCCTGGCAGGATATTATCCCGGTGAAAATACGTAACAGTGGACAAACCCTGGAGTACGATGTCGTTGGCCCGGTCTGTGAAACCGGTGATTTTCTCGGCAAGGACAGGTCATTAAACATTCAAGCGGGTGATCTATTGGCGGTGCGCACGGCGGGCGCCTATGGTTTCACTATGAGCTCAAACTACAACAGCAGGCCACGTGCTGCTGAAATACTTGTCGACCAGGATCGTGTGCATCTGATCCGCGAACGTGAAACCCTGGCTAGCCTGATGCAAGGTGAACACATACCCGCATTCTGAGTATTGATCGTGCAGCGTATTCCAGAAGCAGACTTGATGGACGAACCGGCACAAGCGCTCGCGTATGCCAATGCTGATTTTTCCGAACCTCATGACCACTATATCGATCTGCTCGGTGCGCGCTTTGGCACGTCCTTAACGGGTTCGGTTCTGGATCTTGGCTGCGGCCCTGGAGACATCTGTATTCGTCTCGCACGTGCATTTCCCAATACCTTGATTCACGGCATGGATGGCGCTAACGCCATGCTGAAACTTGGCAGACAGTCGGTTAAGGCAGCAAAGCTGGAGACTCGTATAGAACTGGTGCAGGGTTATTTACCAACCGCCAAGCCACCGCTTAAGCAGTATGACCTCATTATAAGCAACAGCCTCTTACATCACTTGAACAACCCGGCAACACTCTGGGAATCCATAAAAGCATACGCCGCACCTAATGGCTCAGTTTTTATCATGGACTTAATTCGGCCAGAGAACCAAGTAGCCGCACAAGCGTTGGTAGACAGTTACGCACGTGGGGAGCCAGAAATTTTACGCGCAGATTTTTTTAATTCGCTGTGTGCAGCCTACACACCGGATGAAGTCCGACAACAACTACTCAAGTTTCACCTTACCGCTCTAAATCTTAAAATAGTCAGCGACCGCCATTGGGTCGTCAGTGGCAATCTCATATAAGCCTAAAGTAAAGATAAGCTCCGGTATAAACAACAAAAGCAAGGTATAAGCGGTTACCCCTGAAGT
>CAYPEL010000004.1:0-40157 GCA_964409635.1 uncultured Gammaproteobacteria bacterium | reverse complement strand
CAGATAGGTTTCCACCTTATCTTATCCCTCGCGACGCGACTGCCGGCGAAAATTTTGGTGGCGGGCGTTAGGGTCTTGCATGCCTAAATAGCTCGGTACAATGGCTTCGATGCTATGTGGTGATATACCCATATCAGCCAGGGCCGAATGTTCGCAGAGGCTGTCGATTTGCAGGGAGTAATAATTATCCATGCTAAAGGGTTTACCCGGCAACAGTCCAAGGCTGAATGCCTGCAGGCGTGACATGAAGTCAGTCAGTTTCCAAAGCCGGGTAGTCTTACCGATTTGTTTTCCTGTGTATTCTACGAGCTCGTGCAATTTGTATGATTTAGGGCCACACAAGTCATAGCGTTGACCAATGCTCGCATCATTTTCCAGCGCGTAAATAAAGGCGTCTGTTACGTCACCCACGAACACAGGCGCAAAACGGGCGTCAGGGCAGGCGAGTGGAAACAAGCCGGGTGTGATGCGTAGCAGGGTAGCAAAACGGTTAAAAAAACTGTCGTTACGGCCAAATACCACAGAAGGCCTGAAAATAGTCGCCTGTACATGTTTTGCTGACAGTATCAGGTTTTCTGCTTCTCCTTTGCTGCGTAGATACTTCCCACGCTTGATTGAAGCGTCAGCATTGAGGGCGCTCATATGTAACAGCCGCGGTACAGCTTTCGTCTGCATGGTGGTGAGAATACGTTGAGTCAGCTCGACGTGTGTGCCTGTAAATGTAGCGCCGCGGCATTCATTAAGAATACCGGCCAGGTTAATCACCGTATCGGCGTCATCAAACAGCCGCTGCAGGCTATTAACATCGTTGGGATTGGCTTCAACGAGCTCGACATTTTTCTGGATAAGAAGCTCACGGTGGCGTTCCCGTCTGCGGGCCGGGACAGTGATCTGGTAGCCGCGATTGGCCAGTTTGAATACAAGCTGCGAACCGATAAAGCCAGTGCCGCCAATGACACAGATATTTTTTGACATAGGATTTTCTTAGTGAGTTGTGGTTTGCGATGAGTATATCCTGATACGCCAACGCCAAAGAATCAATTCTCGCTGGATTGTTTGGCAGGGTTGACGTCCGGCATGCGCGCACTCAGCCGGGTTAGTGGCCGTTGCTTGCGCCAGTCATAGACTGTGGCATAAGCCAATACCCGCTGTACATAGCCGTGGGTTTCGTGGAACGGGATACGCAGTAGCCAGAGTGAGGCCGGTAGGGTTTTCTCCGGCAGCCAGCGCTTTACACGGTGTGGTCCGGCGTTATAGGCGGCGGCGGCGAGTACCGGCGAGTTATCATAGCGATTGAGCATCTTGCGAAAATAGGCCGCGCCGAGTGGAATATTATGCTCAGCTTGTAATAGCCGTTGTTTGCCCGGGTAACGAATACCCAGGCTGCGCGAGGTCAGTTTTGCCGTACCTGGCATCAGTTGCATCAGCCCGAGTGCGCCAACCCGCGAGCGTGCATCTTCCATGAAAGCACTTTCCTGCCGGATAACGCCATAGATAATTGCCGGGTCGATAGACTGGCTGCGGGCAGCCTCATCGATTAGCTTTTGGTGGGAAACTGGAAACCTCAGGGTGAGGTCGGACCAGTATTTGGCGCGGGCAGCAGTCGCTATGGCGCGGTCGTGCCAACCCCACTGGTTGGCCAGGTTCGCGGCGAGCACCAAGTGTTGCTTATCCATTTTGGCAATGGCGTCACGCCATTCGCGGCGGGCCTCAAGCGACAGGCCGGCACGCAATAATTCACGCGCGCGGATCATGGCGGGCAGTTGGCGGATGGCCTGCAGCCCTGTTTCATCAACAGCTTGTTTTTCGTGTTTCATCTGGTACTGATTTTGGGCACGATCCGCGGCCAGAAAGCTATAAAAACTACGGTCTTTACTCAGGTCGATGTATGCCTGCATGGCCAGTTTAGACTCACCTTGTTTTTCCTGCGCAACGGCGTGCCAGTAGCGCCACTCGTGGCTGTTACGTTCAACGGGTTCAAGAACATCTATCCATAGCAGTGCAGAACGCCAGTCCTGATTGAGCAGTGCATTGCGCACCCGCCATTGACGAATACGCGCATTAACCGCGGCACTGGGTACGGCCGCCAGCCACTCGGCGGCGTTTGAGTGATGGTTGAGTGCAGCAAATAGCGCAATGTCGTGGATGACACTGTTTTGCTGCGGGCCGGTAAATTTGTGAACTTTTGATAATTGCTGCCAGTGATCCCAGGCTTCCGTTTGGTTGCTTCGTGCCAGGCGTTTCAAGCCGTGTACTACGATCTCTCGTACCAGTTTGGCATCCAGTGTTACCCATTGTTTGTCCAGCGTCTGGTTGGGCCGCTTGTGCATTTTCAGCCAGCGCGCCACCCACAGGCGGTCAGATTCCGGCAGTTTTTTTGCGATATACTTTGCCAGGCTGAGTTTGCGGTTAGCAAAAGCGCGGCGGATGCGCTCCCAGCGATGATCGCGGCTGATTACGCCGGCAGCTGCCAGTTGCCCGAATACCTTGTCGCAGGCATCCGGTTGAGATTTGCCAACCAGCCAGAGCGATAAACCCTGATTGAGGGCGTGTTTTTTTTCGGCAGGTACTTCCTGTAAGCGTGCGCGAATTTGGTAGCACTGTAGGGTGACCGATTTTTGAGGGGTGTAATACTGTAAATAAGTTCGCCACTGTTTGCGTTTGCCTAGTGAGTGTAGCCAGGCGACGTACAATTTATCGGTGATTGGAAACCCCTGGTAGGTTTTTAAAAAGCGTGAAATTTCAGCAGGCTGTGTCTTGCTCAGGTTCTTGCGTAGCCCGGCATACTCCAGGTAGCCGTAGAGTGGATATTTTTTGAGCCCGTATTTGAGGCGCTGAAACTCATCCTGTTTGCCAGCTGCCAGGGCCTTTTGTGCAGTAATAAATTGTTCGCGCTGTTTGGCGTATAGGTCTGTTGTGGTGCTCCAGCCAGGTGAGGCGTACAGCTGAACCAGCAAAAACCACAAAAAAGGAACTACTCTCGTACCCATGACCGCAAAAAATTCAACTCAGAAATCAGTAAGGCACTATTCTCATGCCTTGATAAAAAACTATTCGGCAGTATACAACCACGCAACCGCGCCCAACCCGCCAGTACAGCATAACAGAACCAAAAATTACTGATTACGTGATTGCCAATACAATGTTGAAGGACTACTAGATGCTGGAAATGCTATTGACCTACCTGGTGCTGGGAAGTTTCGCTGGTTTGGTGGCCGGACTTTTAGGTGTGGGTGGTGGACTGGTGATTGTTCCTGTGCTGGCCGGGCTTTTTTCAGCGCAGAATTTTCCTGCAGGCAGTCTAATGCAACTGGCTGTCGGCACATCGCTGGCGACAATTGTAGTGACGTCGATTGCATCGTTACGCGCCCACCACCGGCGTGGTTGTGTAAATTGGCCAGTGATGTGGCAATTAAGTATGGGTATCGTGTTTGGCGCCTGGTTAGGTGCGGCTATTGCGCATAACATCCCCAGTCAGTTACTGGCGACCCTGTTTGGGGTATTCGAATTGCTAGTTGCCGCCCAAATGCTATTGGGTAAGACGCCTGCTGCCCACCGCCAGATTCCGGCTAGAAATAAAAATCTGGCAGCGGGTGGAATTATTGGAGCTGTGTCAGCCGTATTGGGCATAGGTGGCGGGACACTGACCGTGCCGTACCTTAGCTGGCATAATTTTTCGATACGCCAGGCGGTCGGGACAGCAGCGGCTTGCGGTCTGCCCATTGCGTTGGCCGGAACCGCTGGTTTTATCCTGGCAGGCTGGCAAGTCAGGGATTTACCCGCCTACAGCAGCGGTTATGTGTACTGGCCTGCAGTCGCCGCTATATGCGCTGCCAGTGTACTGGCGGCGCCGCTCGGCGCACATTGGGCGCATAAACTGCCACAGGCGATCCTGAAAAAAGTTTTTGCGCTGTTTCTTGCTGTGCTCGGTGTACTGATGATTGCGGCACCGGCACTGGCATGAATAATATAACTAACTGAATAATAAAATAATTTATACTAATGGCCGTCAGCTTGTTACTGCGGTTAATTGTGTGGCGCCTGCTAGCACTTGCGCCTTGCTTTTTTGTAATTCACTTCGATGCATAGAGATTTTAAGTAGGTCAGCATAATAGCCGCTATTACCCCTGTTGGTTCGATCCCTGATTGGGATTATGTGTATAGAGCATAGTGAAACGAGTGGGCGAATAAGCCCAGCGAAAGAGACTATTTAAGTCAGGGTCAATGTGTTGAAATCTGCAATCCGTACAAATTTAACCGCGCAGCTGGCGGCATTGTTCCTGGGTTGTGCCTTAACATCCGCGCTGCTCTCTTTGGCCTGGAACAGTGAAATAAATAACCAGCAGGAACACTTTAACTCACTCATGCTCAGCGTGAATGAAATCGTATCTCAGCGTATTAGTGCAACGGACGAACAAGTCTATTCGCTTTCAATGTTCTTTAATGCGTCTAACTATGTGGATGCGGATGAATTCAACTTGTTTTCACGTGATTTTCTGGATCGGCACCCATTTGTGCAGTCTGTTTCCTATGCGCACCTGGTTGAAAAAGATATTCGAGGTGGATTTGAAGACCGCCTAGCCTCGGAGAGAAATGCTTTTAACGAAAAAAACGGAGTCGGCATTGCTGCGCCTGAGCGCGAGGTTTATTTACCCGTAAAATATCATGAAACATCAAGGCCGCATTCGATTTGGGAGCCTGGTGTAGATCTATTCAACGATTCCGCTCTTTCAGCCTCCATTGTGCGCGCGTTCGAAACCGGTCTTATGGTCAAAACACCCTATGGTCAGGGTGAGCAATCGGCTTCGTATCTGTTACTCCAAGCATTGTACGCAGATAAAGGCCAAGTGTTAGGAGACAATGTACCAGAAAAGACTATAACGGGATTGTTAGTGTTGCGTGTCGATACGCAGCAGATGCTCAAGTCAATACCTTCAGCAGAGTATCTAGAAATCAGTCTTAGTCTGGAAAGTGTTACTTCTACACAAGCGCCGGACATACTCGCTACCTTGCAGGGGCAGGCGTCTGGTTCAGGAGAACGTAATGTGCTCAAATGGTTTCACAGTGAGCACAAGGTTAAAACTCCCGACAAAAGTATGATCTTGTCAGTTAGGCAGCCAGTCTTTTGGGATCAGCTTAATGGAGTTGTACTAATTGGCGCGGGGTTAACTGGAATATTAGTAACTTTGCTGATACTGGTTTTTATACGCAGTATTTTATCGCGATCGCAGCTGCTTCAGCAGCGAAATGAACAGATACAGAAAATCGTAAATGAAAGAACACAGCAACTGAGTAATGAGAAAGAGGTGCTTGAGGCATCAATCGTAGAGCGTGAGCGGATTGAAAACGAGTCGATGCAGCTCGGAAAGATACTGGATGATTCAGACGAAGAGATCTATGTTTTTGATGCTGCGTCGCTCTTGTTTCTTAAAGTGAATAAGGGTGCTAGGTGTAATCTGGGTTATCAGATGGACGAGATGCGCGAACTTACGCCTATCGATATCAAACCGGATTTCAGTGCAGCCGAATTCGTAAGTTTTATTGAACCGCTAGCCACGGGTGAAAAATCACGGTTGTCTTTTCAAACGGTGCACGAACGTAAAGATGGAACGACCTACCCGGTTGAGGTGAAGCTGCAGCTTTCTTCTATGGGGACATCGGCCGCTTATATTGCAATGATTCAGGATATAACCGAGCGAATGCAGATCCAGGAGAAGTTGCACCATATGGCGCATCATGACATTTTGACCCATCTCCCTAATCGTACCCTGTTCATTGAACGTCTAACTCAAGGATTATTAAATGCGCGCCAGCATGGCCGTACTTTGTCTGTGATGTTTCTGGACATGGATCGTTTTAAGGTCATAAATGATAGCCTGGGTCATGATATTGGTGATTTGCTATTACAGGAAATTGGAAGACGTTTTGTTGAGTGTGTGCGCAGCTGCGATACCGTCGCCCGCTTGGGGGGTGATGAGTTCACCATACTGCTTGAAGATATATCCGACCCGGGTGATGTGGCGTTGGTTGCTGATAAGGTAATAAATACATTTTCTACTCCGTTCCTGTTGAGTGGGCATGAGTTGTTTATGACAACGAGTATCGGTATCAGTATGTTCCCGGGCGATGGCGACGATGTCCGCTCGATGCTGAAGTATGCAGATACCGCAATGTACCGTGCTAAGGAACAAGGCCGTAATAATTACCAGTTCTATAGCGCTGATATGAGCAGTAAAGCGCTGGAGCGGCTAGCCATGGAAAATCAGCTCAGGAGGGCATTGGATAAAAACGAGTTTGTTATTTATTACCAGCCCAAACTGGATTACGGTTCCGGTCAAATAATGGGTGCAGAAGCATTAATTCGCTGGGTACACCCCGAGCAGGGTTTGGTTTCACCGGCCGAGTTTATTCCTTTGTTGGAAGAAACCGGGCTTATTGTTCCCGTTGGGGAGTGGGTTCTGAAAACCGCCGCCGCCCAGAGTGTAGCTTGGAAAAAAGCTAAGCTGCCGAATATCCGGATGTCTGTGAATCTCTCGGCGCGGCAAGTTGAACAAACCGGATTGTTTGAAGTTGTCCAGAGTGTGGTAGAGGAATTTGATTTAAAGCCAGGCGATTTGGAGCTCGAGCTGACTGAAAGCATTATTATGAATAATGCTGAACGAACAATCGGCATGCTGGATTCAATTAGCCGGCTGGGTGTGAGCTTTTCTGTGGATGATTTTGGCACCGGTTATTCATCACTCGCCTACCTAAAGCGCTTTCCGATACAGATAATTAAAATTGACCGGGCCTTCGTCAAGGATATTACAACCGACCCAGATGACCGGTCGATTGTAAGTGCAATTATTGCGATGTCTCATAGTCTGGATCTCGAGATAATCGCAGAAGGCGTCGAGACAGAGCAGCAGGCGATGTTGCTAGAGCAATATGGCTGTCATTACATGCAAGGCTTTTTATTTAGTAAACCTTTACCGGCAGCAGAATTTGGCGAGCTTTTACGGAAAAATTCTGTAACGTTGGAACAGCAAGCCGAGTTGGTTTAACTGATTTTTCTAGGTTTAAGCCTTATGCAAGCCCGTATTTCTCTCCGGGTGTTACAGATCCTGCTTGATCTTTGACCCCACCAGGCATTTTATTGAGTTGGAAATACACACGGCCCGCTTCCAATGAAGTTTGGGCTTCTTTATACAGTTTGATAATAAAGATTCTGTGGATGGTTTGCCTGGGCGAAGAAAAACCAGCGTTCTGCGATAAGCCCTGCATACTGCACAAGAAAGGCGGCGATGAATAAGTTGGATAAGGTCTGGTTAAGTCCGATTGATAAAAGCAGCACCGGTACCGGAAAGACGAGAATCAGAAACAGCCATTTAATAGCCTTGAAAATAGTGGGCGAGGCGCCATGAAAAAACTCGCGGGTATTAAACGAGCCGGTCATAAACCCCTGAGATTTTTGCTCGATGCGCGCGTGCCGTACACCGATGGCAGAACTCAGTGTGGATAAATGCTTGATGCGTTTGTTTCGAAATAACGATGCTGTGCGGGTGACCAATGCGGCTAGTGTCAGGATAATCGCCCACCCAGCATAGAAAGAAACCAGGCCAGTGCCATAACTGGCTGCAAAAGCGGTGGCTAATGCGAAACCGGAAGCACTGCCAAGCAGGGTGTAATTCACTACAGTTAAAGGCGTGGCCCATTCCTGCAGGAATTTGATGCACGCGTAGATCATGCCTGTGCATATAAAGAGCGTAAAAGCCAATACCGTATTGATGGCGCCTATCAGTAAGGAAAGATCGACATCAACGATGCCTTTGAATGAAAACAACAGCGGATTTATATCGAAATAATGGATAAGTCCATATAACGCCGTCATACCTGTAAACGCTGGCAGTGCGATCACTTCGCGTGATAGCCAGGAAGTTTTCCAGCGCGCCGCCGAACGCCAGGCGCGTTCAGGGTGGCCGAGGTGAAAAAACGAAGCGAGCAAACCGGTAAGTAGAAACACCACCGCAATCAGACTGCCAAGCCCATAAAAGCTAGCGGAGTCCTGGGTGGGAAAAACTTTGATGACTGAATATAGCTGTCCCGTGTACAGCGCCAGAAACAAGCCTTGTCCCACGCCTATCAGCGTGGTGAGAAATATAACCGAAAATGCCGGATGCATTTTATCTCCTGATGTTTAAACTCTCTCTTTCAAAGGGGTCAGACTCGATTGATCTTCATTGAAGATCAATCGAGTCTGACCCCTTTGAAAAGACGTTGCTCATTACCAACTGGTGACATCGTCCAACGATGGCGTATCGCTATCGGGAACCGGCAGTTGGCGTTCTTTCTTCAACGGATTATCCGCACGAACCAGTTCATCTTCATGAATTGTGATCCGGGTCTTGCGTCTGGGTAAATAATGGTTGGCCGGTTTGGTGCCCCATTCCGGCATTAACTGGTAGCCACCATTTTCACGGATTGCCAAAGACGCTTCTGAATCCGGGTCGTCGACATCGCCAAATAACCGGGCGCTGGTTGGGCAGGCGAGCACACAAGCAGGTTGGCGTTCTGATTCGTTCAGGCTTTCATCATAAATACGATCAACACACAAAGTGCATTTCTTCATGACTTTCTGATGTTCATCGAGTTCCCGGGCACCGTACGGGCAGGCCCAGGAACAGTATTTACAGCCAATGCATTTGTCATAGTCCACCAGCACAATACCGTCTTCCTCCCGTTTATAGCTGGCGCCGGTCGGGCATACCGGGACACAAGGCGGGTCTTCACAGTGCAGGCAGCTTTTTGGAAAGTGAACGGTATCTGTGGTTGGATACGTGCCTACTTCAAAGGTCTGCACACGGTTAAAAAAAGTACCGGTTGGATCCTGGCTATAAGGATTCATGTCGGACATGGAGCCGGCTGGCCCGGATGTATTCCATTCTTTGCAGCTGGTCACACAGGCGTGACAACCGACGCAGACGTTGAGATCAATGACCAGGGCAAGCTGTGTCATGACGATGGCCTTTTTCCCGCAAAAAACGTCAGCCAGCGGCCGCGTTTTTTACTTTTAGTCTGACCTGGTACAGGTTTTAGCGAAGAGAATTGTGGTGAGGTTTCTTGCGGTTCATTTGCATCGGCCGGATAGATGCGCACCCGCACATCGTACCAGCCGGCCTGACCGGTGACTGGATCCGAATTGGATAGATGTTCGCCCTGTTCATTTGCCGGTAGTTCTTCGCTAATCACGTGGTTCAGCAAGAAACCCTGTTGCGATTCATTGGCCTTTTTATCCAAGCCCCAGGCGCCGGAGGCTTTGCCTATTGCGTTCCAGGTCCACACCGTACCCGGCTCGGTGGCTTCTGAATGCCGGCATAAGCAACGCACCTTGCCGTGCATGGATTCCACCCACATCCAGCCGCCGTCTTCGATGCCAGCATCACTGGCGGTTTTAGAATTTACAAATAAATAGTTATAAGTATGAATCTGGCGCAGCCAGGCATTTTGAGAATCCCAGGAGTGGTACATAGCCATCGGCCGTTGAGTCACGGCGTTCAACGGATACTTGCGCAAGTCGGTATGCTGGGTTTCCAGTGGATCAGAAAAAAACGGCAGCGGGTCAAAATGTGTTTCGATGCGCTTGCGTAAATGATCCGGTGGTTGCTTACCCTGGGTTTTACCTTGCGCGGCGAGCCGGAATTTTTGCAGTACTTCAGAATAAATATGGATATTCAGCGGTTCGGCATAGCGCGTTAATCGATGCCGCCGTGCCCACTCCAGGTAACCCTGGTTCCAGTTGCGCATGTATTGGTAGGACTTGGGCAGTTTATAATGAAACACACAGTTATTTTTTTCGTAGAGCTCCCATTGCTTCGGGTTGGGTTCACCCATCATGAATTTGTCACCGCCCTTGCCGCGCCAACCGGCGAGAAAGCCTATGCCGGAACCTGGTTCGGTTTCATAGTTGGTGATGAAGTCCGGATAGTCACGATACTTACGCTGCCCCTGTTCATTGACAAACGCCGGTAGCTTTAACCGCGAGCCGAGTTCAATCAGGACTTCCTGAAAGGGTTTGCATTCACCCGTCGGCGGAACAACAGGGATGCGCACTGAATCAACCGGACCGTCAAATTCTGAAATCGGCCGGTCGAGCATGGACATTACATCGTGACGTTCGAGATAAGTCGTATCCGGTAATACCAGATCGGCAAACGCAACCATCTCCGATTGAAACGCATCGCAAACAATTAAAAACGGGATCTTGAACTCGCCGTTGTCATCCTTATCGTTGAGCATTTGGCGCACATCGGTCGTGTTCATGGATGAATTCCAGGCCATGTTAGCCATGAATATCATCAAGGTATCGATCGGATAGGGGTCGCCGCGCCAGGCATTGGTAATCGCGTTATGCATCAGCCCGTGAACGGCGAGCGGGTATTCCCAGGAAAAAGCTTTGTCGAGGCGTATCGGCTGGTTGTCTTCGTCGACAAACAGGTCATCCGGATCAGCTGGCCAGCCGAGTGGCATACCGGCCAGTGGCGTATCGGGTTGAACCGCGTCCCAGCTGGTAGGAGTTTTGGCGCACGGCGGTATCGGCCGGGGGAAAGGCGCTTTGTGCCTGAAACCGCCGGGCCGGTCGATCGTACCAAGTATCGACATCAATATAGATAAGCCGCGAATGGTGTGGAAGCCATTCGAGTGCGCGGCCAGCCCACGCATGGCATGAAATGCGACCGGGTTACCCACCACGGTATCGTGTTCTTTGCCCCAGGTGTCGGTCCAGGCGATGGGTAATTCAATGCGGCCATCGCGTGCGGTGATGCCCATTTCGTAAGCCAGGCGTTTAATCGTTTCTACCGGGATACCCGTGGTATCACTGGCCCATTCTGGTGTGTAATCCTTGACCCGGTCTACCAGTAACTGAAAGGCCGTTTTGACGGGCGTGCCATCGTCGAGTTTAAACTCGCCCATTAAGTAAGGGTCGGATCCCTCAGTGTGCATGGAGATCGGTTTGTTTAGCTCACGATCCCACCAGAGTTTGTTTTGCGGATCGAAGCAGCCTTCTTCCGGGGGTACTTCAAAGCGTACGAACATGCCAAATTCGGTGCTCGCCTGATCCTGGTTTACCAACTCTGCAGAGTTGGTGTACTGCACCAGGAATTCACGGTCGTATAAACCCTGATTGATAATTTCGTGTATCAGGGCGAGGAATAATGCACCGTCCGTGCCGGGCTTAATCGGAATCCATTCGTCGGCGATCGCCGAATAGCCGGTACGTACCGGGTTGATGGATATAAATTTACCGCCTTGCCGTTTGAATTTGGATAGCTCGACTTTTAACGGATTGGAGTGGTGGTCTTCTGCCGTGCCGATCATCACAAACAGCTTGGCGCGTTCCAGATCCGGGCCGCCGAATTCCCAGAATGAACCGCCGATGGTGTAGATCATGCCGGCGGCCATATTGACGGAGCAGAGACCTCCGTGGGCGGCATAGTTTGGCGTGCCGAATTGTTTTGCGAACAGGCCGGTCAAGGCTTGCATCTGGTCACGGCCGGTAAATAAAGCAAATTTTTTCGGATCAGTTGAGCGTAGATGGGCGAGCCGTTCTTCGAGGATTCCGAATGCTTTGTCCCAAGAGATTTCTTCGAACGCATTGACGCCACGGTCTGAACCGGATTTACGCAACAAGGGTTTGGTTAGCCGGGCGGGTGAATACTGTTTCATGATACCCGAGGCGCCCTTGGCGCAAATGACACCCTTATTGAGCGGGTGATCCGGGTTGCCCTGAATATAGCGTACTTCACCATCGCGTAAAGTCACTCGGATACCGCAGCGGCAGGCGCACATATAGCACGTCGTGTTTTTGGTTTCGATTCTGCTTGTGGAATCTGCGGGTGTGGCTAGTGGGTTATGTATGGGTTTGGGCATTAACCTTGCTCAGTTTCGGTTGTTTTTTATACTAGGCAGAGCAATCTACCCAGCGTCCATAGTGTAGCGCCAATTTAGAATAGTGAAATAACTATTGAGTATTATTATATACTAATGTTTAGATGAAAATAGTATATGAAATTCATTGGAATAGACAGGTGCTTAGGCGCGGGCAGAAAAATAAGCTGGGTTTATGCCCGCTAAAAATCTTCCTGGAACACAAGGATTACAGAACCGCGATTGACATCCTCCAGCGCAATTGGGTTTGCCGGTCATTGCGTTCAGGAGAACGCTACCAAACTCCACTTAGCATGGCGATCCCATGCGCGCTATGTGTCATGGCAGTTTCAAGTAGGTCTGAATGCATACCGCCTAGTGCATAAACTGGCATAGGCATATCTATACAAAGTTCTGAAAAGTGTTCCCAGCCTAAAGTGGCTTCACCTGGATGACTCTGGGTGGGTAACACCGGTGACAACACGGCAAAATCAACACCTAATTTTGCGGCGTGCAACAATTCTTCACGGTTATGGCAGGACGCGCCCCACAATTTATCATCGGCTAATGCCTGGTATTGCATAAGTTGCGCGCTTTGCAGGTGCACACCGTCTGCGTTGCATATTCTGGCAAGGTTTTCGTCACTATTGACCAACACCCGTGCGCCATAGTTTTTCGCCATTGCGACAACATTGCGCGTAAATTCCGCGAGTTGATCAGGCGCCATGCGTTCGCGGATCTGGATTAATCTTATGCCCTTTTCCAGCTCCCCCCGTAGACGTTGCATGAATTCGCCGCGGCTGAATCCCGAGGCTTTTGTGATGGCATAAATCTGTGGCAGGCCTAGCGCGTGTAGGAGTTGGTGATTAGCCGGTAGCAGCGGTTCGGATTTAACCGCATTTGGATTTTCCCAGGCTAGTTGTTGTCCTTCCTTACCCTGAGGTTCGCCGTGCCAACGGAGTACACGATAGATATGTAAACGCACTTGGCGATCCGGGTATTCATAGTCGCGGGTGATCCAGGGATAGGCGTTATCGAGTTCGATGCCCAGTTCTTCGTGCAATTCACGGATGAGCGCTGCCAGTGGTTGTTCGCCAGCTTCTATTTTTCCACCTGGAAATTCCCAATAATCCGCCCAAGGCTTACCGGGCGGACGTTTGGCCATGAGGACGCAGCCGTCACCGCGGGTAATGATACCTACGGCGACATCGAGTACGGGTATCGGATCTCTGGGTGTGGGTTTCATGATGGTTATGGTGGTTGAATTTTAAGCCAAAGTTTACCGTAAATGCCGGTGCGGGTTTTTCGCACGCGCCAGGATTGGGTCTAGGCGTCCCCAGGTGAATTACTGAATTTTAAAGTAATTGATTTTAAAAGTATAAATAGTTAATTTTTGCTAGTTATATATTTAATTGCTGCATAAATATCGTTTCACGCGGGAGTGATTTTTCCGTGCTATTATCGCGTGCATTTCGCAATCCCTATAATAGCGACAGCCTCCAGGAGCAGCCATGATTAAACCTATAGGTTCTGATGAACTGAAACCACTTTTTGTATACGACTCAGATGAGCATAGTCGTTTAACCCACGAAGCAGAAAGTCTGCCTTCTATCATTATCAGTTCTGCAGCTTCCGGTAATGCCGCTATGATGGGGGCCGGTTATTTCACACCGCTGACCGGCTTCATGAATCTGGCTGATGCCATCAGTTGTTCTGAACACATGAAAACTACATCGGGTCAATTTTTCCCGGTGCCAATTATTAATCTGGTGCAGGATATTTCGGCGGTTAAAGACGCCAAGCGAATTGCGCTGCGTGATTCAAATGTCGAGGGTCATCCGGTTATCGCCATCCAGGAAGTTGAAGCGATCGAAGAAGTGTCGGACGCTGAAATGAAATTGATGACTGATAAAGTCTACCGCACACAGGATCCAGAGCATCCTGGTGTTGCCGCGTTCAACTCCCTGGGACGGTTTGCAATTTCCGGCCCGATCCAGGTACTGAACTTCAGTTATTTCCAGACCGAATTCCCGGATACTTTCCGTACCGCTGTTGAGATTCGTAACGATATCAAGGAACGTGGTTGGAAGAAGATTGTGGCTTTCCAGACGCGTAACCCCATGCACCTCGCGCACGAAGAGTTGTGCCATATTGCTATGGATCGCCTCGGTTGTGACGGCCTGGTGATCCACATGCTGCTGGGTAAATTAAAGCCAGGCGATATCCCGGCGCCGGTGCGTGATGCCGCGATCCGTAAGATGGTTGACCTGTATTTCCCGCCCAACAGCGCGATGGTTACAGGTTATGGTTTCGACATGCTTTATGCAGGTCCGCGCGAAGCCGTACTGCACGCCTATTTCCGGCAGAACATGGGCGCCACACACTTCATCATCGGCCGTGATCACGCAGGTGTGGGTGATTACTACGGCGCCTTTGATGCGCAGACTATCTTTGATGATGAAGTACCAAAGGGTGCTATGGAAATCGAAATCTTCAATGCCGACCATACGGCCTACTCGAAGAAACTGAATAAGGTTGTGATGATGTGCGAAGCACCTGAGCACACCAAGGATGACTTTATCCTGTTGTCGGGCACCAAAGTGCGCGAAATGTTAGGTAAGGGCGAAGCGCCGCCGAAGGAGTTCTCCCGTCCTGAAGTTGCAAAGATTTTGATTGATTACTACCAGAGTCTTTAGGGGCTCGTTACTGTGTAATCATAGTGCGTGCATTCTATTAAAATGGCCTGGCAACTGCCAGCTCTGGAAGCGGCAGTGGAGCGAGGTGGGCGGGCCAAAGCCGAGCGTATTCTGAACGGCGACCAATTCCGAAATCCCGGTGCAATGCAGCTGTGATAAAATTGTGCGGATGTCTGGTACAGCTTGGCTGCGGTTATGCAATTCAGCGAACTCATTTCAATTTGAATAATGCGGTTGCAGAGGCGCTAACTCACTTGTTATGTGAAGAGGCACGAATTTCAAGTTAAACTATTACGCCAACTGAAAAACAAAGACATGCTAAATACTTTTGCACGCGGTGTGATCCGGCTGCTTGGCTGGCAGGCAGATTATAGGCTACCAGAACATAAAAAATACGTACTGGTGGGCGCGCCGCATACATCAAACTGGGATTTTCTGCTGACCATGTTGTTTTTTCTAACATCAGGTTTGCGGTTTAACTGGGTCGGGAAAAGCGCTATGTTTCCCTGGCCGGTTGCCGGCCTATTCAAAGCAATGGGCGGGATACCCATCAATCGTGATGCTAGTACAGGTTTTATCACCCAAAGCATAAAGTCATTGACCGAAAGAGAGCGGATGATCCTGACGATAGCCCCAGAAGGAACGCGCTCGTATACTAAATTCTGGAGAACTGGTTTTTACTATATTGCCTTACGGGCGGATGTACCTATTGCGCTGGGTTACCTGGATTACAAGTCAAAACGAATGGGGATAGGTAAGACCTTCAAACCATCAGGTAACATGGAACAGGATTTCAAAATTGTGCGGGATTTTTATGCTGATGTTCATGGTAAGGATATGAGTAAACAGGGGCCTGTGAAAGCCAAAAATGAGTGAATGACGCTATCCATCACAGACAGGTTCCTTGATTTATTGCTGACTTCAGGGTGATGAATATATCGGGATTTGATTGTATGCTTGAGGCATGGAATTAAGCTTCAGCCGTGGCGATGAATTGAGCCGGCAACCGCGTACTATGTCGGCCGGACTCTATAATAAAATTCATCTGATGTTTGCCCGCTTAAATGGCGAGGTCTTGTTTGTCCCCATACGCACCATGCAATACCTCGCGATCATCGATAATGAGGAAATCGTCTTTATCGATGGCCAAATCCCGCGCAGAATTGAATTTTCCTGGCAGTCTATTCGTCCACAGGAGCGTGATGATTTGCGAGCGCCGGTGAGTTATGAGTGCGTGGTTTACGAGCCCAAGGCTGAACCGGCCCTACAACGTATTACGGGCGAGTTTTTTGCAGCGCTTGAACTTCTTGAAAAACGTCAGCTGCCCCCAAAGGGCGATGCAACCGTAACGCCTTTAGATCGTGGGTTGAGTGGTAAGTGACAAAAGAGACAATTATTGATTTCATGCGCCACGGTGAACCGGAAGGTGGCCGGCGCTACCGGGGTGATGCCGTAGATGACCCCCTGAGCGAAAAGGGTTGGCAGCAAATGTGGCAATCAGTGGGTGATTTTTCCGGGTGGGACGTTATTGTTTCTTCGCCGATGCAGCGTTGCAGCGCCTTTGCGGACGCGCTGGCTGAAAAAATCAAATGCTCAGTTCAGGTTGATTCAAATTTCCGTGAAGTGGGTATGGGGAGTTGGGAAGGGCTTAGCCCACAGGAAATTATCGAACGTGATGCCGAAGAGTATGCAGCATTTTACCGTGATCCTGTCCATAATCGGCCAAAAGGTTGTGAGCCACTGGATGCGTTTGGCAAACGTGTGGCCGATGGTTACGAATCGGTACTTAAAAGCTATGCAGGTCAGCATGTATTAATTACTGCACACGCGGGTGTGATTCGTGCGGCACTAGGCTATGTTCTGCACTCTGATCCTGTCGCCTGGTACCGGGCGCGGATTGATAATGCCGGTATTACCCGGTTTCGTCATGGTGAATACGGCAACAAATTGGAATTTCATAATTGCCCGGGAACTAACTATACGCATTAGTACGTGGGCATTCGGGTCAGCCGCTTAGCTGTATTTTTTCGGGTATTCATACAGAACTATCTGTCCGCTGCTACGTCCTACTGCGCGCCAGTCATCCAGATCGAAAGTAAACGATACCACTGCACAGGTGGGCAGGTCGCCTGTCCGGCCGCTCTCCAGATAATCAGCAAGCTGTGACAGGCCCGGATTGTGTGCAACCAGTACGCAGTGTTTTGCCGCGTGATCCAGTTCGTGAATTAGCGTTAACAGCGCCTGTAGTGATGCATTATACAATGGCTGTTCCTGTTTAATATTTGCTTCGGGGTATCCCAGCATTTCTGCAAATAGTATGGAAGTGGTGATTGCTCGCGTGGCCGGGCTGCTGATGAACTGGTCGATAGGCGCCAGTTTTTCTTTGAGAATTTCGCCTATTTTGGGAGCGTCGCGAAAACCCCTTTTGTTCAAAGGGCGGTCAAAATCACTCAGTCCCGGGTCACCCCAACTCGATTTAGCGTGACGGATCAAGGTCAATTGCAACATTGGCGTAGTTCCATATCTATTTGCAGGAAGAGCGTAGAAGCTCTGTTGCAAGCTTGCGACAGTTTCTGGGAGTATGCAAAGCTTTATGAGAAGTCAAAATATTGTAACCCTCTGTAACTCTTTTGTAACTTCCTATTCCAGCAGATATTTTATTTTTGCAGCGGTGCGAGATTAATTTTGGCATGTGATATGCAGTAGAGTCGTTTATGAAAACGATACGAGTAATAGTAAGTGAGTAGGTAAACACTTACATAAAGTGATACAAGATAAAGCAAAAGAGAGACTGTCTTGTAACCAGTTCACAGTTTTGACAATTCCTGATCAGGTTTTATTCTAAATAATCGATAATTCAGTGAGGCGTGGTGAAATTACGATGCTTAGGATGTGCCAATCAAGGGTAGGCCGGGTGTCAGTTTAGTAATAATGAGTAGGTTATGAATGTTATGCAGAGAAATATGAGTTTTGTCCTGGTGCAGTTACTGGCTTTCAGTGTGTTATGGGTCAGTCAAATGGCAAATGCTGGATCTTTTCATGTGAGTCCCAATGGCAAGGATAGCAACCCTGGCACACAAAGCCATCCATGGAAGACAATTGCCAAGGCTAACAAAACACTCATAGCCGGTGACACAGTACTGATTCATGCAGGCAAGTACAGCGACCAGATACGGCCTGAAAATTCAGGAACAAGTAACGATGCACGTATAACGTATCGTGCAGCGGGTGATGGAAAGGTAATTCTTGATACTTTTGTGTGGCAGAAAGGCTATGGCGGAAAAGGTTTAATAGCACTAGGCGGGAAGCGCTTTGTGACCGTCAGTGGCCGCGCGCCAGGCGGTACAGACCAGGATCGTCTAATTATAGTGCAGCCAACAAACGACACGGAACTGTACGGGAACTTCACTGGGTCGACAGGTTGTGTAGTCGAAAATGTAGTCATGGAGCGGGGCAGGCCGAACATTGGCCCAGGAAGAGGTTGGGCTTTCGGAGACTATTGGTATAAAGGAAACTTTGAATCCAAACACAATATCTTGAGGAATTGTGAGATATACGGCTACGCTGAAGCAGAAGGTGATTCGATATTTACGGAGGATACCGTGACGCTGGCAAAGGATGCACATCACAATTTGATTGAAAATTGCTACATTGGAGAATCACGTCATGTGAGCCTTAACCAGAATGCTGGTACCACCTACAAGAATGTTTTTCGAAATAACGTGGTTGAAAATCCTGAGCATACTGCGATGAGTGCTTACGGGCTGGCTGAAAACAGCTATCGTCAAGACCACCATTTGATCGAAAACAATAGCCTCAAGGCAAGTGGAGGCAATAAGAACCCGCGAGGCGGCCCAGGAAATGCGCTTCAGTTTGCAGCTTACGAGAATATTATTCGATACAACCTGATTACAGAGGCGGGGGCAAAAGACAGTAATCTGACAGCTTTGGCCGGTATTGCTATAAGTTCCGGATCCAATGGGCCACGTGCCCACGATAACCGTATTTATAACAATACTATTGTGCATAATCAGAGTACGGCGATTGGATCTTTCGTCTTCGGCGGGGGGCAGGATAAGGGACGGAATCGTTTCTGGAATAATTTCCTGTATGGTCACGATAATACAAATGGCAGCCGTTTGTTAATTCATTACTGGCGTGGTTTCGATGATGGGAAAGACCGTTGGGTGCAAAATGTTATGGGTAAGCTGGGTGATTCTTCTGCACAAAAAGTTGTCAACTTGGGCGGTGGAAATGAGTCCCTCGCTGCCGTGAGATTGTCGTATCGAAATCCCGATGGTCAGGAATTCACAGGTTGGAATGGTTTTGAAAATGAGTATGACGATAAGCTGGATAGGAATTCTTTTAAGAATTATTCCGCTAAAGACTACCATCTAAAGTCGACTTCTCCGTACATTGATGCAGCCGCGCCTTTAACTCAAGTTGCTAAAGCAGATAGTGGTTCAGGAACAGTGCTGAATGTAGAGGATTCCCGGTTTTTCTACGGCGAGGCGCATGAATTTCCTGGCTGGATGAATGTTAACAGTGACTGGATTGCTGTGGGTTCTGATCCAAACAACATTACTTCTGCTAAAAAAGTACAGATTGTTAGCGTGGATGATAAGACGAATACTATTATTCTCTCCTCGCCAATTGCCCGTAATGCGGGAGACTTTATCTGGTTATGGAAGGACTCCGACGGAACGCTGGTCGTGCATGGTGACGCGCCAGATGTAGGCGCTTTTGAGTGGAGTGATACAGTTGCGCCAGCATCCGCGCCGAAACCAACACTTGCACCAACCCCCAATCCCGCTTCTGCGCCTGCGCCGCCTCTTATTCTGGGTTGAGATTACTCGGCCAGCCGCGCAGTTATGTTTCGCCAGAAAGCTCTTTATAAATTGACAATGCTATGACTCCAGCTTCTGCAGCCGATTTTGCCAGGCAGTTAAAATGCCCCATTTTGCGGCCAATACGCGGCTGTTCTTTTCCGTACAGGTGCAGTTTGGTGTTGGCTTGTTGGTAGACGATATTCCAGTCAGGCGACCGATCCTGTGGCCACAGTTCACCGAGTAGATTTACCATGACAGCCGGTGAATGCAGTTTCGTGTTGCCGGGCGGTAGACCACATAACATGCGAACCTGCTGCTCAAATTGATTCGTCGGGCAGGCATCCAGCGTGTAATGACCGCTATTATGCGGCCGCGGTGCCATTTCATTGATGAGTAACTCATCAGTTTTAGTCAGGAAAAATTCGACAGTCAGTACGCCACAATAATTCAGTTCACTGGCTAGTTTTTCCGCCATGCTGATGGCTTTATCCGTCAATGATTTAGAAACACCGGCAGGGACGGTTGTGGAGTGCAAGACGCCGTTCTGGTGAACGTTTTCACCAGGCGGGTAAAAGACACAGTCACCTTGTCCGTTGCGTGCGAGAATAACCGAAAGTTCAAGCTTCAAGTCGATGCGTTCTTCCAGTACGCAGGCCGTCTGTTGTAATGCTACGAAGCCTTGTTGTGCATCTTCTAAACCGGAAACTTGATATTGTCCTTTGCCGTCGTACCCCAGCTGCGCAGTTTTCAGCAGCGCGGGCATCGCTAAAGCGCCGCAGGCTGTTTTTAAATCAGCCTTGTCACGAATGGCGAAAAATGGTGCTGTTGCAAGGCCGTGATCGCGGATAAAGGTCTTTTCGGCAATCCGGTCGCGGGCGATGGCCACGTTGGATGCGCTGGGGCGTACCCGGGTTTTAGCTTCTAGAAACTGGAGTGATTCTGCCGGTACATTTTCAAATTCGGTTGTCACAGCTGCACAGTTGTCAGCCAGATTCTGGAGAGCCGTTTGATCTGCGTAATCAGCACACAGGTGTTGGTCGGCAACGGCCCCGGCCGGGCTGTGTGGGTCAGGGTCGAGTATCCAGACCCGGTATCCCATGCTGTGTGCGGCCAGCGTGAACATGCGGCCGAGCTGACCACCACCCAGTACGCCGAGCGTGGCATCGGGAAAGATCACGATTCAGGGGGTAAGTGCATATTCAGTGCGTGTTGTTTTTGTTGTTCGCGGAATTCGCTGAGCCGTTGCGCCAGACTGGAATCCTGTATAGCTAAAATACTTACCGCATAGAGTGCGGCGTTGGCGGCGCCGGCTGTGCCAATAGCAAAGGTGGCAACCGGAATGCCTTTAGGCATTTGCACGATGGAAAGTAATGAATCCATGCCTTTAAGATGACGTGAAGGCACCGGTACGCCGAGTACCGGCAAGGTGGTTTTGGCGGCCAGCATGCCCGGTAAATGGGCAGCCCCCCCGGCGCCGGCGATGATGCAGGTCAGGCCCTTGTCTTTGGCGGTTTCGGCGTACTCAAACAGCAGGTCAGGGGTACGGTGGGCCGAGACAACACGGGCTTCATAGCCGACATCGAAGTCATCAAGTTGTGCGGCAGCGGCCTGCATAACTTCCCAGTCGCTGTTGCTGCCCATCACCAAGCCTACTTTTACTGGATTCATAGTCTATCCTGCAAAAAATAAAGGCCGCATTGTACCACCGCCCGGGCAGGCTGTAGCGCCTGTACAGAATAGGTAAGCTGTTTATACCGCTTTGTAGGGTTATCTCAATTATTTTGTGCCGACCTTGTAGTGGTCAACTGCGGTTTCTGGCCTGGAAGCCTTGGGTAGAATCAGGGGCGCCGGTACAATGGTCTATTTGCGGGGAACCCGTATGCTGGATGTCCTTTTTCAATCCGATCTGCAAAGCCTGCCACTGGTTGCCAGGGGTAAAGTACGTGATATCTATGCGGTGGGTAGCGAGTATTTGTTGATTGTGACAACAGACCGGTTGTCCGCCTTTGATGTTGTTTTACCGGCTCCGATACCTGGCAAAGGTGCAGTACTGACGGCGGTGTCTAATTTCTGGTTTGACCGCACGGCTGGTTTGGTGCCGAATCATCTGGCAGACTTGAGCCTGGAGGAGGTGCTGCCTGATCTGGCTGAGCGTAACCAGGTGGCTGGCCGCGCTATTGTGGTACGAAAAATGAAGGCCTTGCCAGTAGAAGCCATAACGCGCGGTTATTTGATTGGATCGGGTTGGAAAGACTATCAAAAAACCGGCGCCGTTTGTGGTATCGAACTGCCTGCCGGATTACAGATGGCGGAACAGCTACCCGAACCTATCTACACGCCATCAACCAAAGCCGATGTGGGTGATCACGATGAAAATATCAGTTTTAGCCAATCTGCCGAGAAGCTCGGGGTGGAATTGGCTACACAGCTGCGTGATGTCAGCCTGGCGATTTATGCTCAAGCTGCGCGGTATGCAAAAACCAAAGGCATCATCATCGCTGATACCAAATTTGAATTCGGTTTGGATACCGATGGTCAATTGGTATTGATCGATGAGGTGCTGACGCCGGATTCATCACGCTTCTGGCCAGAAGATTCCTACAGACCCGGGATCAGTCCACCGAGTTTCGACAAGCAGTTTGTGCGCGATTACCTGGAGACGCTGGACTGGGATAAAACGGAACCGGGGCCACCTTTACCCGATGAAATTATTAACCGGACTGCCGAAAAATACCGCGAAGCACTCACCTGTCTGACCGGCTCAGACTTGCCGGGCTTGTAATTGAAACCATTGCGCCTGAGCCAGGACGCCCATTGCCTGGAGCATCAGTGGGCTGAAAAAATCAGCGCTTTGTCACAGAATTCAGTACCAGTTGCAGGTTTTGGTGCATCCGACTGTGACTGTTATACGCATCTGTTTTGCCTGCCTGCCGTGGATTCGAAAATAAAAATTACTAAATGCTTACAAGAGGTTAGTAATCATATAGAGCGCTATAGTTTTATCTGAAGGAATGCCAGCCTGTCAATCACCGGGTGCAGGCATGATCAAATTACTTAGTATTACTCCGGTGATGCCGATAACGCAGATTAATTGTCAGCTTGTCTGACTATACTTAAGTCAATGTAAGGTCTTTTGAAGAGCGTAATCTGGAGGTAAAACCCATGCGTGGAATGTTTAAAAAAATAACCAGTTTAGTGATGGCTGGCCTGTTGGCTGTTGCATCGCTTTCCTTTGCACCCGTTAGCCAGGCGAACACCTATGGTTTGGCCGAAGCCGGACCCTCTGGTGGTGAGATGATGTTTGATGCGTTGCTGGTACGGCCAATTATGGTTGTCGGCACGGTGGCTTCTACAGCAGTATTCTTGGTTTCCCTGCCATTCAGCCTGCTAGGTGGAAATGTTGACGAAGCGGCTAAGAAGCTTGTCACCGAACCTTTCAGGCACACCTTTGTACGCCCGCTAGGCGAAGACTAATCAGCTACTATACCGGGCGCTACGGCTTCACTGTTGCGCTCGGCTCTTAGTCCGTCCAGCTCACCGTTCACCGCAAGTCGTGTCTCGCAGGCGTTAGCTGATCCCTTACCCAGCAGCTGGACTATGACTCACAGCCCGTGAGTAAATAGCAGAACATATCCACTGTTATAAAACATGTGCAAGGCTATAGGTGCTCCCAGCCCGCCGGTTCTATCTTTGAAGTAGCCAAAAATCAACGAAGGTATAAAGACCGAAGCTGCCCATAAAGGCGGATGGTTGATGAAATGCAGCGCGGTAAACAGCACGCTGGTGGTCAGATTGGCTATGGAAATCACCCCTATGGCTAATCCGGGTAATTTCTGCTGTATCCATTCCTGTATTACGCCTCGAAACACCAACTCTTCCACAACAGGATAAATAAGCGCCGGATACAGGAAAGCCATCGGCGCCTGCAGTGGCCAGAACCAATCCGGGTTCGGACTTGTCATAACATACAAACCGGCCCAGAAAATACCAGCAGCCAGCAGGGCTATTAAAAAATGTACTTCAAGCCACCATTTCTTTTTAGTTGCCACGGTGCAAATGTTAAGATGCCGGTACTGGGGCGGTAAACGCAGGTAGAAAATAAAGCATGGGAGAATCCGAATGTATGGTTTTAACGTAAGTGTAACAGGCAGCTTTGATGACGTCGTTGAACGTGTGACTGAAGCGCTGTCGAAAGAAGGCTTTGGTGTGTTGACGGAAATTGATGTTGCCGCTACCCTGAAGAAAAAAATCGATGTGGATCGTTTGCCCTATAAAATTCTCGGCGCCTGCAATCCGGGGCTGGCCAATCAGGCAATACAGGCTGACCCGGATATCGGTTTGTTGTTGCCCTGTAATGTCGTCGTACGTGAAGAGGAAGACCAAAGTATTACAGTGGCATTTATGGATCCTGGTGCTGTGTTGGGTCTGGTTGAAAAAGCAGGGGTTGATGTTTTGGCGGCCGAAGTACGTGGCCGTCTCGAAAGGGTTAGGGATACATTGGCTGCCTGAAGTATGGCCTTTTATCTTGATTGATTGCGGGCTAAAGTAAGGTTAGGATATAGTGCATAGAACCTATACCGCTTTGTAATAACAGGCAGGTAAGTTATGAAAAATTCAACAGCGGTATTAATGGCTTTGCTGCTATTGTTACCGGTTAACCTGGTAATGGGTGCAGACATTGCGGCAGGCAAGGCCAAGGCGGCAGCCTGTGCCAGTTGTCATGGCGCCAATGGCATCAGTAACAATCCACTCTGGCCCAATCTTGCCGGGCAAAAAGCAGCCTATCTCGAAAAACAAATGATTGATTTTCGCTCAGGTAAAAGAAAAGACCCAACGATGGAACCCATGGCAAAACCATTAAGCGATGCAGATATTGAAAATATTTCCGCCTATTATGAAAGCCTTAAATCGAATCAATAGTCTTTCGGTGCGAAAAGCCTGGTAAAACAGGTTTTTTTACGCCCGCAGCCGGTGTGCAACAAACAGCATACTGCTCAGGAACAATACAGCACCAGCCTGGTGTGTTGCGGCCAGTGCGACAGGCATATGCAGCAGCAGCGTGGAAATTCCCAGTGCGGCCTGGAGGCAAACGGCGGCCATGAGCGCATAGATTCCCAGGCGGGTTGCCAGTGTGCCAACCCGTTTGTGCATTAAAATTCCGAACCAAAGTGTGCTGATCAGAGTAGTGGTGGCAAGCAGGCGATGGTTGAACTGGACGGTGGCAACATTCTCGAACAGGTTACGCCAGCCCGGTTGCAGCATCCAGCCTGCGGGTGGTAGCCATTGCCCAGCCATCTTTGGGAAGGTGTTGTAGACATAGCCAGCCTTGAGTCCGGCGACAAATCCACCAGACGCGATGGTCAATGCAACCAGCGCCAAGAGTAGCTGGCTGATACGATATCTTTTTGGTGATGTCTCTGACGCTGCCCGCGGGTAGTCAACCAAATCGAGAAATATCCAGAACAGCCAGGCATAAATAACAAGCGCAAGCCCCAAGTGTGCAGTAAGCCGGTATTGACTGACGTGTGGGTTGTCGGTCAAGCCGCTTTTTACCATATACCAGCCCAATAAACCCTGTAATCCACCCAGCGTGAAAGCTACGATGAGTTTCGGTGTCAGCTTGGCTGGCAGCATTTTGCGCAACAGAAAATATAAAAAAGGTATTAAAAATACTATGCCGATCAAGCGTCCAAGAACGCGGTGTGCAAATTCAAACCAGTAAATAGATTTAAAGCCATGCAAATCCATTCCCAGATTGATTTGTTGATATTCCGGTGATGCTTGGTATTTGCTGAAAACGTCCAGCCATTCCTGTTCTGACATGGGTGGCACAAAGCCGAAAAAAGGATTCCATTCCACCATGGACAAGCCAGAACCTGTCAGGCGCGTCACGCCACCCAGGACAACCATGGCGTAAATCATAATGCAGCACAGCAATAGCCAGGCTGCAATGCTGCTCGATGGTTTTATAGCGGAATTGCTAGGCTTCAAGACAGTACCGTTGTTTTTAAAAACTAACGGCTAATTTTACCGGATGCGGAGCTGCTTTGCTTGTGCAGTGCTAGTGAGGTTTGGGCAGGTCAATACACGATGTCTAGGGTTAGAGCAGCTCAGCTTGTACCACTTGACCGTAACGATCCAGAGTTAATCTTAAGCGGCCTTGGCAAGGTATACGGTCAAGGCTGGTTCCCGAACCGTTCATTAGCAGTTCGTTGAATTGTACTTGCGCAATAATCTGATGATCGTTTTGTTCGATGATTTCGTAGTACAGTGATTTTTTATCTATCCAGCCATTCTGGCTGCAGAATGCGGTCAACTCACGGCATGAGAGCAGGTAGCGCTCGATATCGTGCATCAGTTGCGGCATAGCTGAAAAGTTAATCGTTTACCGGGTATGCAAGATCAAGCGGATCAGGAGATTCGTTTTCCAGGTATCGCTGTCGGGTCGTTTCGGATTCAAAGTAGATCCGGGTTTGGGCATACCCATGCCCCTCATCCACAAAAGGGTGGTTTGCAGGCTGAAGTATTTTTTGGCCCGTAATTGGGTCAATTGTGGTAATAATCACCCGTCGTCCTCCTGGATCTGGATCGTGGAAAAACTGTCACTACTACCATAAAGTATAGACGCCAGACATTATTCTGCAAGTGAAATATTGATAAATCAGTAAGATGGGCTTGAAAAGTAATATCTTTTCAAGAAAAGTCAGCTAATTGGAGTAATAGCAGGCTAATGGTAGGGATTTGTATGAAATTAGAAGATTTTGTTATCGCGCATTGAGCCATAACGGCAAAGCACTAACCCCGGGCCAGGCTGTTGCCCGGGGTTACAGGGATCAGGCGGTTTTCTTGGTTTGCATCAAGCGTTCAATGATCGGTGCCAGGATGATTTCCATGGCAAAGCCCATTTTTCCGCCCGGTACCACGATACTGTTGCGCCGTGACATGAAGGAATCGTCCAGCATGCTCAGCAGATAGGGGAAATCAACTTCCAGTTTTTTCGGATCCTGGAAGCGGATGACAACAAAGCTTTCGTCCGGTGTCGGGATGTCACGCGCAATAAACGGGTTGGATGTATCGACCGTTGGTACCCGCTGGAAGTTGATATCGGCGCGTGAGAACTGCGGTGTTATGAAATGTACATAGTCGTGCATACGGCGCAGGATAGTGTCAGTAACCGCTTCGGCTGAGTAACCGCGCTGGGCGCAATCGCGGTGGATTTTCTGGATCCACTCCAGATTAACCAGCGGCACAACACCGATCAGCATATCAACGTGCTTGGCAACATTGGTTTCACCGTCGGTAACACCACCGTGCAGGCCTTCATAAAATAGCAAATCTGTGCCAGGCGGAACCTTTTCCCAAGGGGTGAATTCGCCAGGTTTCTGGCCGAAGGGTTCGGCTTCTTCATCGCTGTGCAGGTAATAGCGGCGCTCACAGCTACCCGTCTTGCTATAGGTTTCAAACGTCTCTGCAAGCTTGTCGAACAGGTTTGCCTGTGGACCAAAATGACTGAAATTGGGGTCGCCTTCGGCTTCGGCCTTTTGCATTGCGCTTTTCATAGCCATGCGGTCAAAGCGGTGGTAACTATCGCCTTCGATGACGGCGGGGTTCAGGCCTTCGCGCAGGAATATGTGTTCAAATGCAACCTTAACCGTCGTAGTGCCGGCACCAGACGAACCCGTTACCGCAATTATCGGATGTTTTTTAGACATACCAGTCTCCTCAACAAACTTAAGTTTTAATATTTTAAAAAAAAGCGTGATTGTGCTTGCCCTACAGGGTTAGCACGTTTGCCTGCGTTTCTACCCCTCAGATAACTGAGCCAAGAGGAAATGCAGGCGATGATTCGATAGCGCCAGTTAGCTGCCGTAACTCTGTGGCGACGAAACCGCGTATTGAACCATTTTTGGCTGCCTTCCGCCATGCCTCTGCAAGCATTTGATTTTTAGGGTTATAGACGAAGGTGCTGACTGAACCCGTCAGCATCCTGTTGAAGGATTACCAATGCGTTGATAAATCAGATCGTAGACAGCGTGGCCGAGCCGCTTTCCACGCGTTTCAAAGCGTGTTTCAGGCCGGTAATCCGGCCGCGCAGCAAATTGCCCTGGAGCGGCGAGACTGAGGAATAATGGATTCGCATCCAGGGTTTTCTGTATATGTTTGGCGTAATCACGCCAGTCGGTCGCCATATGCAAGTGGCCACCCGGTTTTAGCTTTTGGGCAATCAATGTGGTGAAGTCATCCTGTATCAGGCGCCGTTTATGGTGCTTACGCTTGGGCCAGGGATCGGGGAAAAATAGCAGTACCCGGTCGAGAGAACTGTCAGCTATCTGATGGCTAAGGATTTCAACGGCATCATGGCACCAGACCCTGATGTTTTTGATTTGCTTTTGTTGTAATTGATAGAGCAAGTGGCCAACGCCCGGTCTATGGACTTCGATACCCAGGAAGTTTATTTCAGGCGCAGCTTCTGCCATGGCGGCTAGCGAAACCCCGTTGCCAAAACCGATTTCCAGGGTCAGCGGCGCCATTCTTCCAAACAGCTCATCGACATTCACCTGTTGTACAGGCTCAATGCCATAGACAGGCCAAGCTGTGTCGAGTGCACGTTGCTGGCCTTCTGTGAGGCGGCCTTCCCGGCGGACAAATGAACGGATACGCCGCCGTGGAGTGCTTGAATTTGCAGAATTGCCGGGCGCGGCGTGCGGCTTGGCGAGAGAATTTACAGGATTACGTACGGCCATAGGATAACCGGAGGTTTTCGTCGCGGTGAGTCTATTGCTGCTTTACTTAAAAGAAAGTACCGTCGATAGGCGATGAAGCGCTGGCAAAGCGTTTTTTTGGAATACGTCCTGACAGGAATGATTCGCGGCCAGCTTCAATGGCTTTTTTCATGGCGGAAGCCATGAGCACAGGGTCTTGTGCGCCGGCTATTGCAGTATTCATCAGTACCCCATCACAGCCGAGTTCCATCGCAATTGCTGCATCAGATGCGCAACCGACCCCGGCATCCACCAGGATCGGAACCGTCGAGTTTTCGACAATGGTAAAGATATTGTGCGGATTCCTGATGCCGAGACCAGAACCAATGGGCGCGGCTAGTGGCATCACGGCGACACAACCCATTTCTTCAAAGCGCCGGGCGATGATCGGGTCATCGTTGGTATACACCATGACCTTAAAATTATCGGCTATCAGGGTTTCGGCCGCCTGCAGTGTCTGGATAATATCCGGAAACAGGGTTTTTTCATCGCCTAGGACTTCCAGCTTGACCAGGTCATGGCCATCCAGCAGCTCACGCGCCAGCCGGCAGGTGCGGACGGCGTCTTCGGCGGTATAACAACCGGCGGTATTAGGTAAATAGGTATACTGGTCGGGCGGCAGGGTTTCCAGTAAATTGGCTTCGCCCGGTAGCTGACCGATGTTGGTTCTCCGTATCGCGACGGTGATGATCTCCGCGCCACTGGCTGCAACGGCGAGCCGGGTTTCTTCCATGTCCTTGTACTTGCCGGTGCCGACCAGTAAGCGTGACTGGTAGGTCTTGCCATCGATGACCAGTGCATCGTCATCGGCTTGGAAGGATTGTGGGCGCATCACTGTAGACATGAATTATTTCCTTGAGCTAAGAGAGTCTTAGTAGCCGTCATTATCAGGTTGATGGGCTACAAGGTTTATTAGCCACCGCCGATGGCGTGCACAATTTCGATACGGTCACCGGTTTTGAAACGGTGGGTTTCGAACTGGCTGCGGGGCACAATTTCAAGATTGACTTCCACGGCCAACCGCTGGGTGGATAGCCCAAGTTGATCGATCAATTGCAAAGCACTGGTATCCTCAGCGAGCTCCTGAGTTTTACCGTTGATAATGACTTCCATGCAGATATTCTACCGTAAAAGTTGCATTTGCTTTGAATCTCTGCACAAATAAGTGGTTATGACCGAGTGGCAGGAAGATCTGATAGCGGCTGAGGCGGCGGCAACACTGGATGGCTTGTTTCGGCTTCGGGTCAAGCGCAGCCCAGAGCGGACAGCTTATACGGGTTATGACAAGCAGGCACGACAGTGGACGGATTACAGCTGGGCTGATATGGCGCGGCAGGTTGATCGCTGGCGACTGGCGCTAGCCACCGAAGGTTTCTCAACCGGTGACCGGGTGGCGATCCGCTTGCGTAATGGCGTGGAATGGGTAGCGTTTGACATGGCAGCCATGAGTGAAGGCCTGGTGACTGTGCCTTTGTACACCGAAGACCGGCCAGACAACGTGGCTTATATTATCCAGGATGCGGCGGTACGGCTACTCTTTGTGCTCAACCTCGCGCAGTGGCGTAAGCTCGCCCCGGCCTTATCTGACTGCCAATCGTTGCAGCACGTTGTGTTGCTTGAGCCGCCTTCTGACGATGAATTGGATGCCCTCGGCGACGTAAAAGTGCAAGCGGTCGAAACCTGGCTGGCGGGCGTATCCGGTCAACCTGGTGAACCGCGCAACCTGGATCGCCACGCTCTGGCATCCATTGTCTATACCTCCGGTACTACTGGCCGTTCCAAGGGCGTCATGCTGAGCCACTGGAATATGTTGTCGGTCGCGCATGCCGCCGCCGCTTCTGTGGATTGCTACGAAGAGGATGTATTCCTGTCTTTTTTGCCGTTGTCACATACCTTTGAAAGAACCGGTGGCTATTATTTACCCATGATGGCGGGCGCTGCAGTGGCCTATTCACGATCCATCAATCAATTGGCGGATGATTTACAGATTATCCGTCCCAGCGTGATGATCGCTGTGCCACGCATTTTTGAGCGCGTGCACGGTCGTATTCATGAGCAACTGGAAAAGGGTTCTGGATTCGCGCGCAGCCTGTTTCGCGCCACCGTGAATACGGGTTGGCGCTGTTACAAACGCAAACAGGGTGCGGCCGGCTGGCGGCCGGCTTTATTGCTGAATCCATTGTTGCAGAAACTGGTTGCCAGCAAAGTAGTAGCCAAGTTGGGCGGGCGTTTGCGTTATGCCATCAGCGGTGGTGCTGCCCTCCCCTTGCCCGTGTCGCGAACTTTCATAGGCATGGGTGTAGAAATTCTGCAAGGTTACGGTCTGACTGAAACCAGTCCGGTGATCAGCGTCAACCGGCCAGGCAATAACGATCCGGCGAGTGTTGGCGAACCACTGCGCGGAATGGAAGTACGCATCGGCGCTAATAATGAGCTGCAGGTATTGAGCCCGGGTGTCATGCTGGGCTATTGGAATAATCATGCGGCAACCTCTGCAATGATCGATCCGGATGGCTGGCTGCATACCGGTGACCAGGCACGGCTGGAAGGCGGGCGGATTTATATTACCGGCCGTATCAAGGATATTCTGGTATTGTCTAATGGCGAGAAAATTCCGCCCGGTGATATGGAGGCTGCACTGTGCCTGCATCCATTGATTGAACAGGCACTGGTTGTGGGCGAAAGTGAAGCCTGTCTCGGTGCGTTGCTGGTGTTAAATTCAGACAGTTGGTTTAGTCTGGCAAAGAATCTGGAGATTGACCCGTTCGAGCGCGGCAGTCTGGATAATGAGCGCTTGCAGAAGAAAATCCTGTCGTTTATAAAAGGGCAACTCAACGAGTTCCCGGGCTATGCCAAAATACGCAAGGTAAAGCTCTATCTTGAACCCTGGACGGTTGAAGACGGGTTGATAACGCCAACGCTAAAATTAAAACGCGCTAAAATCATTGAGCGATATAAGCTGGATATTGAGACTATGTATGCAAGCTAGTAATCCGACAACATTGTATGGAAGTAATCTGATGAAATCAGAATTTAGGGCTGAGAAGCCCTGAATTTATCAGTTTTTGGCCGCTATAGAGTTAGAGTTAATGTTTTCTTTGAGTCCATTTTGAGCGTATTGGTAATATTATCGGCTGGCCGGCCGTTGTTATTTTTTCTCCGTGCAGATCGCATTGTATTGTTCTTCTTCGCCTTGCAGTTCCCGGTGGCCGCTTTTTCAGCAGCTAAATCGGAGCGCGAAGCAGATACCCATCTGTTGCCGCAGGAAATAACAGCAATGGATAAAACCCAAAATGCAGTCTCTGAAAGTGTAGATGACTTTGCCCAGTGGATTGATTCGTTTTTTGACGATGAACGCACCATTGCGGAGGATGCCAGTACGCGTTTGCGTTTGTCACAAGGGCTTTTTCTTGAAGAGGGTGAGGCGGCCAGTCTAAAAACCCGCATCAATGTCAAACTCGATGTGCCGCACTTTAAAAACCGATTAAAGCTGTTCGTGTCGGATGAAGATATCAATGATGAGAATGCGTCCGCACTTGCGGATAATGCATTTGACGAAACGGATGAAGATGTACAGATTGGTCTGCAATATTTCGCAAAGGATTCAGATAAAAATAATCTTAGCTTATCAACCGGCATTAAGCTGGACAGCCTGGAGGTTTTTGCCGGTCCGCGATACCGCCATACCGTGACGCTTGACAGCTGGCAGCTGAGGTTTACACAGCGAGTACGCTGGTTTACCCGCAAGGGCTGGGAATCTACAACACGGCTCGATCTGGAGCGGCTGTTGACCCCGAAAATTCTGTTTAGAAATACCATCGAAGGCCGGTGGCGTAAGCAAGACGAGGGTTACCGGTATGAGATCAACCCAACGCTGATTCAGTCACTGCAGCGTAAAAAAGCGCTTGAATACCAGTGGGGTAATTTTTTCAAAACTCGGCCTGTGCATCGTCTTGAGGAATCAGTATTACGTATTCGCTATCGGCAGCGCATCTGGCGTAAATGGCTATTTTACGAAGTGGCGCCACAGGTCGCTTTTCGAAATGACGACGATTTTGAACCCTCACCCGGTATTAATTTCCTGCTGGAAGTAATTTTCGGCGGAAATGGGAAATACTACTAATCATTGCTTGGGATTCATGTCTAAAGACCTATAGTGACGCGATCCCCGCGACAGCTGTAGAATAGCGCCGGTATGCATTGCGGGTGTGGTTCAATGGTAGAACCTCAGCTTCCCAAGCTGATGACGTGGGTTCGATTCCCACCACCCGCTCCAGTTTTGTAGCCCTTCAATAGCATGTTGAAGGGCTACTCGTATTGAATACAGGATTAAAAAGGATTGAATAATGGGAAAGTTATTTCGTGGACTGCTCTATCTGATCGGATTCCTGGCCGTGTTAATCATTGCCGCTGTCGTGGTGATACCCCTGGTTGTCGATCCGAATGATTATCGCGATGACATTACCAAACTGGTCGAAGAAAAAACCGGCCGCACATTAGCTATTAATGGTGATTTGGGGCTATCGGTATTTCCCTGGCTGGCGCTGGAAATCGGGCCGACGACTTTGAGTAATGCACAGGGCTTTAGAGCCGAGAATTTTGCTGCTGTCGAAAATGTTCAGGTGCGTGTCAAGCTCCTGCCGTTATTGCGCAAACAAGTCGAGATGGACAAGGTTATCCTTAAAGGACTCGCGCTCAACCTGGAAAAAAATAAAGCCGGAGCAACTAACTGGGATGATTTATCTGCAGCGTCAACGGCGGCAGAAGAAGCGCCTGTGGAAACAGAGTCTGGCGGCCTGCCGGTAGACTCGCTGGCAATAGGCGGTATAGAAATTGTAGATGCCAGCGTTGTCTGGGACGACCGCAGCAGCAATCTGAAATACACAATCGATCCTTTCTCGTTGAAGACCGGCGAGATCAGTCCCGGCAAGCCGGTGGCTATTAATATGGCCTTGCAGTTGGAAGGCGGCGCGCCGGTAATGAAAGGCGGTATTAATTTCAACGGTGATATCGATTTGTCTGAATCACTGCAGCAGATCCGACTGATGGATATGGTGCTGGACGTGGATTTAACAGGTGATAGCCTGCCGGGTGGCAAACTGCAATCGACATTGAAAGCTGCCGCCGATGTGGATATGGATGCGCAAACCCTGTCAACCAGCCAGCTGACGCTGTCGGCGTTGGGGATAGTGCTGGAGGGTAATCTTTCGGGACAGCAGATACTTGATGACGGGCGGGTCATTACAGGCAAGTTTCAAGTGCAGCCTTTCTCGGTTAAGAAATTAATGCAATCACTGGGTCAGGCCGCGCCGGAGACATCAGATCCAGCGGTGCTTGGTCAGGCAGATGCAAGCTGGGCGATGAAGCTTGAGTCTGATCGTGTCGCCTTGACAGATTTTCTAATGCACCTGGATGATACAACGGTGCAGGGAAATCTTGCTGTGGCGAACTTTGCCAAGCCCGCTATACGCTTTGATCTGGCCATAGATAGTATCGATGCGGATCGCTACCTGCCGCCCGCCAGTGAAGGAGAGACCGTTGCGGCGACACCGGCAACCGCAGCCGCCGCTGGCAGCAGTGCACTGCCGATCGAAATATTGCGTGACCTCAATCTAAACGGGGGATTAAAAATTGGTTCTTTGAAGGCCTTCCAACTGCGCAGCCAGAATATTGTGATGCAGCTGTCCGCGAAAGGTGGCAAGTTGCGGCTGCACCCGGCCAGTGCCAATATGTACGAAGGCAGCTACAAAGGTGATCTGCAGCTTGATGTGCGGGGTAAACAACCTCGGATATCCATGAATGAGACCATTTCAAAAGTGAATATTGGCCCTTTATTGCTGGACATGTCAGGAAAAGACACGATAACAGGTATCACAGACGCTCGTTTTACACTGAACGGCGTGGGTGAGACGCCTGATCAAATCAAGAAAACACTGAATGGTGATATGTCGTTCAGCTTCAGTAACGGGGCTGTCCAGGGTGTCAATTTAATCAGGATGATCCGCAAGGCGAAAGCGATCCTGAAAGGCAAGCAGTACAGCGGCCAGGAGGAGCCGGAAAAAACAGACTTTTCTATTATGACCGCTACGGCAAGCGTGACGAATGGTGTGGTTGAGAATAATGATTTGACGGCGAAAAGTCCGTTGCTAAGGATTTCCGGCAAAGGCAATGTTGATCTTGGCAGGGAGGCGATTGATTATTTGTTGACGGCAACGATTGTCGGCAGTCTGGAAGGCGAGGGTGGGCGCGACCTGGGTGATCTTAAAGGCATTCCTGTACCGGTCGAAATAAATGGTACTTTTACTAAGCTGCGCTACGAGCTGCGCCTTGATGAGGCGATCAAGCAGGCGGCCGGTGAAAAAATCAAACAAAAAGTGGATGAAAAGAAACAAGAGCTGCAGGAAAAGGCGCAGAAGAAAATCCAGGAAAAACTGAAAAAGGAACTGGGTGATGATCTTGGAAACCAACTAAAAGGCTTGTTTGGTAACTAATAAGTTTATTTCCAGCAATAATTCAAAGAGGTTAACTATGCTAAGGGTTGATGAAGCCAGGATCGGGATTATCGGTCTGGGTTATGTGGGGTTGCCACTGGCGGTTGAATTCGGAAAAGCACTGCCAACCGTTGGTTATGATATTAACCAGCATCGTATTGATGAATTACGAAAGGGTAAAGATAGTACGCTGGAAGTTAATAGTGAAGAGCTTGCGGCTGCATCACAACTTAGCTATGCCAGCGAAGCTGAGCAATTGAAGGCGTGTAATGTTTTCATTGTTACCGTTCCTACGCCAATTGATAATTATAAACGTCCGGATTTAAGACCGCTCGAATCTGCCAGTAAGCTGTTGGGTGAAGTGGTGAGCAGTGGCGATGTCATTATTTATGAATCAACCGTATACCCTGGCGCGACTGAAGAAGTTTGCGTGCCCATAGTGGAGGCAGTGTCCGGCCTTAAGTTTAATAAGGATTTTTATGCAGGCTACAGTCCGGAACGCATCAACCCTGGTGATAAAGAACACAGGATTTCAACTATTTTGAAAGTGACCTCGGGTTCTACTCCGGAAGCCGCCGATTTTGTCGATACGTTGTACCAAAAAATAATCACAGCGGGCACCCACAAGGCCAGCAGTATTCGTGTCGCTGAAGCGGCCAAGGTTATCGAAAATACCCAACGCGATGTCAATATTGCCTTGATCAATGAGCTGGCCTTAATTTTTAACCGGCTGGGTATAGATACAATTGAAGTGCTGGAAGCGGCAGGCACCAAATGGAATTTTCTACCGTTTCGGCCAGGCCTGGTCGGCGGGCATTGTATCGGGGTAGATCCCTATTACCTTACCCATAAAGCACAGGAAATTGGCTATACGCCAGAAGTCATTCTGGCCGGGCGGCGTATCAACGACGGTATGGGTGCGTATGTTGCTACAGAGGTTTTTAAACTCATGAGTAAGGCGCATATCAAAGTCTGTGATTCGCGCATTCTGGTATTGGGATTGACGTTCAAGGAAAACTGTCCTGACCTAAGGAATACCCGCGTGACCGACATCATTAGTGAATTGGAAAGCTATACGGCAAATGTAGATGTCTACGACCCGATGATTGATGCCGATGAGGCGGAAAGGGAATACGCTATACGGCCGATAGAAAATCCGTCAAAAGAGACTTATGACGCCGTTATACTCGCAGTAGCCCATGACCAGTTTAAACAGATGGGTGTTGCTGCTATTCGGGCATTAGGTAAATCACAGTCTGTATTATATGACGTCAAGCACATTTTCCCCGTTGATCAGGTAGATGGGCGGTTGTAACTAAGGAGCTTCTGATTTATTCGCAAATGCCTGGTAGGAGTGGTTTTTATCCGTGATGGACGGTAGCGCTATCGCGGATAAAAACCGCTCTTGCCGAATCTGTGGCATTTGCAAGAAGCAAGATACATAAATAGAGTCAGAGATTCCCTAAGCAGATAATAGTAACTGACTGGTTCTTCAGTTTGCATCTGCTTATAAATCCGGGTTTTCTATTTCAACTCTTAGTAGCTGTTCATCAAAGTCAGATCGTTGTCGTGGTGTTTGTAACAAGCCCCAGAAAATGAAAGGCCCGGTCGATGCCCATTCAAAAAAATAATAAGCAGGTTTGCTTATGCTGCGGGTTTTTACGCTAAATAAAATAAACACGGCTAGAAGAAAAAGCAGCCAGCCAGAGAAAAATATCCAGTTGCCGGTTATTATGGAAGTTGTAAACACCATAAGTCCTATTCCCAGTAATCCCCAAAATTGAAGGTGTTTGCTTATTTCGCGTAGCGAGCCTTGAATGGGTAGATGGTAGTGCTTGACGTGGCGAACGATTTGGCCCATGCCGATAGGAAAGCCGCGTCGAATACGCCGCAGTATTTCTGATGATGTCTCATGTTGATGCTTCATATAATGCCGTGTCATAAACTCAGGAAGACGGCTTAGTCTATAACCGGCTTTACGGATTCGTGCACCAAACTCTGCTTCTTCACAGGAGTAGAGGGATGTATTAAAACCGCCAACTTTCTTGACTATGTCGTGTTTATAGGCAGCACACCCACCCAGGCTAGTGACTGTTTTTTGTGTACCTGAAGTATGCTGCCCGCATTTTTGTAATTCTGAGCTGTCTGCAATAATTTCCTCCCGTTTACCGGCGACACCGGCTAATAAGTTTTCTGCTAGCAGTGCCTGTTTGGCAGCTGGCAACCAGGCTGGGAGCAGGGTGCAATCGCCATCCAAGAATAATATCCATCTACCTTTTGCTTGTAGACGGCCAGCTTCACGTGCTATCGATGGCCGTTTAGGCAGGGTGTCCGGCAAATGAATAATTTTGGCCGGAAACTGCCTGGCGATCTCCACAGTTCTATCCTCTGAGGCGGAGTCGACAAAAATCAGCTCGTAGCTGTGCAGGGTAAAAGCTGCTATGACCGATTGCAGGCACTCTGCAATTGATTTTTCTTCATTTCTGGCGATTACGATCACTGACCAGTCAACGGAGTAGTGTTCAGCGGTATCATTCACGACTGTAGTTATCCAACAATAATGCTTATTTGTATCAGGGGAAACAGAGGGGAGGGTTAGCTTGGCCCTGATTCCTGCAGCTTTGACAGGATTATGAGACATATTTAATCTGAGAGCAAATTAGTAGTTAAATCATGCAATTACCAAAAATTAAAGGCCAAAGCAAGGGAAAAACTCGAATCAATGAATGGCTTGGGGTAAAATATGTAAAATTATAATAATAGTGTTAATACAAGATGTTTATGGAAGTACCGCCCCTCCGTTGGTCCTGCAAAAAAATCGCAAGAAAAAGTATGGCACTGGGTTCCCAGTACTCGGGTTCGCTGGCCGTAGCCGGTCTATTATCCCGGCAATCGGGTGTACGGGTTTTAACCTATCACCGGTTCGGTGATTGCCCCTATGATCCTTTTTGTGTGTCTGCAGAATATTTTGAACAGCAAATGGCTTTTCTGGCAGCAAATAAACTCGCTATATCTCTAGGCGAGTTTGAAAAATATCTGCAGGGTGAACTCAGCCTTTCAAAAGATGCAGTGCTGGTGACAGTGGATGATGGTTTTCAAAGCATGTTAAAAATTGCGCTGCCTGTTTTAAAAAAATATGCTCTACCAGCCGTGGCGTTTATTACACCAAGCCTGATACAGGAAGTGAGTTCGGCCAGCGGGCTATCGGCAGGCCAGCCAGAGCCCTATATGAATTGGGATGAGATCCGTGATCTCGCCAGCAACAGTGTGGCAATCGGTTCACATGCATGGACGCATCGTTCACTGGGCATCCTGGATGAAGATGAAGTTATGCAAGAAGCGGTACTGTCCCGGCAGGCCTTGGAGGACAGGCTGTCAAGTAAAGTAACCTCCTTTGCCTATCCGTTTGGCACTAAAGCCGACTTCAATCAAAGAACTGCCAGGATACTGGAACAGGCGGGTTATAGCTGTGCCTTCACTTCTCAACACGGATCCGTGAAAAAACAATCCGACCCGTATGATTTATCCAGAGTTAAAGTTGAAGGAGGGGAAGCCCTGTGGGTGTTTCGTTCACTGGTAAAAGGTGGCCTCGACGCCTGGCGTGTCATCGATCAAACACTATGGCGGTTACAGGCGAGCGGTAATGCCTGAATCCTATGACGAAGAAACTGGCGCTGAAAATACTCATCACACTGCCGGCAAAAGAGTTGCAAAAAACACAGCTATCCTGATTCTGCTGCGCGTTGGTGTTCCGCTTTTGTCGGTTCTACTCATGCTTGTGTTGGCGCGTAAGCTGGGTACTGAAGGAATAGGGCGTTACGTTCTGGCTTATAGCCTGCTGGAGCTATTCAATACGATAGGCCCGTTGGGGTTGTATGCCGTGATCACGCGTGAAGGTTCGCGTAACCGGCCGGAACTGGAAAAAATGCTGGCGAACGCAATGACGATGGGTTCGTTGGTTTCGGTGGTGTTGATTCTGGTAATGGTTGTCACCAGTAAAATTCTTGGCTATGACGAACAAACGCAGCATGTTCTGCTTATATTAAGCTTGGCGATTCTTCCTTGTACCATGGGCCACTTTCTCGAGGGTGCCAGTGTGGCGATTGAGAAAATGAATTTTATTGCCTACTCAACATTGCTTGAGTATGCCATAAAAGTCGGTTTTGGGGTGGCTTTACTATTTTCGGGGTATGGGCTTGAAGCTGTCATGATAGTAGCTGTGGTGGGGCGTTTCGCCGCTGCTGCCCTAAATGCACTGTATCTACGCTCGGAAAATATAAGGGTCAGATTTGGTTTTGATCGTGAAATGATCTGGAAGCTACTTAAATTATGTCCAGCATTTCTGTTCATTGGGATTTTTGCCACGCTGTATTGGCGAATAGATATTTTGATGTTATCACGCATGCGGCCGATGGAGGATGTTGGTTTGTATGGGGCTGCGTATAGATTATTTAATTTTGCTTTACTGGTGCCCGCCAGTTTGGCTTTGGCATTGTATCCGCAAATGACTCGATTATTTCGGCATGATCCGGAGCGGCTGGTCAAGCTTGGCCGGATAGCGCTTCGGTATCTATTTGCCCTGACTTTGCCAATTGCTGTTGCCCTGACCTTTATTGGCAAGGATGCGTTAACGCTACTATTTGGCGTGGATTTTCAGCCTGCTTCGATAACTGTTGCTGTATTGGCTTGGGCATTGGTCCCTTATGGTGTAGCTAGATATAACGGGTACTTGTTGTTTGCCGCAGATCGCCAGAATGTCGATTTAGTTATCAACATTATTATGTCACTGTTGAATATAGTAATGAATCTTATGCTGATACCTCGATACGGTTATCTTGGAGCTGCAATCGCCACTTTGGTTTCGATTTCAATTTATTCTGTAGTGCAGGGTGTGTATATAAGAAATCAACTGCCCAGCGTGATCCCGAAATTATCGATTCCGGTCTCAGTTATTATTGGTTCCGCCGTGTTAGCAATCATTTTGTGGCTAGGCTTGAAGATAAGTGTCATATTAACTGTGTGCGTAGCACCGTTCGCCTACCTTTCTACTTTAGTGTTGGCCGGGTTCTTTTCGAAATCTGAAATCGTAATTTTAAAGCTTGATACCCTGGCTAACAGATTTGGTTGCATGCGCTTTATTAGAAATTAATGTGATCTAAAATGGATAAGACAGTTTCTACACGTTTCTCACTAATCACTACGACGATGCTCGGTGTGATAATGGGCGCGCTCGTGCTGATACTTATTGAAGTGGAAACGAAGTGGTTACTATATGCTTTGCTATGCTTTGGGTTTGTAACCACGATATTGGTTATAAAGAATCGGGAGCGGTTTTTCTGGGTGCTGTTTATTATGAGCCTGCAGATATATATATCTTTTAGGTTTATGTATGGACACGCAGGTAGTGGTGGTTTTGAGTTCCCCCTGGCATTTGTCTCTGGCGCTATGCTTCTGGGGTATTATTTTTTATCTGGT
>CAYPEL010000003.1:0-40921 GCA_964409635.1 uncultured Gammaproteobacteria bacterium | reverse complement strand
TGAACATAGAGCGTATATGGGCGTATTTACACATGGGAACGTGAGCCTATTAAAAGCAGGTTTAATAAATCGATAACGAGCGAACCTTAATGACTTTTAAGAATACAGATAAAAGCTACGGTACGGTTGCAAAATGGTTTCACTGGTTAACCGCTTTGATGATTTCTCTTTCATATGCTTCAGTCTACTATCGTCGTTGGTTCACAGAAGATAAAACAAGTGAAAACTGGACAATATTACAGTTGCATTTATCCATTGGCATAACCATGGGTGTTATTTTTGTTTTGAGGATTCTCTGGAAAACAGTCAATAAAACACCTCAACTAGAGTCAGTGACACGCTTAGAGCATCTAGCCGTTCATATGGGTCACTATACGCTTTATGCAATGATATTCATCATGGTACTGACAGGTTATTTTGGCACAGGAGCAAATACTGAATATTTCTTTTTATTTGAAATACCAAAGTTTGAAGATACGGCTTTATATTCTAACTTTTTTTTTGATTGGCTAGGTTTGACCTTTGATGAGTTTGAAAAACCGATGGATTTTATTCATAAAGATATTATGGGTTCATGGCTTGTTTGGATGCTTATATTAGGACATGCCATTGCTGCGTTGTACCACCAGTTTGTACGTAAAGACAACACCTTATCACGCATGTGGTTTGGTAAGTAAGGAATCTATATATGTCAGAAAATAACGAACTTACTAAAATATTTTTTAAGGAGCTAGAAATTTCATGAAAAAATTAGCTATTTATGGGCTTGTCCTGGTTGCTTGGTCGCATAGCGTATTTTCTCAAGAGACGTTTCCTGGTGCGCCAGATAAAGAGGCAGGTGAATTTGTCAAATTGAACGATCGTCTGGACGATCCAAATCGTGGGCTATGTATCGATATTCCTGGTCATTTGGCCAATACAGATATCCACGCTGCATTGGTCGTACACACCTGTAAAGACGGATTTTGGAATTATGATGGGCGATTTCTCCCTGCATTACTCGAAAAGTCTAACAGATTGACGATGCCAGAATTTAAACGTTGTGTGGCCGCTGAAAAAATGAGTCAAGGCGCACAGTTAATATTGGCGGAGTGTGATGCTGATGACATCAACCAAGACTGGGAGTTGATCGCTGGTCAGTTGCGTTTAAAGGGCGGCCCAGAGCTTTGTATCGAAGTCGATGCAGAACCATCTAAGCTGTCCATAGGCACGCGCAATCATCCTGTGAAACATCTGGTGCGACCTATCTCTTTGGAGCAATGTGTAAAAGGCGGGAACAAATATCAACAATGGGAATTTGTATCACCTTCAGCAATTCCCGGCATTCGCTATCCTGATGGTCGGCCTGGAGGTTGGTAATCTATCCATGGTAAGGGGTCGGAAAAGGGGCCTAAGGTTCCAAAGTTTTGAGTAGGAGGATTGGAGATGACAAACAAGGCAGACCGAAAAAATGAAACGGGGCGGGTTGAGTTATCCACATAAAAGGGCTTTGCCCCTTTCTTGCAAAACAATTAAAGAGTGAGTAATAACCGACAACTTTCAAAATATGAAAGATGTGGTTTGGTCAATAAATCCTCAGACAAATCCGGCCTGCCCAAGAAGATTAATTGCCATGCGCTACGGCATAAACGGCATTCTTTTGTAACACATTTGCTTGAACGGGGTATGGACATTCGCACCGTGCAAGAACAGCTGGGGCACAAGTATTTGCGTACTACGCAGATTTATACTCATGTCCTCGAGCGGGGTGGGCATGCGGTGATTAGTCCACTCAGCCATGTATTTGAAAATATAGCCCTGACGGATCACGTTTAGCTACGGGCCGATTAACAACTTACCTCCCATACATAGAAACCCAGCCACGCACTTTCTCCAAATCCCTGTTATCAATCTGCTGCCAATCAAACCGCCATTGCCAATTATTTTCGGCGACGCCAGGGATGTTCATGCGGTGCTCACTGCCAAGTGATAACAAATCCTGCATGGGTAAAATAACCATGCGTGCGACAGAGGCCAGTGCCGCACGTATCAGTAACCAGGGCATCTGTTCTGGTGACTGCCCGAAATACCGGGCAATTATTTCACGTTGCCCATCATTCAACGAGTGGTACCAACCCAACGTGGTGTCATTATCGTGTGTGCCGGTATAAACCACACTCATCGGTTCGTGGTTATGCGGTAAATAAGGGTTATCGTGCGAGCCGTCAAAGGCGAACTGTAATATTTTCATGCCCGGCAAGCCGAACTGTTCGCGCAATTGGGTTACTTGTGGCGTTATCACGCCCAGGTCTTCAGCAACCAGTGGCAGGTTTTCAAAGGCGGTTTGTAAAGCCTGGAATATTTTCTTGCCCGGACCTTGTTTCCAGTGGCCGTTAATGGCTGTCTCTTCTGCAGCATCGATTTCCCAGTAAGCTTCAAAGCCCCGGAAATGATCTATTCTAATCAGGTCAAATAATTCCAGTTGGGTACCGATGCGTTCTATCCACCAGTGATAACCGTCGTGCTGCAATTTGTCCCAGCGGTACAGCGGGTTTCCCCAGCGCTGACCGGTATCGGAAAAATAATCTGGTGGCACACCGGCTACGGTTTCCTGCTCACCCTGTGCATTGAGTGAGAAATAGCCGCGGTTTGCCCACACGTCAGCGCTGTCGTACGCCACAAAGATCGGGATATCGCCGAACAGTAACACCCCGCGCTGGTTTGCGTAGTCGCGTAGTTGGTGCCACTGCCTGAAAAACAGAAACTGTTCAAATCGGGCTTGCGATATGGCCTCTGTCAAGCGGTGGCGCGCAGAGGCCAGGGCTTCTTCTTCCCGGTCGCGCAACGGTGCTGGCCACTGCGCCCAGGACATACCGTTTTGTTCCTGTTTGATCGATTGGTACAGGGCGAAATCATCCAACCAGTTTGCGTGCCTTTGTATAAAATCCTGATAGGCTTGGCGCTCGGCTGCTGATGCTTTGCGTTTAAACCCTGTGTGAGCGTTGTTTAATTTATTGTGGCGTTGACCATCGGATGCGCCGGTATCAGTAATACTTGCGTCGTCCAGCCAGCCTGCGTCGGTTAATTGTTGCAGGTTTATTAACCGGTAACTACCGGCGTGAACCGACTGGCATTGGTAGGGAGACAGGTCTTCGTGGGTGGGGCCGAGGGGTAGCATTTGCCAGAGGGTGAATCCATTGTCTGCCAGGAGGTCTATGAAGCGGTAGGCCTCTGCGCCGAGGTCACCGTTACCGGGAGTGCCTGGTAATGACGTGGGGTGCAGCAGTACACCGGCGCGACGTTGGTTGAAGATATTGGGGTTCACTGTTTTTTTACTTGTTAGCTATTTGATAATCGGGGCAATGAAAAAACATCTAATTTGCTTCCCTCTTCCAGGTAAGGGTGCCGCAAAAGTTTTGTAGACTGGATGAAAGCCACCGGATACCGTATGTAAGTGATGTGTTTCACCCACCCTACGGGGCTCTCCTGGGGGAAAGGGAGCTTTATAGTTAGCGGGGTGGTAATTAGAATGAGGCTTACTCTTGTGCTTGACCATGACGCATTACGCCGCCTAGTGCAGGCGCACCCGAGCCCCTGGAGAATGTATGGGCCAGGTATTCCGGTGGCTCTACCGCCAGCAAGGCGTATAGGTTTGACAGGTGTTCGCGGAACAGGGCTTCAAAATCACTGACCGTATCCGACGGGTTGTAATCACCGAACCACCAGAACCAGTCTGAGCCTTCGCAGATGGCCAGTTGTTCCTGCACTGCCAGCAGCTTTTCAGGTTTTAGTGTGCCTGCTTTGACCACCTTGTCATAGGTTTTTTTGGCATCGATCAACATATCCCAGCCGCGGTTTTTGTCACGGTCACCGATCCAGGTGGAAAAGGTGCCGTAGACCCAGGAGCCACTGGTCATGCCCGCGAGTTCTGCGGTTTCAACGCCGGCATCGAGGCATTCTGAAAATGTCGATAACTGCAGCGTCTCATGCGCGGCAAGGTATTTATATAATGTATGAAGAAAGTGATAGGCGTTCTCGGGATAGGACTCCCAGGCATTCTCACCATCGAGAATGATCGGCACTACCAGTTTCCGGTCAGGATACGCGGCCTGCATCTGTTCCAGGCGATGAATAAAGTTACTCACGGCATCATCGGCGTGCCAGTCCTGGTAGGTGAAACCAATTTCATCTGACAGCGTGTCGTCCCGAAAAAAACAGGTGATTTTCTGACCCGGTAAGCGATAGCCCTGCATAACGGCATCCAGTGCAGCGGAGGCTTCTTCACTCACATGATCACGCAGGCTATGGCGTAAAACTGATTCGCCGGTTGCTGTCCATCGGAAATCATATTCATCGATCAGCGCCAGTGTGTCGGTACTGACACCTCCTTCTGCAGGCCAGCAACCGGTTGGCTTGAATCCGAAATAACGTTCAAACAGGTCGATGCCCGCTTTGACATGCCAGTGTGCGCGTTCCTCACCACCCGGGTAGTTGTTTGCATCCGGCAACGGGACTTCCGGCATGGCTTCACGTGCGCTATTCAGATCCAGCAACAAGGGCGTGATGGGATGCGCATACGGTGTCACTGACAATTCCACCTGGCCATTTTCGGCCAGTAGTTTGTAACGGTCGATTATGCCGCCCAATAATTCGCCGATCAAACCCAGCAATTCCCGCCGGTCGTGTATCGTGAAGCCCTGGGCTTTTTCCTGCAGACGTTTGACCAGCAGATTTTCGCGGCGCACGGTTTCGGCCATCCAGCCAAGGTGATACCAGACCAGCAGATCGATTATAAACTGGTCGCTGGCATAGACGGCATCTTCGCAATGCTCGTGAAAAACTTCTGCCAGCCGGGCGAGTGAAGCATAGGCTGGGAAACGCTCGATGACGCGATGCCGGTTAACCCGCAGGCAATCGTTGATCAGTTCCAGTTTACGTTCTGGGTGTGCTGGCAATACCGGTTCTACCAGCGCCGCCAGTAGCGGATCGCGAATCGGTTTACCTTGATCCAGGTAGCCACGTACCTGTACCGCATAGTCGGCTAACTGGTCGAGCAGTACGGGTGCAAAATTAACCACCGCTTTGGCATCGGGCACCGCTTCGAGGTGCGCGGCCATGTCAACGTAGTCTTTAATGGCGTGCAAATAGGTCCAGGGTAATTTGTATTCACCCTTGGCGTGGTCACGATACTGTGGCTGGTGCATATGCCAGCACAACACCACATGCAGTGCACCCTTAGCGGACATGATGTAGCTCCTGGCCCAGCATTTCCGGCGTTATCAATACAACACCCCCCGGCGACACATAAAAACGTTCGGCATCCTGCTCCGGGTCTTCACCGATAATCGTATTCGGTGGAATCTTACAGCCCTTGTCGATGACCGCTTTGTTGATCCTCGAGTGCCGTCCCACGACAACTTCCGGCAGCACTACGGCGTTTTCCACTGTCGCGTAAGAATTAACTTTGACGTTAGAGAACAACAGTGAGTGCCGCACCGTCGCACCGGAAATCACACAACCGCCTGAAACCATCGAATCCACCGCCATACCGCGGCGGTCATCGTCGTCAAATACAAACTTGGCCGGCGGCAATTGTTCCTGATAGGTCCAGATAGGCCAGTTAGCATCGTACAAATTTAGCTCCGGTGTGATACCGATCAATTCCAGATTGGCTTCCCAGAAAGCATCCACCGTACCGACATCACGCCAGTAAGCCTGGCGCCCGGTTTCTGAATCACGGAACGGGTAGGCAAAAATTTGGTAGTTGCTGATGATTGCAGGAATAATATCGTGTCCAAAATCGTGGGTTGAATTAGAATTGTCAGCGTCCTTGATTAATTGTTCGTACAGGAACTTTGTGTTGAATACATAAATTCCCATGGAAGCCAGCGCCAGGTTGTTAGATCCAGGTATAGGCTGGGGTTGGCTAGGTTTTTCATTGAATTCGATGACCTGGTTATTGCCATCCACGGTCATGACACCGTACTCACGTGCGCGCAGCAGATCAATGTCAATACAGCCCACGGTCATGTCGGCCTGATTTTCTACATGCTGGGCAATCATTGGACCATAGTCCATCTTATAGATGTGATCCCCTGCCAGAACCAGCACATATGCCGGGTCATGGGTGCGGATGATATCCAGGTTCTGGTAGATCGCATCGGCGGTACCCGCATACCAGGATGATACGATACGCTGCTGGGCCGGTAATAACTCGACAAATTCGCCAAACTCGCCGCGCAGAAAACCCCAGCCCTGCTGAATGTGTTTGATCAATGAATGCGCTTTGTACTGGGTCAGCAAACCGATCTGCCGGATACCGGAGTTCAGGCAATTGGACAAGGGGAAATCGACAATCCGGAACTTACCCCCAAACGGAACTGAAGGTTTGGCGCGCCACAGGGTCAGTTGCTTGAGCCGGGAACCCCGGCCACCTGCCAGAATGAGCGCCAGCGTATCTCTGGTGAGTCGGCTGACGAAACGCGCCGAATGGCCAGTGTTCATAAAATATGTTCTCCTAACATTGTGGCGGTAACTGCAGATATTTCAGCCGCTATGACATACGCCGCTTATGGTACCATCTACTGCACCGGCATAAAGTCCGTTTTATAAAATCATTAAACCCGTGAAAACAGCTAAACAACTTCAAACCAAGTTATCAGACGCTCAACTCCGTATACAGGAAGCCCGGCACCACGATCCGTTCGAAGTACTGGGCAAGCATAGTATAGAAGGCGAGGAAGTCGTCCGCGTCTATATTCCAGGCGCGTCACAGGTACGTATCGTTGAGACTGACGAAACCTTGAGCAGGGTCAATGACAGCGACTTTTTTACGGGGCAAGGGCCAGTGGGCAGGCTTCCTGAGCACTACCAAATTGCCTGGCTGGATCAGGACGGGATTGAATGGCAGGCTCACGACCCCTATAGTTTTACCCCGCAAATCGGTGACCTGGATATTCACTGGTTTGCAGAAGGCCGGCATATACACGCCTACCGTTTCCTGGGTGCGCACGAACACAGCGTGGCGGGAATCAACGGTACTCGTTTCGCCGTCTGGGCGCCTAATGCAGAGCGCGTCAGCGTGATCGGCGACTGGAATCACTGGGATGGGCGCCACCATTCGATGCGCTCACGCGGCCAATGTGGCATCTGGGAAATTTTCATACCGGGGCTGGGTGAACAGTCACACTATAAGTACGAAATCCGCGGCCGGGACAGCGGCCATATCATGGTAAAAACTGACCCCTACGGCCAGCGTTTTGAACTCCGTCCTGGCACGGCGGCCATAACGACCCGGACATGTGACTTCAGTTGGGGCGACAATAGCTGGATGCAAGCCCGGCAGACACGCGACTGGCTGCACTCACCGATGTCAATCTACGAAGTCCACCTTGGCTCATGGCAACGCAATGAGCAAGGTCAGTTCCTGGATTACCGGACACTGGCGCACCGCTTGGTCAGCCATGTCAAACCTCTGGGTTTTACCCACATTGAATTACTGCCGGTGACCGAACACCCGCTGGACGCATCCTGGGGTTATCAAACGACGGGTTATTTTGCACCCACCAGCCGCTTCGGCACACCGGATGATTTCCGCTATTTTGTTGACTACTGCCACCAGCATAATATCGGCGTATTGCTCGACTGGGCGCCCGGTCATTTCCCCAAAGATGAAACCGCGCTGGCCCGGTTCGATGGTACCCCGCTTTATGAACACGCTGACCCACGCCGCGGTGAGCACCGTGACTGGGGCACCTACATTTTTAATTACGGCCGCAACGAAGTCCGCAATTTTCTCATCGCCAGCGCCATGTACTGGCTTGAGGAACTGCATATTGATGGTTTGCGCGTTGATGCGGTGGCCTCGATGCTATATCTGGATTATTCGCGCGATGAAGGTGACTGGATCCCCAATGAATTTGGTGGCCGGGAAAACCTGGATGCGCTGCAGTTCGTGCGCCACCTGAACGAAGTCACCCACAGCGAGCAACCCGGTACCTTTATTATCGCCGAGGAATCAACTTCATGGCCGCAAGTAACCCGGCCGGTCGATGCCGGTGGTCTGGGTTTCAGTATGAAATGGAACATGGGCTGGATGCACGACACACTATTGTATATGTCAAAGGAGCCGGTACACCGCAAGTACCACCACAAAGAGTTGACCTTTGGCATGCTCTACGCCTTTACCGAAAATTTTGTGCTGCCGTTTTCACACGATGAGGTGGTACACGGCAAGGGGTCGATGCTCGACAAGATGCCCGGCGACCACTGGCAGCGTTTTGCCAATCTGCGCCTGTTGTATACCTATATGTTTACCTACCCGGGTAAGAAGCTTTTATTTATGGGCAGTGAATTCGGCCAATACGCGGAATGGAATTTTGACCAAAGCCTGGACTGGCATTTGCTGGATGAACCGCAGCATCAGGGTTTACAACAACTGGTGAAGAATCTAAACCAGCTACATAAAAATATCCCTGCACTGCACCGCTACGATTTTGATGGTCAGGGTTTTCGCTGGATTGAATGTAACGATACAGATAATTCATTGTTGAGTTATTACCGCGAAGCAGATGCTCAGATTAGCGTGGTTGCATTGAACTTTACTCCGGTTCCACGGCAGGGTTTCAGACTTGGGGTACCACGGGCTGGGCTGTATGAGTTGTTATTGAATTCTGATTCGGAATTTTATGCGGGGAGTAATTTGCATGTTACCAGCCATGCGCAGAGTGAAGATACGCCGTGGATGGATCAGCCTTGTTCTATTTTGATTGATTTACCGCCTTTGGCGGGGGTGGTTTTTAAACATTCATCGTAATAGTGATGATGAGAAGATTTATTATTTGATCCCCTCTCCCTGTGGCGGGTAGGTGAAAAACAGCTGTTAACCGTCTACCAGCATTTTTACGAGGTTGGGCATGCCGGCGCCCTGCTGTGAAACTTCCCGGTCAAGGTCGGTGCACGAACTCAACAGTCTTGCTTTTACTTTTTCCGGGTAGCCGATAAATTCGCGGCGCACGCTGAGATAGGCTGCCAACAAACCAGACACATGCGGGGCAGCCATACTGGTGCCGCTCATTTCAACGTAAAAGTTTTGCTGCGAATGTTTACGGCCCAGCGGATCGTGGCGGCAGGAAAGGATGCGCTCTCCGGGCGCAGCCACGTCGGGCTTTTGCCGGCCATCTGCCGTCGGGCCGCGGGAAGAAAAGTACGACCCACCGTAAATATGCGGGCTTTCTTTGTGTACCGAGCCAACGGCTATACCCTCTTCCAGGTTGGCCGGGTCACCGATCGTCAGCGGCATATTTGCCGGGATGTCACCAGCTTCCGAAGTTAACGTAGTGTAGCCTTCATTCCCCGCAGCGATAACAACCAGCACACCCTGCCGCCATAACCGGCGCAGTTCTGAGCACAAGGGACTGTGGCCACAAGCATAGGAGCTTGGGTCAAAGGGGCCACCGAGAGAAAGATTGACGCCGTGAATAACCACCCGGCCAGCTTTCTCATTGGTCTGGGCGATGTGATCTAGTGCCTTAATAATCCACGAGTCACGCCCGTCACCGGAATCATCCAGTACTTTATAAATATGCAACAAGGCTTCCGGCGCCATGCCGGGCAAATCTACATCAGCCGTTTTCAAACGGCCTGCGATAATACCTGCGACGTGCGTGCCGTGGCCGTGTTTATCTTCAGCCGGGCCGGCTTTCACCGCGCCGCGTTGACTGCAATCGTAGCTCGCGGCAATGTTGCTGTTACCCTGTGCCGCCTCCCTGAAATGCGGGTGTTTTTTATATATCCCCGTATCCAACACTGCCCAGTGTATGTCTGCGCCGAGCGCACGATACGCATTATGCGCAGGACGAACCTGTAACGTACTGATAGAGACATCGATCAAAGCACGCTTTTTTGCGTTTTTCCAGATACGCCTGATAGCGTGGTTAGTTCTACCGCCAAGACTGCCCGCTAAAACTTCTGTTTCGCAGCGGGTCAATCTCGCGGATACAAAACGCCGCATTGCCTCGATAGCGTAATCGTTATCAAACACTTTTGCAGCAGTATTATTATTTTTACGCAACGTATGGATTGCTTCGAGGATCTGTCCACGCACATCATCCAGGGTTTGCTGATCTCCCAGCAGTTTCCCCAGCTCAATCAGCACATCGTGGCGTTCTTCCGTGTGGGCATTTTCCAGATCCCTGCAGACATCACGTGCGATAACAAAACTGCTTACCGGCTGGAACAACGCCACGTCGACAACTTGGCGCACTTCCTGGCGGACAACCTCTGTACTCAGATAGCCGGTCGCAGAGTGTGGGTGGCGCGGACTATCCGGGTTACCGACACGGAAATCAATAACCCCCGGGTAATCATTTCCAAGCCTGGCATCAAGTGCAACGGGATCAAGACGGTCAGCTACATTGACCCAGCGTTTGATGTGCCCGGGCGCACGCAGTTTCTTTTTACCGAGTATCTTTTTCAGATGATCCTGTACTTCAGTCAGGCCTAACGGTGAACCGATAGTCACCATGAGAGGAATATTCATTCGGGTGTTGTCCATCATTGACAGCGCAAGGTAAGCAATCATTGAACCCTGACTGTGAGCAATAATTATAAACGGACCGCCACCCGCTTCGAGACGGTCAGTTACTGATTTGAGCATTGCCTCCCTGCGCTCCGGCACATAAAACAATTCGTGGACATCTTTGAGAAACGCCCTGGTTATAGCGCGCGTTATCAGGCGTCTTAAAAAACCCGGCAGTGGTAATGCTTTCGCACCCGGCCCCCGACTGGCAGGCGGGTTTTGTTCGTATCTGTCAGCGTACTTTGCCAGCTTCCTGAGTAGCGCCGCTTCATTCTTATTGTCTGTCAGGCTTTGAATTTCCTGTTCCAGCCAGTCATCACGCTCGATAGTCAGCGCCTTGATCGACGTTTCCCCGGCCGGTACATCACCTGCGGATAAATCACCGCTCTCACAGCTACCCCGCTCCGGATCCGGATAACGTATACGGCTGACCCAGTAAGCCAGGCGGCTTTTCTCGCCCAGGTCGAAACCGAATAGGGCTTTATCCCACTGACACTTCAGCACTGAAGCCAGTGGCTTATTGCCAATGCCATGTACATAAATAATCCGGCAGGCGCGGCGGGTGGTTTGGCTATTATCAGTGGCTGATTTTGCAGCGGGTAATTTGATTAGCGCTGCCAACATGGCAGCGGTTGAGCCTTGCGATTTTGGGGTGGCCCCGGAAGATGATGCTTTGGTTTTTGCCCGGCTTGATTTTTTTCCGGTTGTGCGTTTTTTTCGCGCCATCATTCCTCCTGAAATTTATACCTATGTCGTTTAATCTAAGGCAACTCTGATTAATTCGCGCACACTCGTAGCAGCGGTTTCAACCGCGATGCACGCTGCGCCCCATCGCGGCTAAAACCGCTGCTGCCGCATTTATACTGTTGGTGATGACAAGCTGCACAAATTAATCTGCATTCCCAACGAGACTGCACTAGATTGATTGTACCAGTGTATTATCCAGCCTGACCGGCATTCTTTTTGCGCCCCACTGACCGGGGTCTGCTTCGAAAACACCGGGTATCGCTGCACCGCACTTTTTACAGCAGCCCTTTTTGTCCAGGTTCCATTGCCCCAGTTCATACCAGTCACGCTCGATTAATAATTCACCGCATTGGTGGCACCAGGTACTGCCACCTTCGGAATCGTGTACATTGCCGGTATACACAAAGCGCACACCGATTTGTTGTGCAATTTTACGCGCCCGCGTCAGTGTTTCTGGGGGCGTGGGTGGCTTGCCGGTCATCTTCCAGTCAGGATGAAAAGCTGTGAAATGCATGGGCACATCGGAACCCAGGTGCTCAACCACCCATTGGGCCATTTGACTGATCTCCTGATCACTGTCATTTTCACCCGGAATCAACAGGGTTGTCAGTTCAAACCAGACAGAGGTTTCATGCTTTAGATATTCGAGTGTTTCAAGCACCGGGTCCAGATGACCACCGCAAATCTTCCAATAAAATTCGTCTGTAAAAGCTTTCAGATCTACATTGGCCGCGTCCATGTAATTAAAAAACTCCTTACGCGGTTCCGGCATAATATAGCCCGCCGTAACTGCAACCGTTTTTATACCCCGTTGGCGGCAAGCTTCGGCAATAGCAATGGCATACTCATGAAAAATAACCGGGTCATTGTATGTAAAAGCCACTGCCCGGCTTCCCAGTTGCTTGGCAACCTGGGCAATATTCTCAGGGCTGGCCTGGTCAGCCAGCGTATCTGTGGCGCGGGATTTACTGATATCCCAGTTTTGACAGAATTTACACGCCAGATTACAACCGGCAGTACCAAATGACAGGACGGGTGTACCCGGCAAAAAGTGGTTCAGCGGTTTTTTCTCAATCGGGTCGACACAAAACCCGCTGGACCGGCCATAAGTCGTCAGCACCACTTTACCCGCCTGGTTGCCGCGCACAAAGCACAGTCCACGCTGGCCGGCTTTCATTTTACACAAGCGCGGACAAAGATCACATTGCACGCGCCCGTCATCCAGGCTGTGCCAGTAACGGGTTGGGACAGTGGCTAAAGGGTCAAATATCTCGACTGATTGAGTCATAATCCTCGAAGGCTTGAACAGTCAATTACCTGTATTAATGACATCTTGATAAATAGTATAAACAAGTATAGTAACTCCTGGGCAGGCTTTTATTACACCGGAATAAAAACTGATAAATTAGTATGGCTAATGATCCAGGTTCGGGAGATACGCAATAAAGCTTGAATTCTTGACAGAATGCATCTATTTAATAAGAAGGGTCTGATAAAGTCAGCTTCTGCAACCATAATAGAACGCCGATTTTCAGAGCAATGCCGGACGATTGAATGTGATGCAGCGGGTAAATTCATTCCTTACATAGGCAAATAGATGGCACAAATACGTGAACCGGCCGTGGCCGGACTGTTTTATCCTGAAGATGCACTGCTGTTACAACAGCAGGTGGATCAGTTATTAGCCAGCGAGTCTGCGACACTGGTACACCCCAAAGCGTTGATAGCCCCACACGCCGGTTATATTTATTCCGGTGCATCTGCCGCCTGCGCCTATGCACAATTGACGCCGCTACACGGTCGCATCAAGCGGGTGGTTTTACTGGGTCCGGCACACCGGGTCGACTTTAAAGGCCTGGCTGCCAGCTCTGCACAGTATTTTGCCACACCACTCGGGGTAATACCGATCGATCAACTGGGTCTGGATACCATCCTGATGTTGCCACAGATTCATGTGCGTGATGACGCGCATACGGAAGAACACAGCCTCGAAGTTCAACTGCCCTTTTTGCAAACCGTACTGGGAGATTTTAAATTGATACCCCTTGTGGTGGGTGATGCCAATCCGGATGAAGTCGCAGAAGTACTGGAAAAGCTCTGGGGTGGAGAAGACACCGTGATTGTAATCAGTTCAGATTTAAGTCACTACCATGATTACGAAACTGCCCGGACACTGGATGCTGCGACTTCACATGCGATTGAACAGTTACGGCCTGACGATATTCAATACGACCAGGCTTGCGGCAGAAATCCGATTAATGGTTTGCTGGTCGCTGCACGGCACCACCACCTGGATGTGGTGACACTGGATCTGCGTAATTCAGGCGATACGGCGGGGCCACGGAATCGTGTGGTGGGTTATGGTGCTTATGGTTTTAGTTAATGAGGCGGGATGCGAGTGAGCTTAATGGAGCTGCGATTATTTTTATTGTTTATTTCCTGGCGAACATTACATCTTTACAAAAACCCATCTGCCATAACAGACAGTAGCCATGCTATTAGAAAGCAATAAAAATACCCTACTGGATATCGCCCGCCATTCTATCAATCATGGTTTGGAGCACGGGCGCGCTTTAGCCGTCAGGATAGAAGATTTTGAACAACTATTACAAACCGAGGGCGCCAGCTTTGTAACCTTGCACCTTAATCATAAACTGCGCGGTTGCATAGGCAGCCTGGAGGCGTACCGCCCGCTGCTCAGAGATGTTTCCGACAATGCGTTTGCCGCCGCCTTTCGGGATCCCAGATTTTCGCCCTTAACCGCATTAGAATCTAAGCCGCTGGCAATACACATTTCTGTATTGACGGCGGCAGAAGCTATCAATTTTACTTCGGAGCAGGAATTACTCAGCCTCATCAGGCCCGGCATCGATGGTTTGATCCTGGAAGAGAGTAAGCACCGGGGAACCTTTTTACCCAGCGTCTGGGAATCGCTGCCAGAGCCGGACTTGTTCCTGGCACACTTAAAACAAAAGGCGGGTTTGCCGGCAAAATATTGGTCAGATTCTATAAAAATATCCCGCTACCAAACAGAATCCTTTGGTGAGGATTGAGTATGTTCGGAAAACTTGTCTTGTAGCACACACAGTACGGTTTTGCTGAATGAGCAAGTTACAGTACACCAGCTGCCTTCTCCACCCGTACCATTTGAATCGATGAACTAAAGCGGCACAGAAGTAGATAATTATTAATTCATCCCTTGAAGAGCGAGTACTTTACTAGCCACGAATAGTACACAGCAGATATCACCTCGTTCGCTGACAGGTACTTTTACATTCCAAGCAAGGTGATTCTGCCAGAAGGGCCGGTCTCCTGACAATGCTAAGGTTTATCGCCCATCGCGGTCAGGAGACCGATGCTGAAAGGTTTAATCAAGATTTTCCCTGGTTCGCTTTCTCAATCAATCCTCAAGATTACGGATCGGTGTTCGTCCCAACAGTTTCAGTAGAAGATTCCGTCCAAATCGAGCGATGGGATAAATTATGGCTGAACCAGTCCGGGTACCAAACAGGGCTCGGCTGATTCGATTGAACCCGCCGTACCGAGTGCTCATCAGCGTTAACATGTGTATAGCATCTGCGCCGTAATAGAGGCGCTCACCCACCTTCAGAACCATTCCCTGATCAATGTCCAGACCTGCGGCAGTGATCTCGCTCATAATCTCGCTGGACTCGCGGGCGTTGACAAGATGTAATGTGCCGACATCTTTGCGAATACGCAGCATGCGGCAATAAGCACTGCATACAGGACACTCTTCGTCATATACCAGGAGCAGATCGTTGTCTGGCAGCATCGGCATATTTGCCTATCGACGTACAGATGCGTACTCAGAACACAGGTGGCGACGACTGATTTTACCAGTGCTGGTACGTGGAAAGGAATCGACAAATTCAATTTTTTCAGGTATTGCGTAATGCGGCAGGTGTTCACGCAAGAAATTTATAAGCGTTGTTGTGTCAGTGCTTGCTTTTTGATGCAGTGATATCGCAGCAAAAAGAAGATCGGGTTCATTATCAATCTGCAATATGACAACTGCGACCTCATCGACATGCTGATGTGAGAGAAGTGTCATCTCGACCTCATCTAATTCGATGCGGTAGCCGCGCAGTTTGATTTGCCGGTCCTTACGCCCGACGAAGCGGAGGTTGCCGTCACTCATTCGTTCTACAAGATCACCGGTTCGATAGAATGTACGTTCACGACCTTTGGCATCGCTACGCACAACCAACGCACGTTCATTTAGTTCAGGACGCTGCCAATAGCCCTGCATGCGGCTGGGGCCGGCCACGAGCAGTTCCCCTGACACTTCTGTGACACACTTGTCGTCTATGTCAATAATCAAGATATCCATTTGTTCGCATGGCTTGCCGATGGGAAAGGGGTCAGCAGTATCACTTACAGGATTATCTATATGGTAATAGGTACAACCGTTGGTTTCTGCAGGTCCATACATATGAGAAAAGCGTGCTGCAGGCAGTTTATATATAAGCCCCAGAATGTCTTTTGGCGAATGGATATCACCGCCAAAGATTACCCAGCGGAGTGAGCTTAGATCCTGATCCTGAATCATACCGCGATGTAAAAGTTGCTTGAGAATAAATGGAATCGTAAAAAATATGCTGATACGTTCCCTGGCTAAAAACTCGGCGTAGCTCACCGGCAGTTTGGTGACGGCGTAGGGAACAATGACGACAGTCGCGCCGACTGTGATTGCCGGGAGCAGATCAAAAATCGACATATCAAAATGCAGTGACGCTTGGTTGGTGAACACATCGTCGCTTTTGACATCATAAGTACGCACGGCCCACATGACAAAACTGAGACAGCTGCCATGTGTATGCAGTATCCCTTTGGGTTCCCCCGTCGAACCTGAGGTGTAGATGATATAGGCGTGATCATCCAGGTTTAATTGTGGTTCAGTTAGGCTCTGTGCCGATACTGCCTCAACCTGCGCCCAGGAAATCCAGTGTAATTGATTATCAACAGGTTCCGGCAGACCGATAACACATTCAAGCTGGGTGAGCTGTTTAGCCAGATCCAGTATCCTGACAGCTTTGTTGGCTTCACTGACGAGATAGCGAATATCTGCGTTTAAGGTAACACAAGTCAGACGTTTAATGGGGGCCTGTGGGTCTAGCGGTACATAGACGGCGCCTGCCATCATAATTGCGTATAAGGCAACGATACTATCCAGCCCTCTGTCGAGATAGATACCCACACGGTCACCACGTTGTACGCCCTGGTCAATCAAAACCCGGGCAAGACGGTTACAGCGTGTAAGCAGTTGCCCATAGGTAAGCTGATCACACCCAAATCGAAGGGCTGCATGATTGGGTCTTGTCTTGGCGCTCTGGTTCAGTGCCTCGGGGATACTGTTGAACATCAGCTTATAGCCCAAGCATCCGGGCCACGATCGTGCGTTGAACATCTGAGGTTCCACCGAAAATGGTGGCACCAACGGCATCGCGCAAGTTGCGCTCAACTTCAAATTCGGTGGCATAACCTTTCGCCCCATGAATCGCGATAGCATCAAGGCTGGAGTCAACTAGTGACTGTGTCAGGTACAGTTTTGCCATAGCAGCCTCCATGGTGGCGGGCTCACCCTGTTTCTTAAGCCAGGCGACCTTGTACAAAAGCAGGCGGCCGGTTTCTAGCCTGAGTTGCATGTCTACGATACGGTTGGCGACCGATTGAAATTTTCCGATAGCCTGACCGAACTGTTTCCGTTGCCGGGCATAGGCAATGCTTTGTTCAAGCTGGCGTGCCATCAGGCCCAGTTGGCTAGCGAACATGCAACTGCGTTCCCATTCCAGCGAGGCGTTAAAAAGGCTGAGCCCAGCGCCCTCCGGGCCTAACCGATTTTCGATAGGTATCAAACATTCTTCCAGTATCAGGTCGCTGAATGGAACGGTTCGTAACCCCATCTTGTCGCGTGTCGCCCCGACGCTGAGTCCTGGCGTATCCCGAGATACCACAAAGCCTGTGATACCCCACTTGCCCAAGCCGGAATCTACGGTTGCAAACACCAGGAAAAGATCGGCGACCGGCCCCAGAGTAACCCAGGATTTAGTGCCGTTGAGCACATAGCCGTCAGTGGTTTTTTGCGCCTGCATCGCCAGGCTGTAAATATCAGAACCGGCCTCTGGTTCGGTGATCGCCTGTGCGCCAATGAGTTTACCGTTACATAACCCGTGTAGAACACGTTGCTTCAAGGCCTCACTGCCAAATTGTTCGATGCTGAGCTGTACAGTCCACATTTGTGCATTGATCGCCAGAATCAGGCCGTTGTCTCGGCAGCCTTCACCGAATCCTTCCATCATCAGCAGTGTGCTGAGAATGTCCTGGCCCTGCCCTCCATAAGTTTCTGCTACAGCGTATCCTTGAATGCCAAAATCGGCACACTTTTGCCAGAGTTGGCGTGAAAACTCGCCAGATAAATCGCGTTCAATCAAATTGTCATTTAAAGTTTGACGGGCAAACTCGAAGACATTTTGTTTTTGTACAAGTTGTTGCTCGGCCCAGGAGAAATCCATTGTGAATCCTCTACATGGAGTGCGTTGTTATGTTTTGACCCATGGTGATTATCGTTCGAGTTAGTTATGAAGGGGAATTACTGTACGAATAGTTTTTTAACTTCGTTTAGTGGTATCAAAAATTCATAGGGATTATGCGGATCACCTGTGATGCTCTCAATCTCTACCTGTTTACCAAGTTTGAGTTCTTTTGCATAGTCCATGAACCACTCCATCGTCAGCTGGTCTTCCAGCGCCCAGCCGGTTGAATCAAACACGGTTATGCTGCTGCGGTGGAGGGCATAGTCCCGAGAATGTTTGACTAGCCTGGTCAACGATGCGCCGATGCGGCCCGGATCAAGTTGCTGGCATTCGCCTTCCTTGCAAGCCTGGGCCGGGAAGTCAGGACACACAAGGCTGCGCTCCAGAACCGACAGGGGCACTTCAGTTTTTCCCGGGAAGTCTGATCCTACCGCATTGATATGAAGCCAGGGTTTGAGTGACTGATCCTTAAATACGGGACCTGCACCTACATCGACTGAGGTCGCGGTGCACAAAATATCGGCACGCGATGTCAGTTCGTCAAGCGGCGACTGTGCGATGTTCAGATTCAGATTCAGGCAAGCGCAGCGTGCTTGAAAACTATCGATCTGCTTTTGATCGATGTCGTGCAGGAGCACGGTTTCAAGCGGGATGACCCGGGAAATTGCGTGCAACTGGGTGACTGCTTGCGCACCACAGCCGATTAATCCCAGTACACTGGCATCCTGAGATGCCAGGATACGTGTCGCAACTGCAGAAGCTGCACCAGTACGCAACGCAGTTAATAAGGTCGCATCGGTGATGCCGATCAGGTGGCCGGTACTGGTATCATAGGCGCTGATTGTCGAAAGTATAGAAGGAATCCCTCTAGCCATTGGGTTGCCCGGATGGTAACCGACGACCTTAATTGTGGCCTTGCTGCTGTCCTTGATAGGCATCCACTCGATCAGCCCCGGCACCGGGTCGCTGTAGTCGAAACCATCGCGCACCGGGATTTCATAACAGGTATCTATATAGCCACCAATCGCTTCGGTGAGACGCGCTGTAATCTGATCCATAGCACTATCCAGCCCCACATGCTGCAATATGGACTGAATATCAATCACGGACAGTATCAGAGTTTTCAAATCATTACCCCTACCCATCTTATTGAAGCAGCGTAGGATTGTTCTAGTAGTAGCATTATCACACCTGTCAATATACGATGTTAATAGAAAATTGACTATAATAGTAGTGAGGTACGTGTAAACGTATCCAGCCATAGTCATAAAACAAGCAGTAGGATTTGGATGCAGGCTTCTTGGCCATTGATTTTTCTCAGTATATGGCGCTAGCGCCGTATCTCATCACGGTTTTATGCGAGTCCTGCAATATAATAATAGTCTATGGGGTGTGATACCTGAGCGGAAATAACAATATGCAAATCACTCAGAAAATAGGCCGGTTTGTCTACGAAGATCTATTGAACAGTCCACATGGACTTGAATTGAAAGCAGATACTGAGTTACTGATCGACGGTCTGGTAGATTCCCTGGGTGTGGTTCGACTTGCCGCTTTTATTGAGCAGGAATTTGGTAAGGCCATACCACCGCAGGATATCACGCTGAAAAATTTTCGTTCCCTGGCAGCGATCGAGGCCTACCTGGAAAGGCACGCGGGGTAGAATTGTGGCGATGTTTGTGCCAAGTGTTCTCTCAGAACCAACGCGTGCAGACAGTTCCAATCTGACCCGCAGCCAGTGGCTGATCTGGGCCGGGCAAAAACTCGACCCTGATTTACCTTTGTACAATATGGTACTGCGGTTTTCGATCGCAGGATCTGTCCACGTTGCGCAATTCCGTCAGGCTTTCCAGACGATGATAGACAGTTGTGAAGCGTTGCACAGCGTGTTCGAAGAAACCAATGGCATTCCACAACGCCGCGTGCTGAAATCCAGCAACTATCCTTTCACCTTTGAAGACTTTTCAAAGTGCAGCGATCCCGAGCTGACACTCAGGTCGTGGATGCAGTTACGAGCCACACAGCGTTTCAATTTAGCTTCCTGCCTGTTCGACTCCGCACTTATTAAGCTAGGGCCAGATGCATTCGTCTGGTATCTCAATCTGCATCATCTGATCACTGACGGCTGGTCCACTGCACTGGTCTATCAACGCATGGCCGAGTGTTACACCGCTGTAGGTAAAGTTAGTCCTGAGCCACTGCCGGTACTGCCGTCTTATCAGGAATATGTCAGCTTCGAACACAAGAGCAGGGATTCTGAACAGTCCAAAATAGCCGAGCAATATTGGCTCGAAAAGCTGCGTGAACCGGTACAAAGCACAGCATTTTATGCCCCACCCTTAAGTGCACTCGAAGCCCGGACAACACGAGTACATTGCCCGCTGGGTAAATCCCGCAGCCGTGCCATCAAAAAGATCTGTCAGGAAAAGGGCATCTTTTTTCTGAACGAAGAGTTAAGTGTTTATATCCTGTTCCTCACGTTTCTGCTGGCTTTCATGCATCGTTTTGGCGACGCAAAACGGCTGCGCGTCGGGGCGCCTCTTCACAACCGTTCCAGCCGGAACTTCAAGTCAACACCCGGATTATTCATGGAAGTGTACCCGCTGCAGGTGGATGTTGATGAGGACGAATGTTTCAGTTCTTTAATCGCAAAAGTAACGTTGGAGATTCAGGCGCTGTTGCGGTTTTCCCAGCCGGGTGTCAGTAGTACGGGGGGTAATAAATCCTATGAAGTTCTGCTGAACTTCGTCAATATTAATTTCCAGGATTTTGCCGGCATGCCAATAGAACCGGAATGGATTCACACCGGCTATGGCGACCGCAACCACAGCCTGCGGCTGCAGGTACATGACTTTAAAAGCAGGGGTGAATACGATCTCTACTTCGATCTTAATCTAGGCGCTTTTCCTGAGCCGGACAATTTACCGGTTGGCAAGCATTTTCTGTTCTTGCTAGATAGTTTTATCGCAAACCGGGATTGCGCAATTGCTGGCATTGAATTACTGGATGAAGACGAACGCCAACATGTACGAGCGTTTGCGGCAGGTCCGCCCATAAGATTTCCGGAAAATTCAACTGTGCTCGATTTGATTGCTGCCCAGATACAAGAATCGCCTGAGGCGATTGCAGTTGCAGATAGAAAGCGGCAAATTAGTTTCCTGGAACTCGAGCAACGCTCAAATCAACTTGCACGTTTTCTAATTCGCAATGCTGTCAACACTGGCAGCCTGGTCTCCCTGTGTACACGCCGTTCTATTGAGACAGTTGTCGCGATTATTGCGGTCCTAAAAGCCGGCGCGGCTTATGTACCCTTGGATCCGGATTATCCAGCCGCACGCATAGACAACATGCTTGATGAGATTGACCTGGCAGGTAAGACCAGTGTGTTATTAACACAACAATCACTCAGTACACGCTTCGGAACTTTTTCCGGTCAAGTGATAGCATTAGATGCAGACTGGGATACAATTTCCAATGAAAGCACGAATGCACTAGAAACAACCCCATCTCCAGATCAGTTGGCCTATGCCATTTTCACATCAGGTTCTACGGGCAGGCCGAAGGGCGTGATGGTGCAGCACGATGGGCTGCTCCACTATGTCAGCTGGGCACGTAAATTTTATTCGCGGGAAGAGGCATGGAACTTCCCGCTGTATTCATCGCTGTCCTTCGATCTAACAGTGACTTCCCTGTTTCTGCCTTTGGTACTGGGCGGCTGTATTTGTATTTACGATGCACCGGACAATCGTGATGCGCTGGCCTTATTGGACATGGTTGACGATGACTGTGTCGATATCATCAAACTAACTCCCTCACATCTTGCCTTATTGGCTAATCGTGATCTGCGCGCTTCGCGCGTTAAAGCACTGATATTCGGCGGTGAGGATTTCAAAACAGCACAAGCCCGCCAGGCGATGCAGATTTTTGGCGATGATGTGGCCATCTATAATGAGTATGGCCCCACAGAAGCCGTGGTGGGTTGTGTGATTCACCGCTTTGATCCGAATACCGACACCGGAACATCAGTGCCGATCGGACGCCCTATCGATAACACCTGCATCTATTTACTCAACCAACATAAAATAGAAACACCACTGGGCGTAGCAGGAGAAATTCATATCGCAAGCCCCAGTGTCGCACGCGGATACCTGAATCAGGAAGAAATAACCGCAGCACGCTTTTTTCCTAATCCGTTGCCTGGCAGCCCGAGGTATTACGCCAGCGGCGATTTCGGTCGCTGGCGCGAGGATGGAAAACTTGAATACCTAGGCCGCCACGATGAACAAGTCAAGCTGCGAGGAGCGCGTATCGAATTAGGTGAGCTCGAATCTGCTTTACTCGCTCACGAGGATATTCAGCAGGCCGTAGCAGCATTGATTACCCCTTCACCCGATGTCCAGGAAAAAATATTTTGCGCTCGCTGCGGCTTGCCATCGGATTATCCCGGGGTAAGGTTCGATTCCCAGGTGGTTTGTGATACCTGCCGTGATTACGAAGCTTATAAAACGAAAGCGGTTACGTATTTTCGTACACTTGATGATATGCGCGAGATCTTCGACCAGGCGAAGTTACGGCAAACTAGCGAATACGATTGCCTGATGCTGCTCAGTGGTGGTAAAGACAGCACATTTGTACTCTGCAAGCTGGTGGAAATGGGTTACCGGGTGCTGGCTTATACACTGGATAATGGGTATATCTCTGAAGGCGCCAAGACCAATATAAAACGTATCGTTGAAACTTTGGACGTCGACCATATTTTTGGTACCACCCCTGCAATGATGCCAATATTCAAAGATAGCCTGCGGCGCCATAGTAATGTGTGTAATGGCTGTTTCAAAACCATCTACACACTCAGCCTGAATCTTGCTGATGAACGAGGCATAGCCATAATCGTCACTGGTTTGACGCGAGGACAGCTTTACGAAACGCGTCTGGGTGATTTTTTCGCGGCTGGAATATTTGACCCGAATACCATTGATAATATGGTGCTTGAAGCCCGCAAAGCCTATCACCGTGAAGACGATGCTGTTCAGCACTTATTGGACACATCCCGTTTCGCAGACGATAAGATATTTTCCAATGTGCAGTTTATCGATTTCTATCGCTATACCGATGTCACGTTGGAGCAGATGCTGACGTTTCTGAAGGACTATGCTGGCTGGGTCAGACCAGCGGATACAGGCCGATCTACAAACTGTCTGATTAACGACACAGGAATCTATATTCACAAAAAAGAACGCGGCTACCATAACTACGCATGGCCTTATAGCTGGGATGTGCGCACCGGACACAAAACACGAGCAGCGGCATTGGATGAACTTGATGATAAAATCAATGTCGCCCAGGTACGCACCATTTTGAACGATATCGATTATCCTGAAGATTACAAACAGCAAACACGCGGTGCGCAGCTGGTCGCCTATTATGTCGGCAGGTGTGAGATTTCCAGTTCAGGATTGCGCCGTTTTTTGGCGACAAAGCTACCGGACTATATGATTCCGTACCAGTTTGTACGTTTACAGCACATTCCCCTTACTTCCAACGGTAAGATTGATCGAAGTGCCCTGCCGGGTCCGGAAACCCTTCACCCCCGCTTGCAAGCTGGTTATGTGGCTCCACGCAATGAAACCGAAAGTCAGCTCGCGGATATTTGGGCACCGGTTCTTGGGCTCGAATGCGTGGGTATTCATGACAATTTCTTCGACCTGGGCGGTGATTCCATCATCAATATCCAAATCTGTGCCCGCGCGGCTCTGCTCGGGTTACGCATTGACCCTGCACAGGTATTTCTACATGCTACTGTCGCAGAGTTGGCGACTGTTGCATCACGGATCGACGTTGTATCGTCAACCGTCAAGGTGCAACCTGCTGCGCCATCGGCACAACCTGATTTTTCTGCAGCTGACTTGAGCGAAAAGGGGCTCTCCGATTTGCTCGATGAATTCGGAGAATAGGACTGCGAAGCATGAAGCAATCAAATATTGAAGCAGTCTACCCGCTCGCATCTATCCAAGAAGGCATGTTATTTCATACTCTGTCTGCTCAAGAGTCCGGCCTCTATATCGAACAATTTAGTTGTACCCTGTGCGGTGACCTGGACACAGATTGGTTTCGTACCGCCTGGGATCAGGTAACACAACGGCATGCCGTCTTGCGCACGTTATTTACCTGGGAACGGCGCGATAAACCGCTGCAGCTAGTGCGCAATAAACTGTCCCTGCCCTGGAAGCTGGAAGACTGGTCTGACTTGAACGCGGATGAGCTTGCACAGCGCTGGAAACTATTGCTTGCTGAAGACAGATCACAGGGATTCGATCTGGCCAAGGCACCTCTGATGCGCATGCAATTGCTGCGGCTTGATGATAATACGCATCGATTTCTGTGGACATTTCATCACCTGATACTGGATGGCTGGTCAACTTGTATGGTACTTGATCAGGTATTCAAGCTGTATCGAAACAGCGATCAGGAAACCCTCGCGAGTGATGGCCCTCCTGCCTATCAGGACTTTGTTATCTGGCAACAGCAAATTGATTTGGCTGACGCACAGACCTATTTGAAAAAGACCCTGAAAAACTGTAGCAACACGGGTGCTTTGCATTGGCTTGCAGAAAAAAATAACGAGCAAACCGGGGGGGCGCTATGCCGCTTTAAACTGACTGAAGAAGCCACTCAGGCACTGCAAGAATTTTCCAGGCGCAATCGTTTAACTCTCAACACCCTGGTGCTTGGAAGCTGGTTGCTGTTGTTAAGTCGTTACGCAGGTCACAACAATGTGACTACAGGGGTCACTTTGTCGGGCCGTGGTGCAGAACTTGCTGGTGTCGAGGATATGGTAGGCCTGTTTATAAATACCCTACCCTTTTGTATTGAGGTTGATTTTAAGGAACGACTGCTCGACTGGTTCAAGCGTGTGCAGATTCAGGCTGCAGAAATCAGCCGCTACGTGCACACTCCGTTGGCTACAATTCAGGCTTGGAGTCCTTTGGGCCGTGGCAACGCCTTGTTTGATAATCTGTTTGTATTTGAAAATGTACCAGGTCAATTACAGCCACCCGATACTGAGGATGGTCTGGTTGTCAGGGACTGCGAACTGGTGGAGCAGGGCCACCACCCATTAAGTGTCGTGGTACTGCCTGGAGCGTCTCTAAACATTAATTTCTTTTATCAAAAATCTCGCTTTTCCCACGCAAGGATTGAGCGTATCTGGTGCCATTTTAACACCTTACTTGAAGCACTAGGACGTGACTGCATAGAAACAGTTGCAGAAACCCCCTGGATCAGCGCTGCAGAACGCGAGGCTATGTTACAAACCGCTCAAGGTCCGGCCGCATCCGCACTCGTTGATGTCAATATAACCCGGATCGAACAGCTGATAGCACAGCATGCGCAATCGTCTCCCCAAACTCTGGCGCTGGTCAGCGATATCGAATCGCTTAGCTATCAGGCAATGCATCACGCGGCTTCGGAATTGAGCGCGAATTTGCGTACCGGCGGCATACGGCCCGGTGACCGAATCGGCCTTTACCTGCCGCGTTCGACAGCTGCGCTGGTTTCGATACTCGCTGTGTTGCAGGCGGGAGGAGTCTACCTGCCGCTGGATCCTGAATACCCACCGGAACGTTTGTCGGCGATTGTATCTGATGCACAACCACAGCTCATACTGACACAACGTAGTTTGATGGCTAAAATTGATGCGCTTTTTCCATGCCATTCGATATTTTGTGTGGATGACGAATTAGAATCAGTTCAGTTAACTGCGCAAGAGAGGAAAATACAAACCGGTTCGCTGGCCTACCTTATCTATACTTCAGGCTCTACCGGCCAACCCAAAGGCGTGATGGTCAGTCACGCCAACCTGCTGCATTCCACACTGGCGCGTTTTACAGTCTACCCTGATCCAGTCGAGCGATTTTTATTGCTGCCATCATTGGCCTTTGACAGTTCTGTAGCAGGAATTTTTTGGACCCTGTGCCAAGGTGGTACTCTGGTACTACCGGAGCCGGGACAGGAGAAAGATATCTGGTCCCTGGCCAGTTTGATCGAGTCGCAGCGTATAACCCATATGCTAGCACTGCCAGGTTTATATGCAGCGTTATTGGCATCGGTGGATGCAAAGCAATTGGGCAGTCTTCGTACCGTGGTTGTTGCCGGTGAAAGCTGTCCACAAACCCTGGTACGCACACACGCCACCCTGTTGCCGCATGCGCAGTTATATAACGAATACGGCCCCACTGAAGGGACAGTCTGGTGCAGTGTGTATAAAGCCTATCCCGGTGGAACGCCGGATAGCGTTCCCATAGGCCGGCCAATCCCAGGCACCTGTTTACATGTGCTGGATACGCAGGGCGAACCGGTAACACAGGGAGTTCCGGGGGAAATACATATTGGCGGAGCCGGAGTGGCACAGGGTTACTTGAACCAACCCGGCCTTTCCGCGGCTGCATTTATAGCTGATCCTTTTTCGTCTGCGCCTGGAGCACGACTCTACTGCACCGGTGACCGGGGTCGCCTCAGGGACGACGAAGAACTTGAATTTCTGGGGCGTGTGGATGAACAATTCAAGGTGCGTGGTCATCGCATCGAACCAGGTGAGATAGAGACAGCCTTGCAAGAATATCCGGATATCGCCGAAGCCGCGGTAGTTGTAGTACCCAATGCTACACACACCCTTGATCCTGAACTGATGATTGCGGCATTGACACTACTGAACCCCGGTCAGGCTGATGCCATATTAACTGATATCGAAGCACAACCATGATACAAAAACTCAAACGCAGTAAGGACTTCGAGATCCGCCTCAACATTACCAATGACAACTTTGTGGCGCCCCCCAGAGCTGAGCAACGCAACTGGGTATTGAATCGGCTAGTGTCTGAATGGGTGATCGATTTGAAGCATCTGGATACGCAAGCTAGCCACTTTGTGGCGGGTAGCTCATCAATAGATACTTCTACAGATCGGGAACAGGGCAAGCTGGATGACCAGGTGATTATGGAAGACTGGCAGATTCCGGTCATGAAGGCTATGGCACAAGTTGTTGCACAAACACACGGCGATATCCTTGAGATCGGTTTTGGAAGAGGCGTATCGGCTGGGTTTATTCAGGACGCAGGCGTAAAGTCACATGCTATTGTTGAATGCAATCCACACATTATCGATCGTTTTAACACCTGGAGACCGGCTTATGCCGATCGTGACATCACGCTGTTGCAAGGCCTTTGGCAGGATTTGGTTGCACAGTTTGCCAGCTACGATGCAATTTTCTTTCATGCCTACCCGCTCTCAGGTGACGAGCTGATCGATGAAGTGCATAAAACCACTACATTCGCATCTAATTTTTTTTCGGTTGCGGCGAACCATCTTCGCGACAAGGGTATTTTTACCTATTTAACCAACGAAATTGATTCGCTGAGCCGCGCACATCAACGCCTCTTACTCGAACATTTCTCCAGTATCACACTATCACGGGTAGACGGTCTTGAAGTACCGGCCGAGACAGTTGATTCGCTTTGGGGTGATAGCATGCTTGTAGTCACGGCAGTTCGCTGAGCACTTTTATGAACCACACCCTCCAGAATACCTGGCGACAACGATTGTCTGTGTTGACTGAAGCACAGCGCGAGCGGCTTGTGCAACGCCTTGGGTTACCTGGACAGGCTGCACGGCTGGTCGCCTGCATAGTGACCACACCTGAATCAGGTGGATGCATCGATGAAATGAACTTACGTGAATTCCTCCGTAATCGGCTATTGCCAGCGATGATGCCCACACAGTATGTTCTTCTTGACCAGTTGCCGCGTACCGCAACCGGCAAACTCGATCGCCGCGTATTACCGGAATTTGCCAGCGAACAGATGCAAACAGATGACACTCTGGTACTGCCGCGCAGTCCTATTGAAGCTGATATAGCTGCAATGTGGAGTGAGGTACTCGACATCGAACCTATTGGTATTCATGACAACTTCTTTGATATCGGTGGTGACTCCCTGCTGGTGATCCGGGTGGTTTCGCGAATACGTCAGGCATTTCAACTGGACATATCACCACGCTTGATCTTTGAGTCACCCGTACTGGAGGATCTCGCGGCTGAGATTGAGGCCTTACAGGTTGCTGCAGAACCTGCCGGGGAACGGGACGAGATTGAACTATGAGTCCGTCGGCTTTTTTAGCTCAACTGCGTGATTTGGATATCCGGCTTTCGGTGCATGATGGGCGGCTGCGCTGCAATGCACCCAAGGGCGTACTGAGTGAAGCTATTATCGAGCGCATCGAGCAATGCAAACCGGAATTGGTTACTTTGCTGGCAACAGAAAAGGCGATCAAATTTAACCTGGGTGATTCTGCATTACCACCGCTTTCTCCCCTCCCTGTTTCCCGGCGTAGCAATATGCCGTTGTCAGTATCTCAGCGGCGCTATTGGTTCCTCAGTCAACTCGCACCGGATAGTCCAGCGTACAACCTGTCTCTTGCCTATCAGGTGGATGGCCCGTTGGATATCGCTACGCTGCAGCGAAGCCTGGATGCGATTGCCAGGCGTCATGAAGTCTTCCGCATGCGTTTCCCTGTCGAGTCCGGTGAACCGGTGCAAATCGCCGATGCACCCTCACCTGTGATGCATCAGGCAGACTTGCGTAAGCTTGACGGCCTGACCAGACAAGCGGCGCTTGAAAAAGAAATTCAGCGTGTGTTGTGGCAGGCATTTGATCTGGAACAGGGCCCGATGATCCGGATCGGTCTGGTTCACACAGCTGAATACGAACATATCCTGTTGTTATCGATACACCATATCATTTTCGATGGTGCATCCTTCAATTTATTCTGCCATGAGCTAGAGCAACTCTATGCGGTGCAGGGTGACGTAAACCAAGCGACACTAACTCCACTTCCAGTTCAATATGCTGATTATGCCAGTTGGGAAGAACTACGATTCGCGACCGGTTTACTGGACACCCAGCTGGCATACTGGAAACAGTATTTCGATCCACTGCCCTGCACGCTGAATTTACCGTTCGATCAAGCCAGACCAAAAATGCAGACATACGCTGGCGCCTGGCAGCATTTTTCCGTTTCGTCACAAACCTGGAACCGGATCAAGGCCTTCAGTAAGGCACGTGGTGCGACACCTTTTATGGCACTGCTATCAGTCTATGTCATCCTACTCCATCGATTGACCGATCAGGACAATCTGGTGGTTGGTGTGCCTGTGTCTAACCGAATGCACCCGGACATCGAACAACTGATCGGTAATTTCACCAACACCCTGGCATTGCGCCTAGACTTATCTGGAGAGCCGACTTTCATCACGGTTCTGGCCCGAGTACGGGACACGGCACTGGATGCCTACGCACACCAAGATTTGCCGTTCGAAACCTTGGTTAAACAGTTACAGATTGCAAGTAATGCAAGCCGGACTCCGTTGTTTCAGGTGATGTTTGATCTGCAATCAGCCTCACTCGACGCGATGCAGCTACCCGGTATGCGTTGCCGCCCGCTGGATATAGAAAAGCCTGTAACCCTTTTTGATCTCTCATTGGCTATGGCCGAGGAGGACGTGGGGCTTAGAGCCAGTTTTGACTACGACACTGCATTGTTTGAGGCGGGAACGATAAAACGTTGGGTAGGACACTTTCAAGTTTTACTGGACGCCTGTCTGGCAACACCTGCGAAGTCAATTTCATTTCTTCCTTTGATGACATCAGCTGAAATTGATTCGTTAACCCGTCAGCATCCACCACCAACAATCGATTCTCCCATCCGCAATGCTTACGCCATTGTCCTGGATAATCACTACCAACCGGTTCCAGTTGGAATCACTGGAGAGTTGTTCTTGGTTGAGCCTGGACTGACGCCTGATCAGTTGAGTGCTGACGACTTCGAGCCAAAACCAGAATCTAGCGTGCATCAGAGCGGCGAATGGGCGCGACTGGGTGCAGATAAGCGCTTTAAACTACTTGGTCGGGTGGATGAACAAATTGAATTACGGGGGCATCACATCAGACCGGGCGAGATAGAAATGCTGTTAACACGGCAGCCAGGTATTCAGGCAGCAATGGTTGTAGCCCGTGATACCGGACAACAAGGTACAATCCTTGTTGCATATGTAAAACCTGATCACGCCGGAACCTGCAATATCGAGGCGCTACGTAAAGCGCTTGTGGGTTCGCTTCCTGAGTATAAGGTACCCAGTGCCTATGTGTTTATGGATGCCTTCCCGTTAACGCAGTGTGGCAAGCTCGATCATCAAGCGCTTCCTGCACCGCAGGTTTCAGAAACATCGGCGGGGATACAGCGGGTCGGACCTTCTGATACGCTTGAGCTTCATGTGCTCAAACTTTGGGAAGATATTCTTGGGGTGGCTGGTATCGGGGTTAATGATAATTTTTTCGACCTGGGTGGGCATTCACTACTTGCGGTGACTTTGTTTGAAAAAATCAGCGCAATATTTGGTAAACGCCTGCCATTAGATTCGCTATGGTTTGGTGATGGCACGGTCGCGCATCTGACCGGACTCATTCGCGTAAGCGTGGATAGCGTGGATCGATCACGTTTGGTGCCGATGCGATCAACTGGCCCCAAACGCCCATTGTTTGTGATCCATACCATGGGTGGACACTTGTTTCACTACGCTGATTTGGTCAGGCATTTACATCCGGGACAACCGGTTTACGGCCTGCAAGCCAAAGGTGTCTATGGCGTCAACCTGGCACGCCGACGAATTGAAGATATTGCGACAGATTGTATTGATACGATGCGGGAACTACAGGCCGATGGACCCTACCGTTTAGCCGGATTCTCATCAGGCGGCATCACTGCCATCGAAATGGCCCAACAGCTTCGAGCCAAAGGTCAACAAGTGGAACTGTTGGCATTGCTGGATACCTATGCACCGGGACTGCAGCCAAAAGATTTCCTGAAACGTTTGCGTTATCGCTACAAGCCATACCTGAACAGATGGCATCTGCAGGATCGAATCTGTTTTTATGTATTAACGTTACTTGGCCTTGAAAATCGCCGCAGCCTGGAAACAGCGGATGAAGCCCACCGCTGGGCACACTGGTCTTACAAAATACCGGAGTTCCCGGATGACATTGATATTTTCATCACGGATGATTCTCTACGTCAATGCGGAGATCCCAGACTGGGCTGGAGTGACCTGGCTCAAGGAAAGATAACCATCCACAGTATGCCGGGAAAGCACGGCACTATTGTAAAGCCACCATTAGTTCAGGAACTGGCACAACGTCTGCAGTCCTGTCTGGATGGAAGTAACGAAAATACAAACAGATTCGATGAGGAGTCAGTCTGATGATATTACGCGCCCCCTTATTCGCATTGCTTTCTATTGTGGCATCCATGCTCCATGCCCACACAATAGGAGAAAGCTACTTGTTTCTTAGTAGTTATGATCGCTCAGTCGATGCGGAAGTACAAATGCGCCTTCCCGATGTAATTAAATTGGCCGGTTTGACTAATTCACAGTCTGCCGAGGCCAGGCGGGAACAAGTCGAAGCCAACATCGAGAAAATAAAATCAATAATGCTCGCGGGCGTTCGAATCTCTGCGATGGGTAAAGCGTATCCCAGCACATATGATCACCACAAGATCATGAATACGCCGATTGGTGAATTTCTTAGACTGAGCATGAAGTTTCAGGCATCAGGACCGATCCCAGATAGTTTAGAAGTGGAATATGACCTATTGTTTGATACGGATCCTGCACACAAGGCATTCGTTGTGATTCGTTATACCGAAAACAGCGGTCTCACAAATTACCACAGCCGGGTATCAGTTGGCTTTAATGCCAGCGCCCGCTCTCGTGAAGTAAATCTGGTCAGTGGCTTTACCTGGATCGTATTTAAAGACTATGTTATCAGTGGTACTGAGCATATTATTCGCGGGCTTGATCATTTGTTGTTTCTGATGGCATTGATTCTGCAAGCAGTTGTGATGCGAAAAGATATTCAATGGCAGCCGGTTACCGGATTCAAAGAAGCTTTCCTAAATATAGTAAAAGTTGTCACTCTATTTACGATAGCGCATTCCATCACGCTGAGTTTAGGTGTACTGGGTTATGCAGATATACCCAGCCGTTTAACCGAAGGCGTCATCGCTGCGTCCGTTGCATTTATTGGTCTGAACATCCTGTACCCGATAGTCCGGGAACGCATCTGGCTTCTGGTTTTCGGTTTTGGTTTATTTCACGGTCTGGGTTTTGCCAGCAACCTTGAGTTTCTCGATGTAACCAAGGGTGCTATTTTTATTCCGTTGGCAGGATTTAATCTGGGCGTCGAGATTGGCCAACTAGCGATCATTCTGATCGTATTTCCAGTTCTCTATTTACTCAGTAGAAGGAGGTTTTACACTCCATTCATCCTCAAACCAAGTGCCATAGCAATCACGCTGATCTCGTTGTTGTGGTTGAACGAACGTTTATTCGATATCAATGGACTCGCTCCCGATGAGCTGCCTATTTCACTATTTTCAGCTGAATAATAGCAACTTATAGTGATATATAAGATAGCAATTAAAACTGGTACCGATATCCGTAAATTCGCATATCTAACACTCCGTACGGCGTGCCTGCTGGGCATTTTTGTAATGGGTGACACCTGGGTCATGGCGATCTCCAATCTCCCGGAAGCAGGCTATTATCAGCCGTTTCTATTTCTTGAAGTATTGAAACAAAGCTTCTCTTCCATCTACAACACTGCAATTACAACCGCGCTTGTATTGGTCTTGCTGATTCGGTGGCGGTTTTTCTTTAACCCGTGGAAATATCTTGAGTATGGGCAAACCGTCCGCTACTTTGTAACGCTGCAGGCATTTCTACTGGCATGGTGGTTTGGAACCTACGACTATAACCTCTATTTTGACCAGGCCCACTACTATGACCGCTTTATGCTGATCTCCTTGGTTGCATTAATTTACTGGCGGCCGATTTTTATACTGCCGTTTATTTTGGTTCTCTCCACACTGGTATGGCAGAGTTTTTATCCGATTGGCGGATATTCCTGGGCACACCAGTCCATGCCTTTGCGTCTGATGATGATGTTTTTTGCAGCTTTAATCCTGCAATCTCTTACAGATTCTCCCTGGACAAAAGACTTTCTCTTCCTCAGCGTGTGTGTAATAGCCGCGCATTACTGGCTACCGGGCTTGTACAAAATGAACCTTGACTGGATAAGCTATGGCCACGTATACAACTTTCTACCATCGACCTATGCCAACGGCTGGCTTGGTTTTCTCAGCACTGAGCAGGTTTCCGCGCTAACACGCAACATCATGTTTCTGGATAAACCAATTCAGATCGCAACGTTACTCCTGCAATTAGGCTCGATAGTGATACTTTGGCGCCGCTTTACTTTGGTCGGATTGTTGTTTTGTTGGGCGGTATTTCACATCGGCGTATTTTTCGTATCCGGCATTTTGTTTTGGCAATGGATGCTACTGGAATCCGGATTCCTGGTTTTGATACGAACGCTTTGGTATCAGCAACCAGTTCCGTTTATCAGCACGGGCCACTTTATACTTTCAGCCTTGATCATTGCCGGGACTAAATACTGGATAACACCGGTTGGACTAGCCTGGTACGACGTGCCAATCAGTTATACCGTTCGACTTGAAGGCGTAACATCTGATAATCAGCGCTACAGTTTATCACCGCGCTTTTTTGAACCCTATGAATTTCAGTTCTCGCTAGGCTCCTTTCGTTATCTCAGCACAAAACCTCAACTGAGTGTTACCTGGGGCGCCAGTACCGAACGCGAGGCCGCAGACCTACTGCTGTTAGCTAAAACACCCGAGCAAGTGCACGAAGTAGAGCGCAGCCATGGTGAAAATCGTTTCAATGCAATAAAAACAGCGGCGTTTGAAGAGTTTATCCAGACATTTGTTTCGAACCTGAACAAGCGTGGATCAAAATCTACTGTACTCAGCATGTTTCATTCCCCACGCCAGATATGGACCTTTGCACGAGACAATGATTACGCAATTCAGGCGCCACTAGAAACAGTCAACGTCTACCAGGTTACCTCATTTTTTGATGGCAATCGTTATCAGGAAATTGACCGGCATCAGATTCTTAGTATTGATATTCCATCCCCCAGGTGATTTCCTTTTATTGTATAGTTATTTCGTGTCTTATTTGCCGTCTACGTCTCGTTTCGAGCAGTACTATTTTTTCGATACGCCCGGTGTAATAAGGTATCTGTATACAGGAGAACAAGTAATTGTTTGGTACATACCGTACATTTCTTGCACTGATGGTTGTCGCATTTCACCTTGGCGGAATACCGAATATTGGCCCGTATGCTGTATTCGGATTTTATATTCTCAGCGGATACCTAATGACACTGGTCATACAAACAAACTATGGTTATACGATACCCGGTGTATACAAGTATGCATTAAACAGATTCTTACGGATTTACCCTATCTATTGGGTCTCTATTATATTCTCTGCTGCACTGATATGGTATTTCGGAAGCGGCTTTACTTCAGGCTATCATGGCGCCTTATATCTTCCTCAGGATGCATCTGAACTATTTAATAATTTGTTGATTTTTTTTCCTGTTAGGGAGAACCCACGCCTTACTCCACCTGCATGGGCGCTTACTGTTGAGATTTTCTTCTATATTTTAATAGGGCTTGGAATATCAAGGAATAAAGTAATAACCAGTTTCTGGTTTTCCTGTAGCTTAATCTATCATGTATTAGTATGGATTTTTCAACTTGGCTGGGAATATAAATACTTTACTATTTATGCTGCCTCATTGCCATTCGCCACAGGTGCGCTGATCTTTCATCATAAGTATAAGTTAAACAAAATTATCAATTCAGCTAATTGTGAACTTTGTAGTTATATACCTTATTTATTCGCTTCCGCTCTTTTGGTGAACTGGGGGCTTGGGTATTTCTCATCTCAATCAGATATATTCTTTTATAGTAACTATATTCTTTGCGCCCTTATGGTTGTAGCTCTTTCGGATAAAACAGCGCTACCCTATTTAAATAAAAACTTTGACAGATGGATGGGGGATTTCAGCTACCCGATATATCTCATTCATCTGCAGATTGGGCTTGTTGTTGTGGTAATTTTCGGCGCATTAGGTATTACGGTAAAACGGCCGGAGTTGGTTATTATGTTTGCATCGGTTCCGCTGATATTTCTTTGTTCCTGGCTTATTACTATTACTATCGAAAAGCCTATTGAAAAACTGCGTGCAAAAGTGAAAAGTGGTCTTACCCACGACAAGTAAATACGGTTAAATGTTCTAACTATTATCCTTATTCCTGCAGGCTGACATATCGAATTAGTAAGTGTCCCAGCAGCAATCATTGCGGCTTATGCCACACCATATTCCATGGTGATTGAGTATTTTCTGGTGTTTATTGGTTCGGTACAGCATAGCCCCGGTCAGAGTAAATCAAGGCACAACCCATTAAATTCGTAAGATTTTTACAGCACAAAGCATCCCGCTGCCTCAGATGATGTCAGCGGGTTTCGATGTTGAATTGTAGAATATGAAAGACTCTGATACCGAATACGAATTCGGGACAGTAGTCTGGCGGGATCTAACGTTAAGTAAACGTCTAGTAGGAAGACACCACTCTGAACTCAAAGCTGATACAGCCGATCTTTGGGCAATTACAGTAAATTATATTCAGGAACGCACGCCTGCTTGTCTGATAATTGAACACCTTGCCCAGCAAGGTGCAAAAATTATCGTCGGTGGTTCAGACGCTTTTGCTGAGCCAGAAGTGTATCTCAAAACTGGCGCCGATGCTGTCGTAATGGATAAGTCAGGCGCTGCTAACAAATCTATCATAGATCATATACTTGGCGAACCAAGTCGTGAACCGCTTACAGGTGTCTTTCTGGCGGATGGTACACGCTATAAAAACCATATCCCGCCCATGAGTCCGGAAAATTGGCCGACACCTTCCGCTGAAGTGGTTCAGCAAACACTTGGCATAGATTACTGGGAAACTAAACTCCCTGAGTCTCTGCTCCCTATTGGTTCTGTCATGGCGGATATAGGCTGTGATCGACACTGCGATTTTTGTGAAACACCGCTGTATAAAGTTGGGTACAAAAGCATGTCCCCAGAAACTGCGCTACGCTGGTTCGCTGCCCAAAAAGAAGCCGGCGCACGTTCCGTAATCTGTCCGTCTGGCCAATTTCTTGGTAGTTAGTTCCAGTTATTGAAAACCAACGATAAAAAATACAACTTTAAAATTCACCACGAAACTCTTATTCCAATGGTGTGTTGTACTTAAGTAGGCACAGCCCAACCTGCGATGCTTACTTTTTCCCTATTACTTAGGGTCAATGCATTTATTTTGAGGCACTTGTTTCATCTCCTGTCTGTATGACCAGACCGCTATTTACCCTGGCCACCATTAGACTTATCGCAGAACTGGGATGTTGCAAGGCAATAAGGCCACTCTCTCGAATTTAATACCTACAAAACTTTCCTTTCAGTTCATTTTCCTGCTATCCGCTCAACGCTCACAACGCCCTACCGACCCAGGTGCACATTCACTCTGATCCACCCAAATAGCATTATCCAGCACGGCGTTGGTCAGGTCGGCGCCTTCGATCAACGCACCGCTCAGGTTTGCATAAGCCAGGTTTGCTTTGTCCAGCTTTGCGTTCCGCAAGTTTGCACCGTTTAAACTGGCGCCGACAAGTACCGCGTTGGTAAGGTCAGCATTACTCAGATCGCTGTTGGCCAGACTGCTATAGTCGAGCCGCGCATTAACCAAACTTGCCCCGCTTAACAAGCTGCCATCCAGCCGGGCGTTCCTGATCATCGCATTGTCAAGTATGGCATCTTTTAAATGTGCGCTACTGAAATTACAACCATCCCAATTGACACCTGCCGCAACCGGCGCCATGCAATCAGGCACGGCTACTTGTTGTTGAGACGGCCTGGTAAAGTAACTTAAAATAAATCCTGCCACTACAACTGCAACCATGCTCAAAGGCAGCTTATAATCACTGGATACATTTGAAACTGATTGAATTATATCCTGCTTGAGTTTACGATGACGCACCAGTAATTCGGATTCTGTCTGACGCCGTTCATCTCCACTGCGGCGTTCCTTTATATGCTGCGGCGGTTCCGGTTCACGATCACGGCGGTCACCCGGGCAGCGTTCGTCTTCCCGCATTCTGGCCATCATCAGGCGTTTTATATTTTCTTCGGTAGGCGGAAGCTTCATTACTTGAGGAATCAATAACTGACAGGCTGAAACCTCCTTCCAGGTATGCTGATCCAGACTAAGCTGATCGGTTTCTCGAATTCTGCCAAGCAGAATATATCGGCTGATCTGACCCGCCGGATAAGGACCACGGATTACACCGTCACGGCGTGTATACCAACGTTCAGCTTTATCCTGTTCTTCAGTCATTCTGGTGTATGTCAATGATGCGTGGCTTTCTGATTAAGTGGCGGCCATTCAATTACTTGCTGAACAATAAAGGCAATATCAAGAAATTACCCAATAATGTCGATATTGACCTGTGTATTAGGTAACAAACTAAAGACAACTCAATCATGTCACTCACAGCCTCAAATTGTATGATTCTTGGTTTTCCGGAATACCGCACGACCGCCAGACAGCTGGCCGAAGCCACCGGTTATTGCTATGCCGATGTGCAAATCCACCGCTTTCCCGATGGTGAAAGTAAAATCAGCCTGCCCGATAGCCTTCCGGAGCAGGTCATACTGTGCCGCACACTGCATCAACCTAACGATAAACTGATCGAAATTGAGTTGACGGCGGCAACGGCGCGGGCATTGGGTGCAAAACACCTCACACTGGTGGCACCCTATCTCCCCTATATGCGGCAGGATAAGGCTTTTTATCCAGGTGAAGCGGTCAGTCAATTAATTATCGGCGCGATGCTCGCACGCCAGTTTGATGCCCTCATTACCGTAGACCCTCACCTGCACCGGATCGAAAAACTGCAACAAGCAGTACCGATAGATCAGGCTATTACTTTACATGCCACCGATCCGATGGCTGATTTCATCAGCCAGCATTTGGAAAATCAGCTGCTGATCGGGCCTGACCATGAGTCCGAACAATGGGTTTCAGCAATAGCTGCCGCAGGATCCTTTGACTATGTCATTGCCGCCAAGCAGCGTAGCGGTGATCACGAAGTGACAATTCAGTTACCAGAACATGATTACTCAAACCGTCACCTGGTGCTGATTGATGATATTGCCAGCACCGGACGGACCCTTGAAGAAACGGTGTTGCATGTCAAACGCTACCAGCCTGCTTCGATTACCGTTATGGTCACACACGCTATGTTTGTAGAAGATGCCACGCAACGGCTTATTGCAGCGGGCGTTGATTCAATTATCAGCAGTGACAGCATTCCCCACCACAGTAACCAGATAAGTCTGGTCCCAATTCTGGCAGACGCTGTTTACGAACTGACGCATAAACCTGTGCCGTTATCCCCGGCCACAAGCACCGTGTAACATGATCACCAGCTCTGCTTCGGCGCGGCTGAGACCGCAACCGTTTACAATATCATCAACACTCGCACCATCCTGTGCGAGTTGTGTAGCGCGCTCATAGGGTTGTTCAGAACTTACCCGCAAATCCAAATTATCCTGGCGCTCAATCAGGCCACGCATCTGCTGTTCCAGCCTGACGATATGCTCTCCTTCACCTGACGAGGCCGTACACAGCGCACCCAAATTATTTTCCAACTGGTTCAGCCTGTGCTGAAAATTCGCGGCTTCTTTTTGCAGCCGGTTGTTAACCTTATGCAAGTGGTAGCCAACCGATAGCCCGGCAGCAGCAAGCAGCAAAGCTGCCACGGCAATACAACCTGTAATCCAGACTTCTATCATCGTCATACCTCGTTACGCATACTCGTCAAGCTGATTACCGTCATCATCGGGCTTGCGCTTGCGACGCTTTTGCTTGTCCTGCTGATCGTCCTTCAAAGGTTGTACCGGTTGTTGCTTGTCTTTTCCTGTGGCCGAAACCGGCATTCCCGGTTGAATACGATAAGGTGGTGGTAAATCATTGATTTCTGCCATAGCGAACCCCATGCCTCAGTTCGGTATATGCCGCGGTATATGCTCAGTACCCGTAATATTCCGGACACCCGTCCACGGCTTTGCTGTCAAATTTCGGGCGATTCTTCAATAGTCAGAGATAAAGCACTAATCGTGCCAGTGTTTTTTATTTGACGCTTTGTTGCTCGCCAAACCTGGGGATCTTCCCCGACTTGATCACCAACACTACCCGTCTGTTTTTGACGCGGCCTTGTTCTGTCTCGTTGCTATCGATAGGCCGGAATTCTCCATAGCCGATTGCCGCCATCCGTGCCGGCTCGATGCCCAGTTTTGCAAACAGATGTACCACGCTGACCGATCGCGCCGATGACAATTCCCAGTTGGACGGAAATATCGGTGTATTAATCGGCACGTCGTCAGTAAAACCCTCTACGCTAATCGTACTTTCAAAGGGACCCAGTTTTTCAGCAATTTTGCTCAATACTGGTAATGAATTATCGGCAAGTGTTGCGCTGCCGGAAGGGAATAGGATGCTGGATTTCATCTCGATCTCGATCCAGTTCTTTTCCCGTCTCACTTTTACCAGATCGTCATCAACCAGTTCGGACAGTGACTGCTCAATTTCATCGGCCAGTTTTTTTGACGCTTCATCCAGCTGGTCGCTTTTATCCGGTTTCTGGATTGGCCTGGGCAGGGGGAAGGGTTGCTGAATAATAGGAATAACCGACCAGTTCCGGTCGGGGTTTATCTGATCCTGTGGTCTTACTTTAACCAGGTTACCCACCTGAATCGGATCCATACTGCGCAGCGGGTCGTGAAATGCGGATATAATCGAATCTGACAATACCCGGTATTTGCCTTCATTGACGGAAGAAATGGAATACATCACCACAAAAAAGGCAAACAACAGGGTTATAAAATCGGCATAAGAAACCATCCAGCGTTCATGGTTCTCATGCTCTTCTGTGTGTTTTTTCCTGGCCCGGCCTCCACCGGATGACTGATAACGTGACCGCGGGCGCATGCTTAGTGGAAGTACCCTTGCAATTTGGTTTCAATATTCCTCGGATTCTCCCCCTCGGCAATCGCTATCACACCTTCAACAATCATTTCACGGAACTGGGTCATGTTATGTATATAGCTTTTAAGTTTGTTTGCCATCGGTAGAAATAATAAGTTGGCAAAACCGATACCGTAAATAGTGGCCACAAACGCGGTAGCAATACCGCCACCCAATTTGGAGGGGTCTGCGAGGTTATTCATAACGTGTATCAGGCCCATAACAGCGCCGATAATTCCGATAGTCGGACTGTATCCGCCCATCCCATCGAAAACCTTGGCCGCTTGTATATCCTGGTATTCTTTACTGTCGATCTCGACTTCGAGGATGCTGCGGATAATTTCCGGTTCGCTGCCATCGACCAGTAACTGCAGGCCTTTTCGGGAAAATTGATCAGGCTCATCTTCAGCGATTGCTTCAAGACCCAACAAACCTTCGCGGCGGGCAATATTACTCCAACCTACTATTTTTTCTGCCACCTCCTCCTGGTTGAGTTTAAGCGGCACAAACACCCAGCGGGCGATTTTCATTGCACGTATAAAAGTGTGGAGCGGTGTTTGCACCATCACCGCACCCAGGGTTCCACCCATGACGATCACCAGCGCCGTCAGCTGAACCAGAGAAGCCGTGTGTCCGCCATCGAGCAGGTTACCGCCTATAATAGCGAACAGCGCAATCAGAATACCCAGCGTACTCAGAATATCCAAATGAATACTCCTGCCATAACACTAAGTTGGCTTATTGTAGAAGCTTTATAGAATTTATTTGTAAAACAAGTGGCTGTCATAAGCGGCCTGTTTATCCTTGTATATCCAGCTGGTATGACACTTCCATTTTATCTCCACCCTAATGGCCATGAATATATTCGAACCTACACACGAGGCAGTACGTTGCTTGTGCGACACATTATTTGCAGACCATCGGCAGCAGGGAGGCTGCCGCTGAGCGTACA
>CAYPEL010000002.1:41128-45155 GCA_964409635.1 uncultured Gammaproteobacteria bacterium | reverse complement strand
GTCGATAGCGCCTGCCATATTGTTGATCGCATTGGTGGCCGTGGTAATTTCCTCGGTCTGGTGCTCACTCGCCTCGGTCAGATGGCGGGCTGTTTCCTGCGTCTGCCGGGCAGCGGAAGATACCTGACCTGAGGTAGCGTTAATGGTGGTAACCATTTCACGTAAAGCATCAATAGTGAAGTTAACCGAATCGGCAATCGCACCGGTGAAATCCTCGGTAACAGTAGCGTGCGATGTCAGGTCACCGTCAGCCAGATTGCCCATTTCATCGAGTAAGCGCAAGATCGCTTCCTGGTTTGCAGAGTTTTCGGACTCGACAACCTGGTGCCGCTGTTCCTGGGCGCGGTAAAACTGACGGCCGAGAATATACAAAAGCAGTAATGCAATACCACCAAACACATAGGCCATCTCAGGCCGAATAACACGTTGGGCGGCGGACGCTGAATAAGCGTTCTGCAGATCAAGAGAACCGGTATACAGCGAATCACTTTGAGCGGTAATCTCCCGTGCAGCTGACTGGATTTCCTGCAGGCCATCAGACAGATCCAACAGCTCTTCAATATTATCCGCTACCGTTTTGAACAACATGGATGTTTCAAACAACTTGGCCTGCACATCTTCGTTATACACCTGTCTGGCCGCCTCGTTACCCTGCACCATGCCTTCCAGCGCAGTACCATACTCCTCAACATCTTCGGAGAAGCGTTCTATGGCCAGGTCGACCTGCTCACCGTTCAGCGCATGGTTCATGTTATTCACGATACGCTGGCTCAGCATGAGCTGGCGGGAAGCCACGGCCACTTTATCGCGTGTAGCGTTGTTTTCAAGCAGGATATCGACGATCTCTTCGTCATGCGCCTGCAGTTTAGGCATGGTTTGATTGACCACCCGGCCGATTGATCCAGCCGCCGCTACCGTCTCAGAACCCGACAACACAAAATTGATACTTTCCTGAAATTCATTCCAAGCAGTATCAAGACTATACAACTCTGCGGCGACGGTTTCGCTGCTAGGCGCCAAACCTGTCGATTCGTTGCCATTATTCTGGAAACCCAGCAGTTCCCCAAACCGGCCACGGTAACGCGTCAGCGCGTTAAATCCAGATTGGGTACCCGCTGATATCTCCAACGCGTGCTTGGCGATCCGTTGTGACAACACCTGCTGCTCACTGGCATAAGCAATATACTCATTGTCATATGCGGCCTGCTGCCCGGTATACCAGAATACACCGGCCATGGCGGCTAACGATGCCACCAGTGCCACCATTACCACTGTTGTCTTACCGGAACCCACCTTGGCGTGGGATTGATTCTCTGTGCTCATTTCCTGTCTCCTAACCTCGTACCTGATATTCCAATAAAAATGAATGAATCTAAATTAAATTAAATTAAACCGCTACCTGGATAAATTCCGGAGTCTGTACCAGCTTATGCATACTGAAAACTCCCCAGTGGTCACTCCCAACTTTGAAACCATGTGTCAAATAGCCGTGTATCAGTTTGTCGTCGCCAGGCAGTTGCTTGCACTTGAATTCGCTCTTGAAGTGCTGCAAACCAAGCACCGCATCCACCACCAATCCTGAATAGACACCGTGGTGATTAACCACCAGTATCCGGCTGTTTCTGGTTGTCTTGCTAGGCGTATCGTACAAATATCCGTGCAAGTCTATGACCGGTAACAAGTTGCCACGCACATTGGCGATACCCCACACCCAACGTTTAGTACGCGGCACCCCGGATAGCTCAGGTGGGGTAAGAATCTCCACGATCTCTCCCAGCGAAGAAACCAGTTGGACATCACCCAGCTGGAACCCGATACCCACCCATTCCTGCTCGGTAACCTGTTGTTGCGGCAGTCCATGTGCATGTTTGAGGCACGTCGACTCCACATAAGCTAGCCACTGTAGGGGCTCTGGCGTTGCCGGCCTGGACATAACGTTTCTCCCTGTTTCAGCCTGCTAACGCAGTGTTGACCTTATCCATCAAAATACTTTCGGAAACCGGTTTGGTGACAAAATCTCTTGCACCCTGGCGTAGTCCCCAAACCCGGTCAGTCTCCTGATCCTTGGTGGTCACTATAATAACTGGGATATCGGCCGTCTCAGGATCCTTGGTTAACTGGCGCGTAGCCTGGAAGCCGTTGAGGCCAGGCATCACCACATCCATGAGGATAAGATCCGGGTGGATTGCTTTGGCGCGTTCCACGCCTTCCGACCCATTCTCAGCGGTTTCAGTCTGAAAACCATGCTTTTCCAGAATGCCTTTCAAAATATGTGTTTCGGTTGGTGAGTCATCAACAATTAGTATCTGTGTCATGTTTCATCCCCTAGGATAATTTCGTCCTGCTTAACTGATGACGCTGCGAGGCAGCTGTATCATCAGAGAAAAAATATTCAAAGCGGCTTCAGGCCGGCTTCACATGCTCGCGGATTGCATCCAGTAACTGGTCTTTCGTGAACGGCTTGGTTACGTACTGATCGGAGCCAACAATCCGTCCCCGGGCGCGATCAAACAGGCCATCCTTGCTGGACAACATGACAACCGGTGTTTTCTTGAACGCCTGATTATTTTTAATCAGTGCGCAAGTCTGGTAGCCATCCAGACGCGGCATCATAATATCGACAAAAATAATGTCAGGTTTCTCATCTGCAATTTTTGCCAGCGCCTCGAAACCATCGGTTGCCGTTAGCACCTGGCACCCCTCTTTTTTCAGCAGGCTTTCAGCCGTACGCCGGATAGTCTTGCTGTCATCTATGACCATGACTTTAACCGATGACAAGGCCACCGCTGGTGTGTCAGCATTCCCGCCCTCACTGGCCTGGAGTTCAAGTTCTTGAGATTCTTCAGTTTCGACAATAGTTTGCATCTGGTTCGTACCTGACCCGATCGTTTTTTATCTGCTTAACTTGCTAGCTATCAGCGGCCTGAATCCTGCCAACCTGATAATTACAAGCACCCTTTTAGCCAAATAAATTGCGGTACAATTATGGCTACACGCTGCTATCGTCCGGATTACGGTAAACTTTATGCAGATCAACACCCCAAAAGCCCGGGATACACTACTTTCTATGAGCATTTCACTCGGTATCGTCATGGATCCCATTGGATCCATCAAAATACATAAGGACAGCAGCTTTGCCATGCTGCTGGCTGCGCAGGCGCGCGGCTGGCGGTTGTTCTACATGCAACAGGAGGATATCTACCTCCAGGATGGCGAAACCCGGGCCTCTGTCCGCAGCCTGCAGGTGCAGGATCACGCCGATGGCTGGTTTGAATTATCTCTCACCGAGGATATCCGTCTCGCGGATCTGGACGTGGTGCTGATGCGCAAGGATCCACCCATGAATATGGAATTTCTTTATACGACCTATTTACTGGAGCGGGCTGAACAACAGGGCCTGCTGGTCGTCAACAAACCGGCCTCCCTGCGCGACTGCAACGAAAAACTTTTTACCGCCTGGTTCCCAGATTGTTGTGTAGCCACATTAGTGAGCCGTGATAGTTCACGTTTTCGTGAATTCCTCGCCACGCACCAGGACATCATCCTCAAGCCGCTGGATGCAATGGGCGGCGCGTCTATTTTCCGGGTGCGCGAAAATGATCCAAATACCAGCGTCATTCTGGAAACCCTGACGGACCACAACCGGCAGAGCGCGATGGCGCAACGCTTCATTCCGGAAATTTCAGCGGGCGATAAACGTATTCTGATGATCAACGGCGAAGCGGTGCCTTATGCGCTGGCGCGCATACCCGCCGCCGGTGAAACACGCGGCAACCTGGCAGCCGGTGGTCGCGGCGAAGGTGTTGAACTCAGTGATCGCGACCACTGGATTTGTCAGCAGGTAGGACCGGAACTTAAAAAGCGCGGCCTGCTATTCGTCGGCATCGATGTCATCGGCGACTACCTGACCGAAATCAATGTCACTAGCCCGACCTGCATTCGCGAACTGGATAAACTCTATAATCTGGACATTGCTGGAGACTTGATGAACAGCATTGCGACCATCCTGGACTCACGCGATTGATCA
>CAYPEL010000002.1:0-41028 GCA_964409635.1 uncultured Gammaproteobacteria bacterium | reverse complement strand
GATTATCAGCCAGCAGTTCTTTGCCTTTGGCACCCTGATTGACATCAGCTACGCCGGTGTCAGCAAACCCCAGGCGGTAGCAGCCACTCAAGCAGTTGAAGCGCTATTTCTACAACAACACCGCGCCTGGCACGCCTGGGAGCCGGGCACGCTGCAGAAACTCAACACGGCCATTGCAGCAGGACAAGCGATGGCTGTTGCGGAATCTATCATTACTTTGATCCAGCTTGCGCAGCGCTATGAAAGACAAAGCCAGGGTCTGTTTAATCCTGCCATTGGACAGTTAATACGTCTATGGGGTTTTCAGCAAAATGAGGCGCCTGCATGGCAAGCACCCAACCCTGCCAGGATTCAGTCATTAGTAGAACAGGCGCCCAGCAGTTTACAGTTGACCATAAGTGGCAACGAAGTGCGCAGCAGTAACCCCGCCGTACAACTCGATTTCGGTGCTTTTGCCAAAGGTTATGCGCTTGGTAAAGCCATAGAAAAACTCGAACAGCATGGTATTCACAATGCCCTGGTTAATGCCGGGGGCGACCTCTGCGTCAGTGGAAAACACGGCCAACGCAACTGGCAAGCCGGCATCCGCCACCCGCGCAAAGCGGGCGTCATGGCCAGCGTGGAACTCGCCCCAGGACAATGCGTGTTCACCTCGGGTGATTACGAACGCTATACCGAGCAGGCTGGCAAACGCATTCACCATATTATCCATCCTAAAACGGGCTATTCCGCGTCTGGATCCCGCTCGGTGACTGTACTGGCGAATGACCCAACGCTGGCCGATGCTGCCGCTACGGCCTTGTTTGTCGCAGGCCCGGAACAATGGCAGCCGGTAGCCCGCGCGATGCAGATTGAATATGTGCTGCTGGTCGATGAAGAAAACACCTTACATATGACACCGGCTATGGCTGAACTGTTAGAATTCACCCATGACGAAGCCGAAATCAGGATCAGCAGGCCAATGCCGATACCACAAGATGGTTAACAATTTTTATTTATTTTCAGAACTCTATTCGTGAATCCCCTTCCCAGCCCATCGCACGACGCGCAAACCAATGACCGGCTGGTACTGATGCTGCTGATCGCAACCGCGTTTCATGCGCTGATCATCCTCGGTATCGGTTTCAACCCGCTGGATCGTCACAAAACCGATCCGGTTACGCAAACCCTGGATATCACCATTGTAAATCCGAACCGCAACCTGCCTCCGGAAGAGTACGATTACCTTGCCGAAGCCAGTCAGGATGGCGCCGGTAATACGGAAGAAAAAATCAAACCTCAAGAGCAAACCATTGCCCAGTCTATGGCCACACCACCGCCGAGTGAAAAACAGGCAGTAAGCAAAATCCTCAGCCGCGAAAACAGCCGCATTAAGCACCCTGAAATGACCGAAACACCCGCGGAAACGGAAAACCTGAGTGCTGCCGAGCTGATCCAACGGAGCCTGGAAATGGTCAGCTTAAATAATGAAATCAACCAGTCCCTGAAAGCTTACTCCAGCGCACCCAAACAAAAATACATCTCGGCGCGTACCCGGGAATTCCTGTATGCCAGTTATATGCGTGACTGGGTCAGCAAGGTCGAGCGCGTCGGCGATCTGAACTACCCTGATCAGGCCCGGCGCAAACAGTTATCCGGCAGTCTGATCGTCGATGTCGCCATTGATCAGGATGGCAATGTGCTCGATATTAAAGTCGTCCGGCCTTCCGGCCATAAATTGCTGGATGATGCCGCTGTGCGGATCGTCAGGCTGGCCGCACCGTTCGCACCCCTGCCGGATGCTATCCGTAAGGAAACCGATATTTTACATATTACCCGCACCTGGGAATTCACCAGCAGCCATCGCTTACAGGGACATTAGTCTGCCAGGACAGGTCTTGATTAAGACCGGTAGGAGCGGTTTTAACCGCTCCTACCGGGTCAACATCATTGGTAAAAACAAGATACACGAATAAATCAATGGTGCCTTAACTATATTTATCTGGCTGATCTATATTTCGTAGCGCTTGAATCAAGCCCCGGTCTACCGGATACTATCCCCATGGTAGAGCAAGCGTACCTTACCAATCATTTTCTTATTGCCATGCCGGCATTGGCAGACCCTAATTTCTCGCATACAGTCACCTTAATCTGCGAGCATAATGCAGATGGCGCTCTGGGGCTGATCTTAAACCGGCAACTGGATATGCAACTCGATGAAATCTTCCAGCACATGGAACTTAAAGCAGCCAGCCCTGAAGCACGCCTCAGAGCCATCCATTTAGGCGGCCCGGTACAACAAAACCGGGGCTTTGTACTCCACGAACCACTGGGCGACTGGGAAGCAACTCTCAAAGTCACCGACCGGATCGGTATTACTTCTTCGAGCGATATCCTTACCGCCATTGCCAACGAAGCCGGCCCGGAAAAATGCCTGGTCGCACTGGGCTATGCCGGTTGGGGGGCCGGCCAGCTTGAACAGGAACTGGCGGACAACGCTTGGCTCTCCGGGCCAGCTGACCCGGACATCCTGTTTCATACCGCCAACGAAGACCGCTGGAAAGCGGCTGCCGCTTCACTGGGTGTTGATCTGGATTTACTCTCCGGCGATGCCGGGCATGCATAACGGCCAATGCTGTTAGGCTTCGATTTTGGTGAAAAGCGAATCGGTGTTGCAACTGGGCAGATGATTACCCGTTCCGCGCACGCGCTGCTCACCCTGCCGGCCAATCAGGGCACACCAGACTGGTCCCGTGTCGAAGACCTGATCAAGGAATGGCAACCTAGCGCACTGGTGGTCGGAATCCCGTATCATATGGACGGCAGCGAACAAGCCATGACGCAGGCAGCAGAACGCTTCTGCCGCCGGCTGGAGGGCCGCTTTCAGTTACCCGTGCATCGCGCAGATGAACGATTAAGTTCGGTTCAGGCGGAGACGTTACTAAAAGAACGCGGCGAACCTGCCAATAAAATTGATGCATATGCAGCAGAAATCATCCTTGAAAGCTGGTTACAACAAAAGGCAACCGGTCAGTGAATCAACACATAGATATCCCCGCCCTGCTATCAAGCATGGCTGGACAGTTACAGCAATTAACCAAACACTATAAGCAACCCCCCTTAATGGTTGGTATACATACCGGTGGCGTTTGGGTTGCCCGGGAATTACATAAGCTGATGGCGCTAGACGCCTCACTAGGAGAACTTGATATATCGTTTTACCGCGACGATTTTACCCGTATTGGCATCAACCCGCAGGTCAAACCCTCCCAGTTACCTTTCAGCGTTGATGACCGGCACATTATCCTGGTCGATGATGTACTACACACCGGCCGGACAGTACGTGCTGCCATGAATGAACTATTTGACTACGGACGGCCAGCCAGTATCCTTCTAGCCGCGCTAGTCGAACGCAGCGGCCGGGAGCTGCCCATCGAAGCCAGTACGGTAGGACTGAACATGTCACTCGGCAACCACGAGCATATCAAACTCACCGGGCCGGAACCCCTGGCGTTGGAGATAAAAAAGACTGCATGAGTAAAGCCAATCTGCAAATCCGTGATGATGGGCGCTTACGCCATTTTCTATCTATTGAAGGTTTGCATCATGGCCTGCTCAAAGAAATATTAGACACAGCAGAATCATTTGCCGGGGTTACCGAGCAATCCGTAAAGAAAGTCCCCTTGCTGCGCGGCAAAACCATCGTCAACCTATTCTTTGAAGCCAGCACCCGCACCCGTACCACATTTGAATTAGCTGCCAAGCGGCTATCTGCTGATGTACTCAATATCAATCTCGACGCATCAAGCGCAGTCAAGGGCGAAACCCTGCTCGATACGCTGCGTAACCTCGAAGCCATGCATGTCGATATGTTTATCGCTCGACATAATAAAAGTGGTACCGCGCATTTTTTTGCCCGTCACGTTCAACCTCATGTCAGTATCATCAATGCCGGTGACGGCAGGCATGCCCACCCTACGCAGGCGATGCTGGATATGTTTACCATCCGCCGCGAAAAAGGCGCAGACTTTGGACGTCTGAGCGTCGCTATCGTCGGTGACATTCTGCATTCGCGCGTGGCGCGTTCTCAGATCAATGCACTGAATATACTGAATACAGGAGAAGTCCGGGTAGTGGCGCCAAAAACCCTGCTACCGATCGGCACGGAGACCCTGGGTGTACAGGTACACCACAACTTGCGCGACGGTATCCGGGATGCAGACGTGATTATTATGTTGCGCCTGCAACGTGAACGGATGCGGGGTGCTTTACTGCCCAGTGAGCACGAATACTTTCAGTTGTTTGGCCTGACTGAAGAAAAATTATCCATTGCCAAACCAGATGTCACCGTCATGCACCCGGGACCGATCAACCGCGGCGTGGAAATGGATTCCCAGGTAGCCGATGGCCCCCGCTCAGTCATACTCCAGCAAGTTACTTATGGCATCGCTGTCCGTATGGCGGTGATGTCCATGGCCATGCAGCAAGCCGTGGTAACGGAATAAACCATGGCCGAACAGAACGCCAGCCAAATTAAAATACAGGGCGGACGGTTCATCGACCCGGTCGATAATATTGACCGGATAACCGACCTGTTTATCGCCGATGGCCGGGTGGCCGGCATCGCCGATCCACCCGATGCTTTCCGGATTGACCACACCATCGATGCAGCTGGACTGGTGGTGATACCCGGTTTGATTGATCTTTGCGCGCGCACCCGGGAACCCGGGCAGGAACATAAGGCAACCATAGACAGCGAATGCCGGGCTGCCGCCGCTGCAGGCATCACCACCCTGGTCTGCCCACCAGACACCCATCCGGTTATCGACACACCGGCGGTTATAGAGCTAATCAGACACCGTTCAAAACTGGCCGGTGCGGCGCGTGTTTTGTCACTCGGTGCACTCACCCAAGGCCTGAACGGTGAACACCTGAGTGAAATGGCGGCACTCAAAGCAGCCGGTTGTGTCGGTGTCAGCAATGCCGGAAAACCACTGCTGTCAACGCTGGTGGCACGCCGCACCTTCGAATACGCGTCCACTTTTGGGCTCACCGTATTCCTTTGTCCCAATGACCACGCGCTGTCAGCCAATGGCTGCATCCATGAGGGCCGGGTATCTACCCGGCTAGGCTTACCCGGCATTCCGGAAGCCGCAGAAACAGTAGCCGTCGCCCGCGACCTGGAGCTGATAGAACAAACCGGCGCACGGGCACACTTCTGCCGCCTGACAACCCAGCGCGCTGTGCGCATGGTCGCCCGGGCACGCTATGATGGTGCACCTGTCACTGCGGATGTAGCGATCCCTTATCTCTTTCTGACCGACCTCGATGCCGGCGAATTTGACCCCAACTACCACCTCTTGCCACCCTTGCGCTCCCAAACTGATAGAGATGGCCTGCGCGCCGGCCTCGGCAACGCAGACCTGGCAGCATTATGTTCAGACCACCAGCCACACGAGCCAGATGCAAAACTGGCGCCCTTTCCGGCGACTGAACCAGGTGTTTCCGGTCTCGACAGTTTGTTACCGCTGGCGCTGCGCCTGGTCGATGAAAATTGCCTGGATCTCGTGGATCTTGTTGCCCGCTTAACCTGCGGACCGGCATCCATTTTGAATATCCCGTACGGTCAGTTGACCAAGGGCGCGACCGCAGACATTTGTATTTTTGACCCTAAAGAAACCTGGCAACTGAAACAGGAACGCATCAACAGCCGCGGTAAAAACACACCGTTCTTAGGTTGGGAAATGACCGGCCGGGTACGCTATACCCTGCGGGATGGCAAAATAATTTATACCGCACCCGCCAACACATGAAGCGGGTACATCGCGGCACCATTCACCTGGAACAGGCACGCATCATCAGCCATATGGCTTTTTCAGGTGATCAGTTTATCCTGCGCGTTAACGCAGCCAAGTGCGCGTCATTCGCAAAGGCCGGGCAGTTTGTCCATTTACAGTGTGATCCCGCACTCCCCATGCGCCGGCCGCTTTCGATAATGCGCGTGAATCCAGAGGCTGGCTGGGTCGATTTTTTATACAAATCAGTCGGCAAAGGTACCCGGCTGTTGGCGCAACGCAAGCCGGACGAACATTTGAGTATGCTCGGACCCATCGGGATACCGTTCAAAGTTGATCCACAGCGGCCACGAGCTTTGCTGCTCGGCGGCGGTGTAGGTATTCCACCGATGGTATTTTTAGCTGAGCAGTTAAGAAATGACAGCACCTGCCAACCACTGCTACTCATGGGTTCCGAAGTTCCATTTCCCTTTACCATACAACCTTCAAAAATCATCGTACCCGGTTTGCCGGATGGCACCATAGCGGCCATGCCACTTATGGAAGACTGGAAAATTCCCAGCCGGCTCGCCAGCCTACAGAATTATCCCGGCTGCTTTGACGGCTACATTACTGACCTCGCACGGCATTGGTTGGCTTCACTCAACGCGGCTCAACGCCGGGAAGTCGCAGTCTATGCATGCGGCCCGCACGCCATGTTGAGCGCTTGCGCAGCAATGGCGGATGAATTTAATTTACCCTGCCAGGTTTCATTGGAAGAGTACATGGCCTGCGCTGTGGGTGGCTGTGCCGGCTGCGTGGTAGAAGTAGCAACGAAAAACGGGCCCGCGATGCAACGCGTTTGCGTTGACGGACCCGTTTTTGAAGCCAGTGCGATATATACAGCCCAGTGAGTACGCCAGTTAGCCGGCCAGCTTTTCGTGACTCGCTGTAAACACATCCCTGTGCGCTCGATGGCAGCTTCCATGCTGCCAACGGTCACGAAAAGCTGGCCGGCTAACTGGCGTACGGTTTTACACCGAGCCGCTCAATGCCTCAATCCGGCGTTTCCACTAGCGTAATACCGTCCAGTGCCTTGGAATTGGCCACGTCGGTATCCTTGAGTTTAACCAGCAAGCGTATTTCATTCTCTGAGTCCGCATAGTGAATCGCGTCATCGTAGGTAATTTCGTTGGCTTTGTAGAGTTCGTACAAAGCCTGATCGAAGGTCTTCATGCCCTGCTGATTAGAACGTTTCATCAGTTCTTTCAATTCGTGGACTTCACCCTTACGGATGAGATCCGATGCCAGCGGAGTATTGATCAGGATTTCTACCGCCGCCCGGCGGCTTTTACCATCCGGTGCCGGCAGTAACTGCTGAGCAAGAATGGCTTTCAAGTTAAGCGACAAGTCCATCAGCAACTGATCCCGGCGGTCTTCCGGGAAAAAGTTGACGATGCGGTCCATTGCCTGGTTAGCATTATTGGCATGCAGTGTTGCAAGACACAGGTGCCCGGTTTCAGCGAAGGCAATCGCGTGATCCATGGTTTCACGGGTACGAACTTCGCCGATCAGTATCACATCGGGCGCCTGGCGGAGGGTATTTTTCAACGCCACATCGAAGCTCTCAGTATCAATACCGACTTCTCGCTGGGTAATAATGCAGCCCGCATGTTGATGCACGAATTCGATGGGGTCTTCGATGGTAATAATGTGCCCGGTGCTATTCTGATTTCGATAGCTAATCATGGAGGCAAGCGAGGTGGACTTACCGGTGCCGGTAGCACCGACAAAAATAATCAGGCCGCGCTTGGTCATGGCCAGATTTTTTATAATAGGCGGCAGCTTCAGATCTTCTATTGTCGGAATATGCGTCTCAATACGGCGCAATACCATGCCGCAATGATTGCGCTGGTAAAATGCACTGACGCGGAAGCGCCCCACGCCGGTTGCACTGATTGCGAAATTGCATTCGTGCTCTGCTTCATATTCCTTGCGCTGATCTGCAGACATGATACTGACCACGATATCGCGAGCCTGCTCAGGAGTTAACGTAGACTGAGAAACCGGTGAAATGCGGCCATTAACTTTCATGCTGGGTGGCATACCTGCAGTAATAAACAGGTCGGAACCACCTTTGTGAACCAATAGTTTGAGTAAGGAGTTAAAATCCATGCGTCTGCCTTATGCTTAACGGAATAATTCTTTATTGGCTGCTTTGGTACGCGCATCCTTCTTGTTGATCAGGCCACGTTGCACAATTTCCTGCAAATTCTGATCCAGCGTCTGCATACCCACTGACGCGCCAGTCTGGATAGCCGAATACATTTGCGCAACCTTGTCTTCGCGGATCAGGTTACGTATTGCAGCTGTACCAATCATTATCTCGTGCGCGGCGATTCGACCACCCCCGACCTTTTTCAACAACGTTTGGGATATAACGGCGCGCAACGATTCCGACAGCATAGAGCGCACCATGGTCTTTTAAGCCGCCGGGAAAACGTCAATAATACGGTCGATGGTTTTAGCGGCTGAACTGGTATGCAGGGTGCCGAATACCAGGTGACCGGTTTCTGCAGCCGTCAGCGCCAAGCGGATGGTTTCCAGGTCACGCAATTCACCGACCAGGATAATGTCTGGATCTTCACGTAAGGCTGACCGCAAAGCCTCATTGAAACCGTGCGTATCGCGGTGTACTTCGCGCTGGTTGATCAGGCATTTTTTACTTTCGTGTACAAACTCTATCGGGTCTTCTACCGTCAGAATATGTTCAAAACGGGAGTTATTGACATAATCCATCATCGCCGCCAGCGTGGTGGACTTGCCTGAACCGGTCGGTCCGGTAACCAGCACGATACCACGCGCTTGATCAGATATTTCAGCGAAGATACCCGGCGCACCCAGCTCTTCGAGGCTCAGAATAGTCGAGGGGATAGTACGGAATACACCACCGGCGCCACGATTATGATTAAATGCGTTAACCCGGAAGCGCGCCAGATTCGGGATTTCGAATGAAAAGTCAGTCTCAAGAAACTCTTCGTAATCCTTGCGCTGCTTGTCGTTCATGATGTCATAAATCAGACCGTGCACGGCCTTGTGATCCAATGCAGGCACATTGACACGGCGGATATCGCCATCGACGCGAATCATTGGCGGCATCCCGGCTGAGAGGTGTAAATCAGAGGCGTTATTCTTGACGCCAAAGGCGAGTAGTTCTGCGATATCCATGCGGGGTCTCCATTAGAGAGCGTAATTTGATGTCCATATCGACAGCCACTGGTATTACTGAAGTGGTCAGCCGCGCGCGAAAATGCAGTATAGCGTCTTTTAAATGCGCCTTTCAGGGCTTAATTTTCATAACTAAAACAAGCAGCTCCCGTACTTGTCAGCGCCAGCTCCGGGCGGTATGGTCGCACCCATGAAGCAGACAACTCTGACCTTTATCGGTGCAGGCAATATGCCGCGCAGCCTGATCAATGGCCTGATCGCCGATGGCTGGAATCCAGGCGCTATCCGGGTTGCCGACCCGAATCCAGATCAACTGCAATGGATGCAGCGTTATTCCGGCCTGCAGGGCTTTGCTGATAATACCGACGCAATTTCCGGTAGCCAGGTGGTGGTACTGGCCGTCAAACCGCAGGTACTGCACAGCGTCGCAAAGGATATCGCCCCTATTATTCAGCAGCAGAACCCACTCGTCATTTCCATTGCCGCGGGCATCCGGGCAACGGATATACGCCGCTGGCTGGGCGGACAAACGGCCTTGGTGCGGTGTATGCCGAATACACCGGCCCTGGTGCAAAGTGGTGCAACCGCCCTGTATGCCAATGAACTCGTCAATGAGCAGCAGCACGACATAGCGGAAACCATTCTCAGATCGGTTGGCCTGACACTCTGGGTCGATGATGAAGCCATGCTGGATGCCGTCACGGCACTGTCCGGCAGCGGGCCAGCGTATTTTTTTCTGTTTATAGAGGCGCTGCAAACTGCCGGTGCCGAGCTCGGCTTAGCGCCGGAAACAGCCCGCCTGCTAGCACTGCAAACAGCTTTTGGAGCCGCCAAAATGGCGCTGGAAAGCAAGCAGGACGCCAGCGTCCTGAGACAACAGGTTACCTCACCCGGCGGGACGACAGAAAAAGCCTTGCAAGTTCTGGAAGAGGGGAATCTGCGTGGCCTGATCGCTGCTGCACTCAAGTCTGCCCGCGATCGATCGAAACAACTAGCAGAGCAATTTGGAGCTGATTAATGGGCGGTAGCTATTTATCCAATCCGGTAACATTTCTAATAGAAACCCTGTTTGGCCTATACATTCTGGCATTCATGTTACGTTTTCTATTGGCTCAAGTGCGGGCTGACTTTTATAACCCGATCAGCCAGTTCCTGGTTAAAATCACTAACCCGGTGTTGCTACCCTTACGCCGCGTTATTCCCAGCCTGGGCAAGTTTGACACCAGCACACTGGTCAGTATGCTCATCCTGCAGGTCATCGCGCTGGTACTGATACTGGTGTTAGCGGGTATGCCATTATCTCCGGTTTTTATCGGCGTCCGCGCCATCAGCGAGTTGCTGGAACTGTTGCTGAATGTTTACCTGTTCGCCATCCTGGTGCAGATTATCATCAGCTGGATAAATCCCGGTAACCATAATCCAGTGACCTCCCTCCTTCACACGCTGACAGAACCGGTATTACGGCCATGCCGTCAGCTGATACCCGCAATCGGCGGACTTGCTCTGTCGCCCATGGTAGCGCTGATTGGTATCCAGATAGCTAAAATGCTGCTGATCCCACCCCTGCACCATCTGGCGAGCCTGTAATGCGTACACTCACAGAGACGCCAGTCACTATTGTAAACCCGAGTACAACCCGGTTTCGCGGGGATAGCGAGGCACTGATCCTGAGTCTGCGCATCCAAGCCGACGCCAAACAAAATCGGATCGATGGGCATTATCGAGGTGCCTGAAAGTCAGCATCGTCGCCCCACCGGTGGATGAAAAAATTTAATCAGCAGCTGATTAAATTTTTTGCCCGGCACTGCGGCGTGAGTAAACCGCAAATATCCCTGCTATCCGGACCAAAGGGGCGTAACAAATTGATTCGTATAGAACAGCCCAGGCAATTTCTGGGGAGCATTGGCATACCCACCGGCGTCTGACCGGCAAATCCCTGTACTACAACGATAATCCCGTAATATTCCACTAAAGCACCTGCCCCGCATGCCGCTAAAAATTTGCAGAGATAGGATCCAGGCTCAGGGTTTTGGTATTGCTCACTTACACTTTTTATAAAAAGACAGACAAACAGGTTAAATAATGCATACGGATTCGCTTAATCAGCAGCTTGGCGCCTACCAGAAATGGCGAGAGAACCTCGCACAGACGATTCAAAGCTTTCAGGCCTGGCTTGAAGATCACCAGCTAACCACCCCCGAGCAGGAGCTGCGCCTGTTTGAAGCGGTTGAATCGCTACGTAAAGACAAACTGACTATTGCCTTTGTCGCAGAATTCTCGCGCGGCAAAACAGAATTGATCAATGCCTTGTTTTTTGCCCAGTATGGGCAACGCCTGCTGCCTTCCGAAGCCGGCCGCACGACGATGTGCCCGACCGAGCTGTTTTATGACGCCGACACCCATGAGTCCTACATCAAACTCCTGCCCATCGAATCACGGCGTCAGGACACCAGCATTGCCGAACTAAAACACGACCCCATCCAGTGGACCCGGATCAATCTGAGCACAGATTCACCGGAACAGGTCGCAGAAGCCCTGCAAGAAGTCGTTAAAACCAAAACCGTCTCTCTGGAGCTGGCCCGCGAACTTGGGTTATACGACGAAAACCAGGATCCGAATTTCAAAACCAACGGCAAACACCCGGCACAGGTAGAAATACCGCACTGGCGGCACGCGCTGGTCAGTTTCCCGCATGAATTACTCAAGCAGGGATTAGTGGTTCTGGACACACCGGGTCTCAATGCGCTGGGGAATGAACCTGAACTCACTGTCAGCATGCTGCCTGCAGCTCAGTCTGTGCTGTTCCTGTTGAGCGCCGATACCGGTGTGACCCGCAGCGATCTTGACATCTGGGAGCACCACATCAGCTCCATACGGCAACGTAAAGACAGTGGCCTGACCATTATCCTGAACAAAATTGATACCTTGTGGGACGAACTAAAATCTGAGGCTGAAATTAACACTGCGATTGAATCACAACGCACATCCACAGCTAAGCAATTGCAAATTCCTGTGAAACAGGTTTTCACCCTGTCGGCTCAAAAAGGGTTGCTCGGCAAAATCCGCAAGGATGAAGCCCTGCTTGAGAAAAGCGGCCTGCTTAAACTGGAACGTTATTTGTCAGAAGAAATACTCCCTAGCCGGCAAACGATGGTGAGAGAAAACCTGGTCGCACAGGTTGGCGCCATGCTCGATGAACACTTGGGCAGCATGAACGCACAGGAACTGCAATTCAAAAAACAGCTCGAAGAACTCAGGGCAATCCGCGGTAAAAACTCTGATGTCATCATGCACCTGGTAAACAAGACGCAGGAAGAAAAAGACACGTATTTACGTAATGTGGAAAGCTTCCAGTCCAGCCGGCGTGTACTGCACAACCAGGCGCGCAATATGGTCAATGCACTGAGCATTGAAATGCTCGACAAATTAATTAGTAAAACCCGTGAGGAAATGCAGCAAAGCTGGACTACCTCCGGTATGAAACGCGGCATGGAAACCTTTTTTGACGGCGCACGTGACACCATGGAGCAGGTTACTTCGCAGGCTGAGCAAACCCGTATGCTGATCCGGGCAACCTATCGAAAATTCCATGAAGACCATGGCCTGCCCGCGCTAACCCCGCGGCAGTTCAACGTGTCGGCTTATAGCACCGAACTGGAAAGACTCTACCAGGAAGCTGAAACTTTCCGGCGCAGTCCGGCCACGGCGATGACCGAACAAGCCTACGTCATTAAAAAGTTTTTCATTACCCTCGTCAGCCATACCCGCAGCCTGTTTTACAAGGCCAACCAGGACGCTGACATCTGGATCAAAGAAGTCATGAACCCCTTGATTAACCAGATCAAGGAGCATAAGGCGCGCATGGAAAAACGCCACGAGACCCTGAAAAAAATCAGTGAATCGCGTGACACAGTCGATGCCCGTATCAAGGAGCTGGAAGCCGAGTACCGTGAAAACCGGATTAATCTTAATATACTCGGGGATATTGCTACCGCGCTCAACCAGCCAGTACAGGCCGATTTAACAGACGCCAAGGCTACTTCACCACACCCGGCGCTGGCACCCGCAGTAGCCTAACCCGTATTGGCCCACCCTGACCGAAAACCGTAGCTTACGCCACTGCACGCCCGGTATCCGTTGATTTTTCTGATAATAGTTAAGCTTGCAACTTGACAGCAGACAGATAGTCTATCATTAATAGTATCCCCGATCTGAGGAGAATCTGGATGTATACGAAAAAAACTATCGTTTCATACCTATTGCTGCTTTTTACTTTGTTTGCATCGAGCCATGCTCAAGCTGAAAATTCACAGGATTTCGGTGAGTATGTGGTGCATTTCAATGCCCTTAATACCAATCAGATACCGCCTTCTGTTACCAAGCAATACGGCATCAAACGCAGTAAAAACCGCGGCATGATCAACATTGCCATACTGACAAAATTGTTGGGAACCACCGGCAAACCAGTTGCGGCAAAAGTAACGGCTTCGGCAAAAAATCTGACTGGCCAGCACCGCAACATCAAGCTAAGAGAAGTTCGTGAGGGCACCGCAATTTATTATATCGGGGAGTTTCCTGTCACTAACGAAGAAACCTTACGCTTCACCGTCGATGTGAAACCGGAAGGCAGTTCAGACAGTTATAGCGTCGATTTCAAACAGCAATTTTATACTGGCTAACTGCGTTAAATAGCTGAAACAAACCAAACAGAATCACCAGGCCACCGGCGGCTCTACGGGTGGCCTGGCTCTGAATCCAGCGTGACAGGCCCACCGCCACTACCCCCATCGCCAGCAATGTCGGCAAGGTGCCGAGGCCAAACGCCAGCATCAGCAAGCCACCCGAAACCGGGTCAGCCGTGGCCACCGACCACACCAGCACACTGTACACCAGACCACAGGGCAGCCAACCCCATAGCAAACCAATAATAAAGGCCTGGGGTACTGTCTGCACCGGCATAAAGCGGCGTGTCAGGGGTTGGATCTTTTTCCAGACACCGGCACCCGCACTTTCCAGCCGGCTCAATACCATCCACCAACCCGCCAGATACAGCCCGAGCAAAATCATAAACAGGGCGGCTACGAACTGTAATATCAATTGCACTTGCCGTATATCAAGCCAGTGCGCAGCCATCCAGCCAATGCCCCCCATCAACACACCTGCCAGAGTATAACTGCTAACCCGCGCCAGATTGTAAGCCAGCAAAAAGGGCAAAGCCTGTGGACCGCGGCGCTGATTTTCTGGCAATCCAAACGTGAGTGCAGTCACTATGCCGCCACACATGCCTGCACAATGTACGCCGCCCAGTAAACCGACGATAAATGCCGCCAGATAACTGAACTCCGGCATTATCAACTATGCCCTTTTTTCATTAATAAAAATATCAATGCCACCGCAGGCAAGCCCAAAGAAGCCGCATATAAAAAGAAGATTTCGTAACTGCTTGCATCAACCACCATACCGGAAAAGCCACCAACAAATTTTGGCAGCAACAACATGATGGAACTAAAAAGCGCATACTGGGTAGCGGTATACAAGCGGTTAGTCAGGCTCGACAAATAGGCAATGAAGACAGTACCGGCCAGCCCACCGGCCAGATTGTCTGCACCGACCACCAGGATCAGCCAAACCAGCAAAGGTTCTTGTCCCGCCAGCCAGGCGAACAGCAGATTGGTCAGAATCACCAATATAGCACCGGCCAACAGCATCCGCATGACCCCATAGCGAACCACCAATACACCCCCGATTAAAGCGCCGCCAATCGTCACAAACTTGCCGACAAGGCCACTCACCAGACCGATTTCTTTACCGCTGTAACCCATGTCCTGATAAAACGGAAAAGCCATCACGCCCAGCGTAATGTCGCTCAGTCGAAACACCGCAATAAAAGACAAAATCAACAGCGCAGTCCAGCCGTGACGATTGAAAAAATCACCAAACGGACAAATCACGGCCCCTACAAACCAGGCCTGAAGGCGGCGGATTTTTTCTGGCAAGTGCTGATTCCGCTCCAGCAGGCTGATGACGCGTTTTTCTGTTTCCCACTCACTGTTGCGTGCCGCATGATCGGGCTCACTGATGATAAAAGTAGTCACCACTCCCACCAGCATAAAGGCCGCCATCACCAGATAAGCGGCGGGCCAGGAAATAATGTCGGCAATCACAAACGCCATGCTGCCAGCCAGAATCATTCCGATGCGGTAACCCAACTGGTAAGTGCCGGCCATCGCACCCTGCATATCTTCTTCTACCGCCTCGATACGCCAGGCATCAATCGTGATGTCCTGTGTGGCCGACGAAAATGCCGTCAACACCGCAAAAGCTACCAACCACTGCAACTGACTGGTGGGATTTACCTGAGACATTGCCAGCAGACCGGTGATCACACCGGCCTGCGCCAACAACATCCAGCCACGGCGCTGCCCGAGAAGACGGGTCAGCCAGGGCAAGGCCATGCGATCCACCAGCGGTGACCAGAGGAATTTCAGGCCGTAAGCCAGCGCCACCCAGCTGACAAAACCGATCGTGGTCTTGTCCACGCCTTCGACATTCAGCCAGGCTGACAAGGTGCCGAAGACCAGCAGGATCGGTAAACCTGCTGAAAATCCCAGAAACAGCATCGACAAGACCTGCGGGTTTTTATAAACGGCAAATGCATCCAGCCAGCCACGCATGTTAATTGACCAACTTGTAGCTGTAATCCATGATCAACGGTGCATGATCAGAAAAGCGTTTGTCTTTATAAATCCTGGCGCGCTCGACGCCTTGTGCTATCGCCGCTGTCGTGACCTGATAATCAATCCGCCAGCCGACATTTTTTGCCCAGGCCTGGCCACGGTTTGACCACCAGGTATATTGCTCCGGCCGTGGGTCGATGACCCTGAAAGCGTCTACAAAACCTGCTTTACCGAACAACTCGTCCATCCAGGCCCTTTCTTCGGGCAGGAACCCGGAATTCTTTTGATTGCCGCGCCAGTTTTTAAGATCAATCTGGCGATGGGCAATATTCCAGTCACCACAGATAATATATTCGCGGCGGCTGCGCGCCCGCTTCTTCAGGTAAGGCATAAACCGTTTCATCACCCCGAATTTCACTTGCTGCCGCTCTTCGCTGGAAGATCCGGAATGCAAATAAAGCGAAATAACACTGAGCTTTCCAAAACGTGCCTCCAGGTAACGGCCTTCTGCATCGACATCCGGCCAACCTATTCCTTCAATAACCTGATCGGGTTTATGCCGGCTATAGATTGCTACACCACTGTAGCCTTTTTTCTCCGCATCATGGAAGTACACATGGTAGCCGCGCGGCCTGAAAACAGGGTCTTCAAGTTGATGTACCTGCGCCCTGGTTTCCTGAATACAAATGACATCTGCCCGCTGCCGCGTCATCCAGCTAAAAAAGCCTTTGCGCGCTGCGGCACGTATGCCATTCACGTTTACACTGATGATGCGCATGCATTCTCCTTATTGATTAGCCTGTGTATCATACAGCTACCTGTTAACTGACCACAGATGGCCCGATGCAAAACTACAAACGAGAATTTCTGGAATTCGCCATTGAATGTGGCGTGCTGCGTTTCGGTGAATTCAAACTCAAATCCGGGCGTACCAGCCCGTATTTTTTTAACGCTGGATTGTTTAATACCGGCGCTGCGCTGGCGCGGCTAGGACGATTTTATGCACAGGCAATCGTCACTAGCGGCAGGGAATTTGATGTCCTGTTCGGTCCGGCTTATAAAGGTATCCCGCTGGCATCCGCCACCGCTGTTGCATTGTTTGACCAGCATAATATAGATATCCCGTACTGTTTTAACCGCAAGGAAGCCAAGGATCACGGCGAAGGTGGAAATCTGGTTGGCGCGCCATTACAAGGCCGGATTCTGATTATTGACGATGTTATTACGGCCGGCACCGCGATACGCGAAGCGCTGGATATTATCAATGCGGCCAACGCCACCGCGACGGGTGTCGTGATCGCACTGGATAGACAGGAACGCGGCAAAGCCGACCGTTCGGCCATTCAGGAAGTCGAAGCTGACCTGAATCTCAAAGTAACCAGCATCGTCACCCTGGATGAATTACGCCGCTACATTTCAACCCGGCCGGAGTATCAACCAACCCTGCAGGCGATTGATGCATACCGCGACCAATATGGCGTTACCTGATTAGCGCTGCCTATGGAGAATCTACGACCAGGGTATCCGGCCTCTTACGTACGGCTTTAACCCATCATCAGTTTTACACCCACCAGCAGGGTAATAATTTCATAGACTCTCTTTATCCCACGACTACCTTTGAGTATCGCCAAGTGCGCGCCCAGATACCCCCCTAGCAAAGAACCCAGTAACAACGCCGGCAACCAGCTCCAGCGGATTTCAGCAAACCAGCCCAGGGTTAGAGCACCGGTTCCATTCCAAAACACCCCAACAAGAATCAGCGTGTAGGCAACTGCACGCTGAAAGTTAAACCCAAACCAGCGCACCAGCCACAGGGTGACAAACAAGCCGGTTCCCGAGGTGAGTGATCCGTTCAACACACCGATTACAAATAACACCGCCGCCCCCAACCACAGGCCAAATCCTTCCCGGTGAGTAGGCTGACTGGCCTGCCCCAGCTGCGGCTGCAATATGGAGTAGATGCCCAGCCCCACGGTCAACACCCCCAGGGCAATTTCAGCTGTGCGGCCGGGAATGCCAATAATCAGCCGCGCACCCAGCATAACCCCCGGCAAGCCCGCGAGCAGCATCAACCCGGCAAACTGCGGGTTGAGATGCCGTTCTCTCAAGTGCCTCAAGGTTGCGCCGATACCCAAAGCGACACTGGCAACTTTGTGCGTCGCCAGCGCAATGGGAAAAGGAAGGCCCAGAAATATCAGTGCGGGCAGCTGGATCAAACCGGCACCACCGCCCGAGAAAGCTGAAAATATATTTGCAATCAAAGAGATAGAAAACAACAACAGATGCTCGGTAAAACTCATATCAAGGCTGGAGCAATCCTTTAGGCAGAGTTAAATTCATGAATACAGGCATATCAAAACACCCCTTCTGGCAAATATCGCTGTTACTCTTTGCGTTACTTCTTGGCCTGATGCCAGCCCAGGGGGGCAAGCTCTATAAATGGATCGATGAAAGCGGCCAGATCCGCTACGGTGACCGGATTCCACCCCAATTCGCCAAGCAAAAACAGGACACATTGAATCAGCAAGGTGTGGTGGTCAAGACCCGAGCCGCAGCCAAAACCAAAGCACAGCTGGCAGAAGAGCGGCGCCTGGCAGCCATTGCTGCAGAAAAAAAACGTATCCGCGATGCAGCGGATGCCTATGACCGCGTGCTGCTGGACACCTTTACCGCTGAAGACGACATTATCATGACGCGTAACGGTAAAATTGATGCGATTGAAGCGGCAATCCGTCTCACCAACGCCCGTACTGAAAAAACCAAACAGCGGTTACTTAACCTGACACAGCGCGCCGCCAATATGGAACGTGCAGGAAAGCCTGTCCCGGATCCGCTACGCAGAGAAATTAACGATGCCAGGGCGCAGGTTAGCTACAATAAAACCTATATAAGGAATAGGGAGGTAGAACAGAAGACGGTGCTTAAAAAATACGAAGCTGACTTGACACGCTTCCGGCAACTCAAAGTAATCGAGTCAGAAAACAAAAAGATTGTCAGCCGCGAATTAGCGTACCCACCCCCTCATCGGTAAACAGCTCAACCAGTACCGCGTGCTGCACCCTGCCATCGATTATATGCGCAGCGTTAACCCCGGCTTGTACCGCTGCTAAAGCACAGCGGATTTTAGGCTTCATACCCCCCTGGATAGTGCCATCCTCAATTAAGTGTTCCACCTGTTTTGCGCCTACACCGGTGAGTAAATCACCGTCTTTATCCAACAAACCGGGCGTATTGGTCAGCAGGATCAGTTTTTCAGCACCCAGCACTTCGGCCATTTTCCCCGCGACCAGATCGGCGTTGATGTTATAGGAAAGCCCATCACTTCCGACGCCAATCGGTGCGATAACCGGTATAAATCCACCGGACAACATCATATCCAGCACGGAGGTATCAATACCCGCCACCTCACCGACGTGGCCGATATCGATAATCTCTGGTTCGTCCATCCCTTCGGCGTCACGCGTCATAGTTAACTTACGCGCCCGGATCAGGTCACCGTCCTTACCGGTCAGTCCGACCGAGCGGCCGCCGTGGCTGGTTATCAAATTAACAATTTCCTTGTTGACCAGACCACCCAGCACCATTTCCACGACATCCATGGTCTCCCTGTCCGTTACCCGCATGCCGTCAATAAATTTGCTTTCCTTGCCTACTTTTTCCAGCATCTTGCCGATCTGCGGGCCACCCCCGTGCACCACCACAGGATTTATACCCACCAGGCGCATCAACACAATATCCCGTGCAAAACTGCTCTTGAGGGTTTCGTCCACCATAGCGTTACCCCCGTATTTGACAACCACGGTACGGCCGCGAAAGCGCTGGATATAAGGCAAAGCCTCGCTCAGCACGCTGGCAACCTGCAGGGCAGACTGCGAACTCAGACTCATTCGATAACCTCGAGGAAAACAATAGAGTGGTGAAACATAGCAAAAATCCGGTGTGTATAGGAAATACTTTTTGGAAAAGCAGGTAGCAATGAAATGCGGGCTATGAGAACAGCAGGCAGACAGGCATTTTATGACGGCGGTGTTTTGAGTATTACCCGCCCTTGCCAGTCAGCACTGTGCAGGATGGGTTGAGGCACGCAGCCCAACCTACGCAGAACAGGTGTGCTTTACGGTACCCGTGTAATGACAAGCATTAAACCTAGAAAACTTAGAACGGCAATACCAGGTCAGGTTTTGTCTCTAACAGGGCGCGGCGGAATTCTTCCTGGATATTGTACAAAGCCATTTCATCGTCGGCCTCAAAACGCATCACCAGGCTAGGCGTCGTATTCGACGCACGCACCAGCCCCCAACCATTATCAAACTCGGCACGCACACCATCAATCGTGGCAATATTGGCACCGGCAAAATGGGCAGATTTACGCAGCTTTTCCATAAAAATGGCGGGTTCACCTTCCGCCATGGCAACATTCAATTCCGGTGTATTGATACTGTCAGGCAGGGCTGCAAACACTTCATCGGGGCTGCGTTCATCGTTGGCAAGAATTTCCAGCAAACGGGCGCCGGCGTAGAGCGCATCATCAAACCCGTACCAACGTTCTTTGAAGAAAAGATGCCCGCTCATCTCGCCCGCCAGCAGGGCGCCGGTTTCTTTCATCTTGCCCTTGATCAGGGAATGACCGGTACGCCACATCAAGGGCTCACCACCGTTCTGGCTGATAACGTTGGCAAGATTTTTGGTGCATTTCACATCATAAATAATCTGCGCGCCCGGATTTCGTGACAGCACGTCGGCGGCAAATAGCATCATCAGCCGGTCAGGCCAGATAACGGCGCCCGTTGAGCTCACGACACCCAAGCGGTCACCGTCGCCATCAAATGCAAAACCCAGGTCAGCGCCATGTTCTTGCACTGCCTGAATCAAGGCGGTCAGGTTTTCCGGCTTGCTTGGATCCGGGTGGTGGTTGGGGAAATTGCCGTCTATATCGCAGTATAAGGTCTCTACTTTACAGCCCAGCGCATTGAATAACTCAGGTGCAGCCTCTCCGGCGGCGCCATTTCCACAATCAACGACTACCTTGAGTGGACGGATCACCTGTACATCTGAAGTAATCCTGCCTATGTAATCTGACATAACCTCGACAGTTTCAACACTGCCATCACCGGTCAACAGATCACCTTTATCTATCCGTTTGCGCAGTTCCTGGATAGCCTCGCTGGCTAAGGTTTCTCCGCCGATGACCATCTTGAGGCCGTTATAGTCCGGCGGATTATGGCTACCGGTGAGCATCACACCGGAACCGGTACCCAGGTGCTGGGCCGCATAATAAAGCACGGGTGTTGGCACCAGCCCGATATCCTTGACGTCACGCCCGGTCGATTTCAAACCCTGGATCAGGGCATCAGAAAGTTCGGGGCCAGACAATCTGCCGTCACGGCCGACCACGACCACTTGCTCACCCCGGAAATAAGCTTCGCTGCCTAGCGCACGGCCTAACTGATAAACCACGTCTGCTGTTAAGGTCTCGCCAACAATCCCGCGGATATCGTAAGCCTTGAATATACTACTGCTGATTGCACCTTGGTCACTGGTAACTTTACTGATTTGCAGGGCCGATTTATCAAACAGCATATCCGTCTCGACTTCATCTATCGGGTCTGCCAATATAGGCCGTTTAGCTTGCTTCGCGGGCGGCTTCTTAGCCTTTGAACCCAACAACCCTTTATCCGCTTCGCGCGACATTAGTTCGAGGGTATCGCCCATTTCGGCAACCGCCGCAATCGGGTGGGTGGGTTTGTTGCGGTTCTCGCGCAAATCCTTGACGATGGTCAAACACGCCGCCTGATCCTTGCGCAAGGCAGCCAGCAGTTTTTTGTACAAAAGTAAGGCAACAGGCAACAGGCAAAGCGCTGCCAACGCAGCCGCGATCAGACCATATAACAACATACTTTGTCCGGCCGCTTGCGTACCCGGCACCCAGTAGGCGACCTGCCAACGGCTGCCATTGACCTTAGAATTAGCATCGGGCATGCCAGCTTTTAAGTCTGCACTTCCCTGGCTGGCCAGCACCAGTGAACCGCTTTGCCGTAGCTCGGCAAATCCCTGCACACTGGACTTTTGTAACATCTCCTGCAACCCCAGTATCGGAAAGCTGATCATCAAATGACCGGCGATACGCCGTCCACTGGGATCCAGCACGCGCCGCACCAGATTGATATGTTGCTGAGGGGTTCCGGAGGCGTGTACTTCCATCGGCGGTTGCTTGGCGCTGGTTTCTGCAGCGCGGATCATATCCACTGCGGCAAAGGTAATCGGCGGTGATGCACTCATATCCTCCTGCGCCAAGCCAGGCTCGAGCAAACGCACGCGGATGGAATCAGGAAACAGGTAGCCTAGTGCCAGGCTCTTCTGCTGCAGCGCACTGGCATCACCCGCTTGCAACAGGCGTGCAATTTCGACATCTTTTGCGACCAGTTCTGCGGTGGCAATTTGCCGTTCTACCCAATGCTGTACGCTACCGGCAAACATCTTCGCCGACAGCCCGGCCTGCGCTGTGCCGGCAGACTCAAGTTGCTTTGCCGCTTGCCAGTAAACCACGATCGGTGGAATAGCCAATAGCGGTAGCGTCACTAAAACCAGGCTCAACAACATCTTCCGCATGCTGGTATCAGCACGCCGACTCACTTTTGACTTGCCCGCTTTATCAGATGCCTTGTTAGCGGCGTCTTTTTTACCGGCCCGAAACGGTAGCTCCATGGCTTATCCTGATTCCAATAAGTTATTAATTAAGTATAGTTTCTATTTTGGGAGTGAGCGATTGAACTGCTAACAGGCGCTTCAGGTACGTCCCGTGTGCCCAAATCCACCTGACCCTCGCTGGCTATCGGCAAATTCTTCTACAACTTCAAGATTTACCTGAATAATGGGTACAAAGACCATCTGGGCAATCCGCTCACCGGGTTCAACCACAAAAGCCGTCTGACCACGATTCCAGCAAGAAACGAACAATTGGCCCTGATAATCGGAATCAATCAGACCGACCAGGTTTCCCAGCACGATGCCGTGCTTATGCCCCAAACCGGAACGAGGTAATAGAACAGCCGCCAATCCGGGGTCGCTGATATGGATGGCGATACCCGTCGGCAGTAGTTCGGTCTGCCCGGGTAACAGCTCCAAGGAGCTCTCCAGACAGGCGCGCAAATCCATGCCGGCTGAGCCTTGCGTGGCATAATCTGGCAACGGGAACTGGGTACCGATGCGGTTATCGAGAATCTTAAGCTGAATGTTGTTCTTGGTTGCCACTGCGCGTTGCCTTTAATTTATATAAATGAGAGATTTTTTCGATTAACAGCCGGGACAGCTGGGTCTTCGAGGCCTGTGCAAACACCGTTGAACCGCCTTCCCAGAATAAATGCCAGCGATTGCCGTCGACGTCGAAACCGAGGCCAGCGCCGACCAGGTTGGCAACGACCAGGTCAAGGGATTTGGCCAGGCGTTTTTTTTGTGCATTTTTCTCTAGCTGCCTGGTTTCGGCGGCAAATCCGACACAAAATGGCGCCTCTTTTAGACTCGCGACTGCCGCCAGAATATCGGTTGTTCTTTCCAGTTGCAGGTTTAAGCGGGCAGCGCTTTTTTTAATTTTCTGATCAGCGATCTCGACAGGGCGATAATCGGCCACCGCGGCCGTGGCAATAAACAGGTCGCACGCCTCCACTCGCTCAAGTACCGCATCGAGCATCTGTGCGGCCGACTCTACCTGGTAACGCTGCACCTTGTCCGGCACAGCGAGTGCAACCGGCCCGCTCACTAGCATAACCTCTGCCCCTGCAGCCTGGGCGGCGGCAGCAATCGCATAACCGGTTTTACCGGAACTGCGGTTGCTCAGACAACGCACCGGGTCGATGGCTTCGCGCGTTGGGCCTGCCGTAATCAGCACTTTCAGACCAGACAGTTCACCCGTTGCAAAAGAATCAGCCAACTGCTGACACACCCGTTCCGGCTCAAGCAAACGGCCTGGACCGGTCTCGCCACAGGCCTGCTGGCCTGCTGCGGGTCCAATAATTTCAACCCCGCGTTGTTGCAATAACCGAATGTTGTCCTGCGTCACCGGTTTTTCCCACATCACCCGGTTCATGGCCGGCGCCAGCAGAATTGGCGCTGCGCTGGCCAGACACAGCGCATCGAGTAAGCCGTCCGCCCGGCCTTGCGTCAGTCGGGCAATGGTATCAGCACTGGCGGGTGCGATGAGGATGCGGTCTGCCCAGCGCGCCAGTTCGATGTGGCCCATTGCCGCTTCAAGCTCAGACCAATTGCTGTAAACTGGCTGTCCCGACAGCGCGTGCAATGTCAGCGGGGTAATAAATTCCTGTGCTGCGCGTGTCATCACCACGCGCACGTCAGCACCTGCGGTGCCCAGTAGCCGCACCAGTTCGGCGCTTTTATAGGCTGCAATGCCACCGGTGACCCCAAGCAGAATACGTTTGTTGACTAAGCTTTTCATTTGCCTCAAAGTTTAACAGAAAGAAGGTGCTGGAAAGGACTCCGGCGGATAATCCTACACCTACAAGGAGGTAGTCATGGCAATTCCTAACTGGCCAAGAGATGAACGGCCGCGCGAAAAACTTCTCAAGCACGGCCCCGGCACGCTGTCCGATGCTGAATTACTCGCCATATTTCTGCGCACCGGCGTGGCAGGCAGCAGCGCTGTCGACTTGGCGCGTTCGCTGATTACACAATTTGGTGGATTACGCGCCCTGCTCGACAGCAATGCTGAGCAGTTTTGTAGGCAGCACGGCCTCGGGCCGGCCAAGTACGCGCAGTTACAGGCGGTACTGGAAATGGCGCGGCGGCATACCCTGGAGCGATTACAACGCGAAGACGCGCTGCAAAATCCTGACGACACCCGGGCCTATATCAGCGCCCGGCTGCGCAACCGCCCAGCCGAGGTTTTTGCCTGTCTGTTCCTGGATAACCGCAACCGCGTCATCATTATGGAAGACTTGTTCCAGGGCACGATTGATGGCGCCAGTGTTTATCCGCGTGAAGTCGTGCGGCGCTGTCTAGCACACAACGCCGCAGCGGTGATTCTCGCGCATAATCACCCGTCCGGCGTGGCCGAACCCAGCCAGGCGGATGTCCGCTTGACGAAACGATTACGCGAAGCGCTGGCGCTCATTGATGTACCGGTTCTGGATCATCTGGTTATCGGCGACGGGGAAATTGTTTCACTGGCAGAGCGCGGACAATTGTAGGATGGAGTTTACTTACCCATCAATTTTTCGGGTATTCATCCTATGGTTGCTAACACACACCCTGTTGTGTAGCCACGCTTTAAGAATGAACTGTTGGATCGGATGCATTCGCCCTTCAGTACATCTACTACGTTGATTATGTGCCCCATGATTTGCAGACCATCGGCAGCAGGGAAGCTGCCGCTGAGCGTACAGGGATGTATTCACAGCGGGTCTGCGAATCATGGGGCACATAATCAACGTACGTATTAATTCGGATAAAGTAAAGGTCACACTAAATTAATCCAGCATCGACACCAACGGCCCCCTCACCTCCGTGATGCGTTTAATCAAACGCTCCCGGTTCTCATCCGGGACGGTCTCAAGCGCGTTAACCCTCGACTCATAGTCTTTTGTGGCCTCCAGCAAGCCAGTAAGCAGTTCAGCCAAACGCGCCGCACTGAGACCAAAGCTTTTACTCAGTTGTGAAATTGCTTCGACAAAACAGGTCGCCTTATCGCTGCCTTCAGGATACTCACCATAGCCACCAAAGGGCATCACGCTGAGCATGTCGTGCTGTGAATAGGCACGCATCGGCGTTGGATCGTAAATGGGCGTGAAGGCGCGGGTAGTGTCCCGTGTCAGAATGGCGAGATTCTCTAAATGTAAATCTCCATTACCGGTCAGCATCGACATGATCAGGCAGCTGAACAGGTGTTCCTTGGCCGCCACCGCATCGGTGGCAATACGCACCGCAGATTGATCGATTGCAGCCGCAATCAGGTCGTAACGGTAATCATAGTGATTGCGTAACAGCGTACCGGAGGCCAGGATCGAATACAGCGTTTCCATACACAGCGGATGATTGTCTGTATCACGGTCGAATCGCTCAACCGCCAGCGCCGGCATCCCCTTGAACTGGCACGGCCAATAGCGCGGCGTTTCAAAACCCGCCTGGCGGTGCATATCCAATGCCATGGCCTCGAGTTCGATGATGCCGGGGTAGCGCGTGGTCTGCTCAAACTTCAACACGACATCGGTGACACCGGGCGTGGTTTCACGGGTCGGCAGACCGATACGGCCATCCCAGCCGGACGCCGGGATCGACAACAAAAGCTTCGGGATGGCGCCGCCAACGCTCGGGGTAGGACCCACAGTCTGGATCAGTATCTCGATGTCTTCGTCAAACCAGGTCATGAACTCCTTGAGTGTAAAACCGAGTTCATCACTGATCTCAGTCAGCCGGTGGGCGGGCACTGTGCTATACCATTGACCGGCCTTGTCATCTGAAGGAAACAGATCCAGGTGGCCGATACCGCCATGCCCCGAAGCCTTCAGGATCTCCCAATCGGCGGCGAAACCCGTGAGATCCTTGATGCCTTGTGAGGCCAGATACTTCAGCGCCAGATTGCGCTGAAAATTGTCTTCCTGTGCGGGAGGAATCAACGATTGCAACGGTGGAAACAAATCAAACGGCTTTTTTCGCGGCCGCGACAGCGTCTTTGCCTGGTAATACTCAGTGGCATAAACCAGGCCGAGTCCAGGTTGGCCGGTCTCGACATAGGCCGGGTCGTAGGTAAAACGGCAATCCGTATCCGTCACATAAAGCCGCCCCATGCGTTGCGGGGTTCCACCCAAACGCGTCCAGACCACCGCTTCCCGGTCGGTACTCATGCCGGTGGGAACAAGGTTCCGCTGTCAATCTGCTCGGCCACCGGGTGATCCGGGATGAGTTTCAAACGTAAGCCAACCACGGCGGCGAGATCGAGCAGGGTCTGCAGACGGATATTCGGGTTGCTTTTTGCCCTCGACAGGGTCTCGGGCCGAATGCCCGCCCGTCTGGCCAGCTCACCTTGGGAGATACGTTGCAATTTGGCTGCAGCAATGATGTCACTGATCAGAGTATTTGGGTGCATAAATTGATTTAAAGATCATATTAATGCCTTAATAATAACATTTTTGATAAATAACGCAATAATTATATATTGATTTATAGCGCAATAATTAAAGATATTTGCATATAGTTGAGTTATAAGTCAACTTATACACCCTAACTTCAACCAGAGCGGCGCTTTCCAGGATCATTACCGCCAGCCTTTATTGAGATGTATTTTCACGCCGGACTTGAGGGTCTCTGGCGCTTCTGGTATAAAACGCGGTTCCCACTAGCGGGCCAATGCCCCGGTGCAACCAGATTTTGAGGAAATAACCATGTCCAGAGTGTGTCAGGTCACGGGCAAACGGCCGATTGCAGGCAATAATGTGTCCCACGCCAAAAACCGAACCCGCCGCTGGTTCCTGCCAAACCTGCATACTCACCGCTTCTGGGTGGCCAGTGAAAACCGCTGGGTTAAATTACGTATTTCGACAAAAGGGCTACGCATAATTGATAAGAAGGGGATCGATGACGTCCTCGCCAGCATGCGTTCCCGCGGCGAACAGGTCTAGGAGAAGCAACCATGCGCGATAAAATTAAAATGGTATCCAGTGCCGGTACCGGCCACTACTACACCACCACCAAGAACAAACGTACCATGCCCGACAAGCTGGAACTGAAAAAATACGATCCGGTGGTGCGCAAACACGTAACCTACAAGGAAGCCAAGATTAAGTAGCAGAGTAGCTTTGATCTGTTTCCACGAACCCGGTAGCGTCGGGTTTTTTAATGCCTACCTGTTATCCTAGAAAAATCCGTTGAACCTACTGTGGCCGTCTTGAGAATAAATCTCAACTACCACTAAAAAATCGCCGCTTACCTCTGCAACTAAGCCAATGCGCTTAATAGTTACCCGCTATAGCCGACAAAATAAGACAACCCCAGTTATCAATATTGGCTACAATACGGCAGAAAATAAGTTGCGTAATTTCGTTATCAGAACCCTGAAGACTGACTGATCCACCATGAGTGATATCTACATTGCCAGGCAGCCAATCTATGACCGCGATCTGAATGTCTATGCCTACGAATTGCTGTTCCGGGATAACGAAATCAACCGGGCCGGCATCACCGATGGCGACCAGGCAACTGCGGATGTCATTGTCAATACGTTCATGGAAATCGGTCTCAATAATATTGTTGGTGACCGCCTGGCCTTCATCAACCTGACGCGCAGTTTTATCGTCGACGAGCGGCCTATTTCTCTACCTAAAGACCGGGTTGTGCTGGAACTACTGGAAGACATCCACCCTGACGAGGAAGTCATTGAAGCCGCACGCCGTTTTGTAAATCAGGGTTACCTACTGGCGCTGGATGATTTTATTTTTAATGAAGCATTAAGGCCGCTTGTAGAAATAGCCTCAATCATCAAAATCGATGTGATGGCGCTCGACAGAGAACAGATTCGTGAACATGTAAACGCGTTACGCCAATACCCGCTAAAGCTGCTCGCAGAAAAAGTTGAAGACCAGGCAATGTACCAATATTGCGTAGCATTAGGTTTCGAGTATTACCAGGGATATTTCTTTGCCCAGCCCGTCATTATCCAGGGACAGCGCCTGCCCAATAACAGACTGTCTATTCTTAATCTGCTCGGCAAACTGCAGGATCCATCGATAACAGCCAAACAACTCGAAGACCTGGTCAGCCAGGATATTGCCCTGAGTTTCCGCATATTGCGCTATGTAAACTCGGCCTCCCTGTCGCTGCCGCGCAAGGTCGAATCAGTCCACGAAGCCGTCGTGCTGGTGGGCCTGCAGAATATTAAAAGCTGGAGCCTGCTGCTGGCCATGTCGTCCGTGGATAACAAGCCTGTTGAACTGGTCGTCATGGCCATGATCCGCGGTAAAATGGCCGAGCTACTGGCGACAAAAATGCAATTACCGAACCCAGAATCCTTCTTTACAGTGGGTTTATTTTCTGCGCTGGACGCGCTGATGGACAACAGTATGGAAGAAATCCTTACCCAGCTGCCACTCGCAGACCACATATCCAATGCCCTTCTGTCACAGGCAGGCACGCACGGGGAAACCCTGAGCTGTGTACTGGCGTATGAGCGCGGCAACTGGGAAGCCGTGCGCTGCCAATTACTGCCGATGCCGGAAATCAGGAATTGTTATCTGGAAGCCCTAAAGTGGGCGAGTCAAATGCGCCAGCAACTTGTTCAGGATTAGTTCTCCCAGTCATCTCTGATTCACCGGCTACACTGCCGGAGCGGAATTTCATCATTTTCCTAGAAAAATCGCAGTAAAACCTATACAAGCCTTGAGAAAGCGGGCCAACTCCCTGAAAATACGGCATCGAAGAAATCGCCCGCAGAACTAAATTGAATAACAAAGACACTCCTTCTGTACTGGCCGCTATTGACCTTGGCTCCAATAGCTTCCACATGATTGTTGCCAGGCTGCAGGAAAATCAAATGCAGATCCTGGATCGGCTCAAGGAACCCGTCAGGCTTGCGTCAGGCCTGGACGAGAACAACTGCCTGGACGAAAAAGCCGCCCAGCGGGCCCTGGATTGCCTGCACCGTTTCGGGCAACGGGTGCGCGACATTGCCCCGGACAGTGTGCGTGCAGTCGGCACCAATACGCTGCGCAAAGCGCAAAGCTGCAACGGCTTTCTTGACCAGGCTCAACAAGCCCTGAACCACTCTATCGAAGTCATCTCCGGTATCGAAGAAGCCCGCCTGATTTATCTGGGTGTGGCGCACAGCCTGCAAGACCCTGGCGGTCAACGGCTGGTTGTGGACATCGGCGGCGGCAGTACCGAACTGATCATCGGCGCAGGAATTGACCCGATAAAACTGGAAAGTCTGTATATGGGCTGCGTTGGCTTGAGTCTGCGCTTTTTTGCTGACGGCGCCATTACCAAAGACGCAATGCATCAAGCCATACTTGCTGCACGTCTGGAATTACAACCGATCAAAAGGGTGTACCGGAAACTGGGCTGGACGATGGCGACCGGCTCATCGGGCACCATCCGCGCCATCCGCAATGTGGTGACACAGGCCGGCTGGAGTGAAAACGGCATCACCCCCGGGGCATTGAAAAAACTGCGCAGTGAAATGATTGACCTGGGTCACGCCGACGCGCTTAAACTTGAAGGTCTGAGCGAAAACCGCCGGCCGGTTTTCGCAGGGGGTGTGGCTATCCTCAGTGCCGTGTTTGATGCGCTAAAAATCGATCGCATGCTGCATTCGTCCGGCGCAGTACGCGAAGGAGTTATCTACGACCTGGCCGGGCGCCTGCACCACCAGGATATTCGCGAAGCCACCGTGCTCGCACTCGCCAAACGTTATCAAGCCGATCTACAACAGGCACAACAGGTTGAAGCTACCGCGCTCAATTTATTGGAACAGGCCGCCAGCGCCTGGGATCTTGATACGGTGGCCGCCAGACAATGGTTGCACTGGACAAGTTATCTACACGAAGCAGGGCTGGTAATTGCGCATAGCCGGTATCATAAACACGGTGCCTACTTAATAGAAAATTCGGATTTACCGGGATTTTCCGTGCGCGATCAACATTTTCTGGCGACCTTAATTCTCGCCCACAGGCGCAAGCTAAAACCGGCCATGCTCGATATGATTCCGGCCTCGATGCAAGCCGTTGGTTTAAAGCTGATAATATTATTCCGCCTGGCCGTGATCTTAAACCGTGACCGTTCAGACGAACCGCTGCCGGCAATCAAAGTCACCGCCGAGACTGACAAAATAGACCTGACATTTCCCGAACAATGGTTATCGTCAAATCGCCTGACCGAATCCAGCCTGGAAACGGAAAAAAAGATACTAAAAAATATGGATGTAAAACTACGCTATGCTTAGGCCTGCCCAAGCAAGGCATTTTGTGCACTGCGTGGTTTCTGATTTTTTGCCCTGTTGCGGCGTTTGTAAACACCGTCGCGCTGCAGAATCCAGGCCTCGGTATTATCCTGTAAGTATCCATTCAGACCTTCCCTGACAATCTGTTTCCGCAATTTTTTATCATCGACCGGAAAGGCAATTTCCACCCGCCGGAAAAAGTTACGATCCATCCAGTCAGCGCTGGATAAATACAATTCATCTTCGCCCTGGTTATTAAAATAAAACACCCGGGTATGCTCAAGGAACCGGCCTATGATCGAACGCACGGTAATATTATCGGACACACCGGGCACGCCGGGCCGCAAACAACAGACGCCGCGGATAATCAATTCAATTTTAACACCCGCCTGTGAAGCACTATAAAGTGCGCGAATGATTTCCGGCTCAATCAGCGCATTGCACTTAATAATAATTTTTCCCACTTTACCCGCACCGGCCAGATTGGCTTCGCGTTCAATTTTCTGCAGCATCGACTGATGCAGATTGAAAGGGGATTGCAGCATTTTCTTGAGCTGTTTGACTTTGCCCAGGCTGGTCAACAACTGAAACACACGGTGTGCGTCACGCCCCATCGCCGAATCACAGGTCATCAAACCATAATCGGTATACAGCCGCGCGGTTCGGGCATGGTAGTTACCGGTACTCAAATGCACATAATGACGCAGACGGCGCGATTCCCGGCGCGTCACCAGCATAATCTTACAATGTGTTTTGTAGCCGACAACACCGTAGACCACATGCGCCCCGGCCTCCTGCAGCCGGTTAGCCAGCTTGATATTAGCCTCTTCGTCAAACCGGGCGCGCAATTCGATCACCACCGTGACTTCCTTACCTGCACGGGCAGCCGCTACCAGCGCATTAACCACCGCAGAGTCAGGGCCGGTACGGTAGAGCGTTTGTTTGATTGCCAGGACTTTATGATCCACTGCGGCCTGCTTTAAAAAATCAATCACAGGCACAAACGAATCAAAGGGGTGGTGCAACAGTATATCGCCGCCACGCATTGCCTCAAACATAGAAGTATCCGGCGAAATGCCCGCCGGACGCCGCGGTTTAAACGGCATGTATTTTAGATCCGGCCGGTCGACAAGGTCATAGATTGCCAACAAACGGTTCAGGTTCACCGGCCCGTTGTCGCGGTATAAATCGATCGCGCCCATCTCGAACTGGCCGAGCAAAAATTCTTCCATGGCATGGGTGCAGTTATCCGCGACTTCGAGGCGCACGGCGTCACCGTAACGCCGCGATAGTAATTCACCTTCTACCGCGTGCAATAAATCATCGATCTCTTCTTCATCCACAAACATGTCGCTGTTACGGGTAACCCGAAACTGATAACAGCCGGTCACTTTCATGCCCGGGAAAAGATCATCAACATAGGCATGAATGATCGAGGAGAGAAACACAAAATCATAAGGACCACTGGCACATTCTTCAGGAAAGTGCACTAGCCGTTGCAGGGAACGAGGCGCCTGCACAATGGCCACACCGCTGGAACGCCCAAACGCATCCTTACCTTCCAGCGACATGATAAAGTTTAAACTCTTATTGAGGATGCGAGGAAACGGGTGTGCCGGATCCAGCCCCAGCGGACTCAATACCGGCAGCAATTCATGATCATAAAACTGGCGCAACCAGGCGGACTGCTTTTCATCCCACTGGGCGCGGCGTAAAAAGCGGATTTTCTCTGCTTCCAGAGCCGGAATCAACTCCTCATTCAGCACATAATATTGTTCGTCGACCAGCTGGTGCGCCCGGCTACTGATGCTGTTCATGACCTCAGTCGGCGAAAAATTATCCGGCCCCGCCTGTACCGAACCCGATTCTATCCGTTGTTTGACACCGGCCACACGGATTTCAAAAAACTCGTCAAGATTGGTGCTGGCAATACACAGGAATTTCAGCCGTTCCAGTAGCGGCGTATCCGGATCACGGGACTGGGCAAGTACCCGCTGGTTGAACTCGAGCAGGCTTAGCTCGCGATTGATGTACAGATCAGGCTGGGAAAGATTGGGTGTATCCATAATATATAGGTCGCTAGTAGTCCTTGGAAATAGCTTTACCAGCAAAAGATACCACAACCTGCAGATGTGGAATTAACTTGTGCCCGACAATTTTTCGGCTATCCCGCAAAAAGTATATCTCTGTCGGGTAGTCAACGTACTGCTTAGTCATTACATAGCCTTTACTAATTATTATCTGCCGCTTTCCAGAACAGCAGCAAACTACCACTGGCATGCAGCTTCGCTTGCCAGCCCGGGTGAAGCCAGGTGGTTGCCACTGGATCCACTATTAAAGCCGGGCCATCAATTTCCTGTTCGCACACCAGTGACGACCGATGCCAAACTGGAACCTGCCTGTCGCACCCTGCTACTTCCACAAGGCAGGGTTCATCGCCCTGCTCTGCCGCAGACTCAAAATGTACTGCAATAACGGGTTCGGCAGTTTGCAAACTGATGCGGATATTGACTAGCTCAACAGGCACTTGCATAGCGTGGCCAAAACGCTGTTTATGCAATGCATGAAAATCCCGCTCAGCCTGCACTATATTTTGAAAAGGCACCGTTAAATAATAACTTTGCCCCTGATAGCGCAAATCCATTTTATACTCGGTGTCGATTTCTGCTGCGGTAACACCTTCTTGTGCCAACTCCATTTTTCCGCTGGATGCTAGATCCGCAAAGCGTTGCAGCAAGCAAACATCATCCTGCTCCACCAACAAACTACGTACCGCGTGTGACAGCTGGCGGCCGCGCGGCGCAGCGAGCATGCCAAATGCAGAGAGTACACCGGCATGTACCGGCACTAACGCCTGCCGGATACTCAAGGCTTCGGCCAACGCGCAAACGTGCAGGCCTCCGGCGCCCCCAAAAGCTGTGAGGGTAAAACCGGCCGGATCAATTCCACGCTGCACAGAGATCACCTGCAGCGCCTGCGTCATGTGCTCATTCGCAAGCTGAATCACACCGAGCGCCGCTTGCTCGAGTGACACCTTCATGGCTGTGGCCAAGGGTTGAAAACTTTGTCGCGCGGCTGAAATATCCAGTCGCATCTCTCCACCCAGGAAAACATCGGGCAGTAATCTGCCCAGCAACAGATTGGCATCCGTCACTGTTGGCAAGACACCACCACGGCCGTAACAGGACGGACCGGGGTCAGCACCTGCCGATTGCGGACCGACCTGCAGCATGCCACCAGAATCTACACGCGCCAAGGATCCGCCACCGGCACCGATGGTATGCATATCCACCATTGGAACAGCCACCGGCCAGCCGCCAATACTGCCCTCGGAAGTCAATCCGATCTGACCGTCGAGCAACGCCACATCGGTGGAAGTGCCTCCCATATCAAAGCTGAGCAATCGATCAATACCCAGAGTTTGACCGATGCTGCGCGCACCCATCAAACCACCTGCTGGCCCGGATAATAATAATTCCACCGCGCGTTGTGCCGCCAGTTCTGCTGAAATTGTCACCCCGGAACTCTGCATAACGCTGACCGGTGACGGCGCAACCGCTTTTGATAAGCGTTGCACATAGCCCTCAACCAGTGGGCCTACCCAGGCATTCAGCCAGGTCGCAATACCGCGCTCATATTCCCGGTACTCGGGCAGCACGGCAGACGAACGCGAAACAAACACCTCATCAGGCACCAGCTCCGCAATTTGTTTTTCAAAGCGGTCATCGAGAAAGGAAAACAGTAAATTAATTGCCACAGCCTGCGGCTTGAGGTTTTGCAATTGCGCTTGTAACTGTACACGATCTGCCTCGCTAAGCGGTTCGATTTCACTGCCATCGGCAGCCAGACGGCCACCGGTTTCCAGACAGAGCGCTGCCGGTACCGGTGGCGGCTGCACGGCAGGTTGCAGATTATAGAGTTCGCGTCTGGCCTGGCGGCCGATCGTCAGCAGATCGGCAAAGCCGCGGTTCGTGATATACACCGTGCGCACGCCCTTGCGTTCCAAGACGGCATTGGTTGCTACCGTCGAACCATGGATTAACGTATAGGTTTTATTTTCAAGTCCCAACTCGCTGATACCTTGCAAGATGGCCCGCTCCGGCGCGTCCGGGGTAGACAGCACTTTATGGATACGCAGACGTTCACCGTCAATAAATACAAAATCCGTGAAGGTACCGCCGGTATCAACCCCCAGCAGCAAAACCGGTCTCCTCTTTAATGCAATTACCTCCTGCAGATCTGGCCTGTTCCAGCGCCCGGCCGCAACGCAATAACAGGCTGTCCTGATCATCCTTGCTGAGCGCGCCTGCTATCCCCTGACTAACGGTAATTTTCCATTCATGTTGCCGACTATGCACCGGTTTTTCCTGCATCCGGCAGCGTACCCGCTCGGCAATCTGGCGGCTGGTATGCAAGGATGTATTTTCCAACAACATAATAAAGCTGCGCGCGCCATAGCGGCCGACAAGGTCGAAACTACGTACTGAGGACTTCAGGCGCACCACCATTTCACGCAGTATCTGTTCAAGTGCAGCTTCTATATCAATAGATTTCTCTGTTGCAAGCGTATCCAACTCAACCAGTATCAGACTCAGGGGTTGACCGGTCCGGTGCGCCGTCTCAAGACCACACTCAACCGCCTTGAGAACCGTCAAACGGCCCGCCGCACCGCTCGTGGCATCCTGCTGCAAACGGTTATCATAGGTTTCGTAACTGGGACGGTCTTGTCGGAGCGCCTGTTCGGCGGCTTGTGGAAATGCCGTTTTGTAGACCTCATTTGCGATCAGTATGTCCAGCGCTGTCAGCTTGCCAACTAACTCGACCAAAGAGCGGCTAAGCTTTTTAGTACGAGCAACCTTGATGATAAAATCATTCAATAGGCCCTGCTGATAACTGAGGGCCGCATTGTAAAGGCTCGGCGCTATATCCAATTGCATATGCACTAACGCTAGCCTGATGCGGTTTTCAAAATAGGCGGCACCTGCCAAGCCCTTGCCGAATGTAGTTAGAAAGTCGGCCTGAACATTTTCCAGCTGCGCACGGTCAAATTTATTCAAAACAACCGCTGCCTGCGGAATACCGAAAAGATACTGGTAAAACTGGTTTACCAGGGTCTGGATATGTTTATCCTGATCCAGCAGCTCGTGCAGCAAAATCACCAGCTCCTGGTCAATTCCTGTTATCCCGGCCAGCAACAACTGGCTTTCGCGCCAATCAGCGCCAAACCCGAGCTGATCACTCAATGGCGTGTCTGCAGACATTCGAAACTATCCCAATTTAGAAAACTTTCAGTTATGCTATCGCACCGCACAGTTTCGGCTTACGCCCATGGCATTAGGGACTGCGCTCTTAATTAAACACATCATAATTGACATGGCCTCAAAAATCCTGATCAGCGTTGAGCAACTGCACCGGCACTTCGGCCACCACACCGCTGTGCAGGATGTCAGCTTTACCCTGGCACAAGGCGAAGTGCTGGGTTTTCTAGGCCCAAATGGTGCTGGGAAATCCACCACCATGCGGATGATCACGGGCAATCTCGCGCCCAGTGCCGGCCGTGTCACCATCAACGGCATCGACCTGCTCGAGGACGCCAAACAGGCGAAACGCCATATCGGCTACCTGCCTGAACAACCACCGATCTACCGCGAGTTGACGGTCGACGAATACCTCAGCTACTGCGCCCGTTTGCACCGGCTCGCCAAAGCCCAACGCAGCAAGGCGATTAATAATGCTAAACAACGCTGCGGCCTGGGTGATACTGGAAAACGCCTGATCGGGAATTTATCGAAGGGTTTTCAGCAGCGTGTTGGCATCGCCCAGGCCATCCTGCACAGCCCGGCCGTGGTTATCCTCGATGAGCCGACCGTCGGACTGGACCCTAATCAGATTCGTGATATCCGTAAACTGATTTGTGAACTGGGCGAGAATCACGGCATCATTTTATCCACCCACATCCTGCCCGAAGTCCAGGCGACCTGCAGCCGGGTACAGATTATTCATCAAGGGCAACTGGTGTTCTCGGAATCCATGGCCAACATGCAGCAACGCTTAACCGGAAATGCATTAACGTTGGAAACCCGAGCGCCCATTGAAACAGAAAAACTGCGTGGGCTGGAAGGCATTGAAAGTGTTGCATCATTAAGCAACACTTCGGCACGGCTTACCTTCAACAAGGATAATCCAGCGGGTACAGTTGCCAGTCTGGTTGCTGAACAAAACTGGGGTCTGGTAGAACTGGCGCTGGAGCGGCGTGGCCTGGAGCAGATTTTTGTTGAACTAACCACTGGTGAACAACCCCCAGACAACGAGGTGGCCTGATGATTTTCACCATAGCCCTGCGAGAACTGAAAAGCTTGTTTCTGTCACCGCTGGCCTGGGCCTTGCTGGCGGTCATGCAATTGATTCTGGCTTACCTGTTCCTGTCACAGCTCGACACTTACATGTACTGGCAACCCCAGTTGGCCGGCATGGAAGGCGCACCGGGTGTCACGGAAATCATCATCACCCCGCTGTTGAAAACGGCGGGCTTTCTGATTCTTTGGGTGGCACCCGCCATGACCATGCGCGTATTTAGCGACGAACAGCGCAACGGCACCCTGCCGCTGCTGTTTTCCGCACCCTTATCAATGACCGAAATTGTGCTCGGTAAATTTCTCGGCATCTTCCTGTTCTTCCTGATCCTGCTGGTGATGCTGCTGGCCATGCCACTGTCACTCTACGCAGGGGCAAGCCTGGATAGCGGTAAACTCGCAGCAGGCGCAGTTGGCTTAATGCTGTTATTAGCGGCTTTTTCTGCGATCGGCGTGTTCATGTCATCGTTGACAGAACAACCGGTGATTGCGGCCATTAGCACCTTTGGCCTGCTGTTACTGTTATGGATCATCGACTGGAGTGGCACTGAGCGTGAAGACGTGAGCGGCCTGTTTAGTTACCTGTCAATGCAAACCCACCTGGAATCTTTTATGAACGGCCTGTTCAGCAGCACTGATGTCATCTACTACCTGATCATTGTGGCAACTTTCCTGATCCTCTGTATTCGCCGCCTCGATAACCATCGGCTGACCGGATAACAGCGATGGAAATTAACCGCAAATCACGCCGGCTACTGCAAATACAGAATCTGGTTTTTCTGATTGTACTGCTAGCAGTCATGGGCATGCTCGCCTGGCTGAGTACTCAATACAGCTACCAGACAGACTGGACTGCCAGCCAGAGTAACAGCCTTTCAGTCGACAGCATCAAACTGCTGCAGACTATTCCGGAAGACGTACACATCACGGCCTTCACCCGGGAAGACCCGGTTTTACGTAAACGCATACGCAACCTTATCGAGCGTTACCAACGCAATAAAAATAATATCCATTTTAAATTCGTCAACCCAGACGCCGAACCGGACAGGGTACGCGACCTGGGTATTACCCACGACGGTGAATTACTCATCGCCTACCAGGGCCGCAGCGAAAAGGTCAGCCAGCTCGCCGAGCAGGCGATTACCAACGCCCTGCTGCGTATCGCGCGTCAGAAAGAAGGCAAAATTTTCTTTCTCAGCGGCCACGGTGAACGCGACCCACACGGCGAAGCTAACCACGCGATGGGCAACTTTGGCAAAGTCGTCGAACAAAAAGGCATCGAACTCGACACCCTGAACCTGGCCGAAACGCCTGAGATCCCTGCATCTACACGGCTACTGGTAATTGCCAGCCCACAAGTTAACCTGTTGCCGGGTGAAGTAAAAATCATTGACGATTATGTGAAACAAGGTGGAAATTTATTATGGCTGTCCGAACCCGAAGAAAACACCGGGCTAGCGCCACTCGCTGAATTACTGGGGGTGGAATTTCTACCGGGCGTTATCGTCGACGCTACCACGCAACTATTTGGTATTGATAACCCGGCTTTTGCGCTGATACCCGAATACCCACGCCACGCTATAACCCAAAACATGGATAGTCTGACGCTGTTTCCAAAGACCGTTGCGCTCAAAGTCGAAGCTGAAAATGGCTGGCAGGCAACACCTATCCTCACCACACTGGAACGATCCTGGACCGAACTGGGTGAACTGAGCGGCACCATCAGCCTGGATCCGGACAGCGATGAGCAGGGTGGCCCGCTAGATATCGGTTTTGCGTTGACGCGCACCCCTGAAGATACAGGCGGCGATAACAATGATCAGCCAAAGCAGCAACGCGTCGTTGTTATCGGTGATGGCGATTTTCTTGCTAACAGCTACCTGGGTAACGGCGGCAACATGGATCTGGGTATCAACCTGATTGACTGGCTAAACCATGATGACCAGTTCATCTCAATCGCCGCACGTCCCGCCGGTGACACCACACTGGAACTTAGCAAGACCGCTCAGATGTTCATCGGCTTCGGGTTTTTATTTGTACTGCCCGCACTGCTGCTGGCGACGGGTCTGTTTATCTGGTGGCGGCGCCGCGCGCGCTAATAACCCGTCTTTATCCTGTTAAAGGGCTACTAGTCATGAAATCACGCTGGGTTACCAATCTATTCCTTGTATTCGCTATCGGCATTCTTAGCCTGATTGCACACTTTGAGCCCGGCATTGAAAAGCCTGCCGCTGAAATTTACCTGACTTCGCTCACACAAGATGCTGTGACGCGCATCCAGCTTGACCGCAGCCTGTTGCCAAAACTGGTGCTGGTGAAAAAAGACAATGCGTGGTTTATTGAACAAGACCCCCCGCTACCGGCAAATAAGTTTCAGGTTAACGCACTCACACGCCTGGCCGTACAAACGGTCAAGCGTCGCTATGCACCCACAGAACTGGATCTGGCACAAGTTGGGCTGAGCTCCCCGGAAAACCGCGTAACGCTCAATCAACAGGAATTAATTTTTGGTGGCATCGATCCGTTAGAAGCACTGCGTTATGTCAAAGCCGGCAATACCGTCCATTTGATCGAAGACCTGTATCAGAACCAGATACAGTCCAGTTTTACGAACTTTGTGCGCCACAGACTGTTTGCTGAAAGTGATAAAATTACCGCTCTAAAGTTGCCCGGTTTTCAGATGCAACAAGTCGAGGGTAAATGGCAGCTTACACCGGAACAAACCGTCAGCACCGACAAATTACACCTATTTATTGAAGGCTGGCAGGCAGCCAGCGCACTCAATGTCCAGAAAATGGATCCGGAGACAACAGGTGAAACTATTTATGTAACGCTGTCCGGGCAGGAAGAAGCGGTTAAATTTATTATCCAGGCAAGTGAGTCACAACTGATACTGGCACGCCCGGATTATGGAATTCAATATAAACTAGGCGACCGGAGCGGGGATTTTATTGAAATACCAACTGATACAGATGACGGCAACCTGGAACAGGTTGAAATCAAAACCGAGTGACCTAGCAAGTTAAGAGACAAACCACCACAATACGAACGGGGCTCCCGCAACAGTTACCGGCTGGGTGAAACCCACCAGATGCCGTAGAAAACGGTAAGATTCACCCACCCAATGGAAGAAAAGGAAGTATAAGACAACAGCAATAGTCATAACGCAGTAGAATCACAACATGCCCGAACTCCCCGAAGTAGAAACCACCCGCCGCGGTATCGAACCCCATCTCACCGGGATTAAAATAAAAGAAATTATTATTCGCCAACGGAAACTACGCTGGCCAATCCCCAAACTGTTGGAAAAGTCACTCACCGGCCAAAAGGTGCGTTCGGTAACACGCCGTGGGAAATATTTACTATTAAATACCGATGTGGGTACCGCAATTTTCCATCTGGGCATGTCAGGCAGTTTACAGATCGTCAGCACAAAAAAAAGCGCAGGCCCTCACGATCACGTTGATCTACTGTTAACGAATAAAAAAGCCCTCCGATTCACAGACCCGCGCCGTTTTGGCTGCCTGCTCTGGACAGCAAGCGACCCCATGCAACACAAGCTGCTTTGCAAGCTAGGCCCCGAACCTTTATCGGAAGCCTTCAACAGCGGTTATCTTTTTAAAGTATCGCGCGGGCGCAAACTCAACATTAAGGCCTTCCTGATGAACAGCCACATTGTGACCGGTATCGGTAACATTTATGCCAACGAATCCCTATTCATGGCAGGCATTAACCCGAAGCGTGCGGCGGGACGTATTTCAAAACCCCGTTATCAGCTGCTGGTTGATGCGGTTAAAGAAGTGCTGGAATATTCGATCGAACTCGGCGGTACTACCTTAAGAGACTTCGTTGACAGCAGTGGCAAACCCGGTTACTTCCAGCAGACACTACGTGTGTACGGCCTCGGTGGCGAACCTTGCCAGAACTGTGCAGCACCTTTAAAAGAAATTCGCCTGGGCCAGCGTTCTACAGTCTACTGTGTCAACTGCCAGCGCTAGCTTCCCAAAGCAAATCTGATTTCAAAGCATACCTGTATTGTGGATACAAAAATACAAACATATACAGCAGTGCCAACAACA
>CAYPEL010000001.1:30181-49667 GCA_964409635.1 uncultured Gammaproteobacteria bacterium | reverse complement strand
GTATTGTCACGAGATTAGCGTATGTTTCATTGCGAACACCGCCGATGCCTGAACGGCTCCTGAGGCTGGCTTAGGTATAGACCTAATTAGGTAAACTTTTGCTGATATGCGGTGAACCTATGCTGTTTAACGAAGGTCTGTTGCACCAAAAGCGTATGATGGTTGATCATTCGCACGCCTTTTTACACTCAACTTTTTAATCCAACATATTTTCTGATGCTGAAATCACATAGGCATTACACCAGTACCAGAACTGATTTCGTAACCAATTACAAAGCCTGATGTTGATACAGCGGCGACAGTAGCCTCATTGCCAGAAAATAATGCAATATATTATGTAAGCTATTGAACACATTAATATAACACGCATAACAGCGAAATTGGTAATACCTTACATCTTGCAATTGTTGCATTTTCTTGACAGGTTGCTTCGGAATTGATTACTGTAAGCTGAAATGTAATAGAAATAAGTTAGTAAAAGATGCCTACTAACGTAAGAGCGTATCCAGAAATACCAGAATCTAAGGAGGACAAGGATGAGAGGTTTCAGCTTACTAGGCTGACAAACCCACTGCCGGGTTATTGCACAGCTTTCGTTTCGTATGCCACTCTTGCAGCTTGCAGGAATATTCAATACTCGCAAGAGGCAAATTGAATGTCTCGAAGGCGTCTTTAACTGCAGCATATCCTCGATTTACTAATCCAGTGTTGATACAGCAAAAAACAGTCATGAAGACAAACAGGCTCATAATAATCAGTTGCCTACTGTTTGGAATCATAAGTGTATCGCATGCGTCGGCACCTGCCGGTGACGTGGCGCCCTATGGCAATCCCGATGGCCAGGTAAACGCAGCTGATTTGGTTATACTGCAACGTTTTATCACGGGTGATCTTTCGCCTACTCCCACAGAAGTCTTAATTTGTGACGTGGCGCCACTGGGCGCACCTGATACCCTGCTTAATGTTGCCGACTTGCTGGTTTTAAACCGCGCCATCCTGGGCTTGGTAAATTTGCCCCCGGTCGATTTATCGTTAATAGATGAGGGTTTTGAATCACAAGCACCGGGTCAGCCACCTGCCGGGGGCACTAACGGATTTTCATGGGAAGCGGCCACGGGTCAAGGTGGTGGTGCAGTCGATGTAACCGGTTTTAATCCGGTCAATGGTGCTCAATCACTGCGCTTCTTCTTTGCCGGGAATTCCGTCAATAACGGTTCCGGGGAATTGCCGCCCACAGGTGGTGGTACACGTGCTGAGCAACGCTTCTCGTTTCCGGTAGCTGATCTGGTCAGAACAAAATACCAACTGGCTGTTCCTATGAATTACCAACACCGTCAGACTAACGGGCTGAATCACCAGTTGCTGGTGTTTGCAGAGGATGCGGCGGCGTTAATGGGCGGACACGCCTACAGTGCCCTGGAACTAACAACCGGCGCGGATGTGAACAGCTCGGATCTGGAACTGGTGTATACCCGAGATGGCTTAGCGCAATCTCGCTTATTACTGTCTACGGGCTTTATTACAATAGCCGATCATGGTTCAGTGATGGGCTTGGAAATTGAAGTGAAGTTATCTTCCAGCATGTCGGTGCACGATGGACATTACCGAATCTGGAAAAATGGCGTACTCCATATCAATCTACAGAATCTCGATAACTACGGCGGCATAGGCACACTCAACAACCAGATGGCGTGGGGTTATCTGATGGGTTGGTCCGCCAGTGGTTATCAGACTGACACAACCTTTTTAATTGATGATTTCGAGCTGTATACCAACGCAGCTGCAGTCATCGGCACACCCGGGGATACAATCCCGCCCAGCCCAATCACCGATTTTGCAGTGGCAGAAGGAATATCGCCAAATACACAAGTTATGATCAGCTTTACACCGGCGACAGACAACAATGTAATTTACCGGCACGATCTGAGAAATGCCAGCGATGGCTCACTAGTACAGGCGAATATCACGAGTGGCCAGGTGATATCGGGTTTAACGGAAGATACTAACTACAATTGGTTTATTCGCGTGATGGATACCGCAGGGAATACAACCGATTCCAATGTATTCAGCTATAACACACGGCAGATAACGGAGAACGAAGCGGCGAGATTCCTTGCGCAATCGACGTTTGGCACCACATTCAGTGATATAGCCCAGGTCAGATCACTCGGCTTTGATAGCTGGATCGATGGTCAGGTAAATCTGCCAATCGTCCCGCAAAGAGTGCAGGTCAGGAATCTTGCAGATAAGATGTGTGTTAAATACCGCTCGCATGATGTTAGAGATAGTATTGAAGCCGAGTATCCTGAATTGACTACTAATTGGCCAGGAGATTTTATTTGGTGGGAGTCAGCAGTTGAAGCACAAGATCAACTCCGGCAGCGTATCGCATTAGCCTTAAGCGAAATATTTGTTGTCAACCGATCACAATCTCCGCTGGGGCAAGCTGATTATTATGATACTTTATTACGTAATGCCTACGGTAACTACCGGGTATTATTAGAGGAGGTGACACTTCACCCGATCATGGGCGAATACCTGACTTATATCAGGAATCAGAAAGAAGATACTGAACTAAACATTCAACCCGACGAGAACTACGCACGCGAGGTATTGCAACTGTTTTCCATCGGTGTGCACCAGTTGGATCTGAATGGTACTGTCAAATTAGATGTAAATAATAATCCGGTTCCCACTTACAACCAGAACCAAATTGAAGCCTTTGCCAGGGTGTTTACCGGGTGGCGATACTATGTTGGCATAGAGCCAATAATGGTTTGGCGTTTTCTGGCAGGAAAAGATGGCGTGCTAGGTGCTACGTACCATCCGATGGAACCGGAAGATTATTATCACGATACCGGGCCAGATTCAAAACAGTTGCTAAACTACCCGAACGCTGTCAATGAAGTATTGCCTGCCGGGCAAGACACTCGAATGGATCTTGAACAGGCACTGGATAATATTTTCCATCACCCCAATGTCGGACCATTTATCGGTAAGCAGCTAATCCAAAGGTTGGTGACCAGTAATCCTTCACCTGCCTATGTGGCGCGTGTAGCCACTGCTTTTAATGATAATGGCAGTGGCATCAGGGGGGATTTGTTAGCCGTTGTTAAAGCTATTTTACTCGATCCAGAGGCGCGATTAGCAGGCAGTGTAACCCAACCAAATTTTGGGAAATTACGCGAACCTTTACTCCGGCTGACCCATCTTTGGCGAGCCTTTGGTGTGCGTAATCCAACTTTTACAGGCGGCGCATTAGTGCCAGCTGCAGTACGTATTGGTCTGAACTGCCCACTGGAAGCACCGCATCAGGTTTACAATGTCTTTAGAATCCATAGTTTAATCGATCGTATTGGCCAAAATCCGCTTGATTCCACCACCGTTTTCAATTTCTTTTTTCCTGATTATGTGCCACAGGGTCCGGCCGGTACTGCACAACTTGCAGCTCCGGAATTTCAACTGACCACGGTCGAGCACCTGACTAATATGGCAGGTTATATCAATGAACAGCTCCGGTACCATCATTCGGTTGCGCATAACGAATACACCTATCCGAATGTTGATGAAGAACGCATCTGGGCGGATGACCATGACCAATTACTGGATAAACTCGATACACTTTTTACAAGTGGGACAATGTCAGTCGGTTTACGGACGATATTGAGTAACCGGTTGACGCAAATCGATACGAGCTTCCAAATCCAAATTGGTAATGGAACCGCAACTGTTGACGATATGAGAAGTTTCAAGCTCAGGGATACGACGATGTTTTTGTTGAATAGCCGCGATTATGTGATTCAGAAATAAAGAGGCATGAGATGAATTCTTCACGAAGAAAATTCCTTAAAAAGTCGACCCTACTCGCGGGAGGCGCGTCACTGCTTAGCCAGTACAGTACACTGTCCCTGATCGGCGATGCACTGGCAGAACCTGAAGACTATGCCGGTATACAGGACTACAAGAGTCTTGTCTGTATCTTTCTCCCTGGCGGGAACGATGGTATCAATATGTTTGTTCCTACGGATACTGCTGCGCATGCTGAATATGCAGATCTTAGAGGACCAGACATGACTGTACCGCTTACTAGTCTACTGGGTGTTAATAATGCTTACGGATTTAACCCTGCCATGCAGAACACGCAGAGTCTCTATACTACTGGTAAATTGGCTGTAGTCAGTAATGTTGGTGCACTTATTGAACCTATTACGCGTGAGCAGTTTTATGAATACCGGTACCAGGGCAACCAATCTATCAAGGTGCCGGATTCTATCGGCTCGCACAGTCATCAAACGGAGTTTTGGCAGAAGGGTACTGTAGCTGGCGCAACCGGGACAGCGGAGCCGGGCTGGGGTGGCAAGATGGCAGACCTGCTGATACAAACCAATGGAAGTAGTGATGATGTACCTATATCAATGTCGATAGGAGGCGGCAGGAAATGGTTTGATGCAGTCAATACTATACCTGTATTCATTAACCGTAATTCCGGATTGCAGGATTTTGCATATCTCAACCATCCACAGCTTGGTTTGACTCCCTGGTGGGATCAGATTCTAAATGAACCTAATAGCGGAAACGTACTGGAAAACCAGTTTAATGTAACGGTTAAGACAGCAAGACAGCGGATCATTTCTATACAAAATGCGTTGTTACCAACCGATCCTGGCGGTGCAGGTGCGATCACAACATCAGCGCCTAATGCGTTGGCAAAATCGTTACTCATGGTGGCAAGAATGATCGCTGCCCGGCAAAGTCTCGGCATGCACAGGCAACTGTTTTTTGTTACTCATCCTGGCGCAAAAAATTACGACACGCATTCAGGTGGTAGAAGTGCACATGAAAGTTTACTTACTGAACTTGATGTTGCGCTAGACAGTTTTCATCAAACCATGCAGGAACTGGAAACAAGGAATATTGCTAGCGCCGACAGCGTAACGGCCTTTACTGCCTCTGAATTCGGCAGATCGCTGAGATCAAATGGTAATGGAACAGACCACGGTTGGGGCAGTCACCATCTAGTTATGGGAGGCGCTGTAACAGGTGGTCAGGTATACGGTATCTTGCCTGATCTCAGCACCGGTAGTTCTGACGATGCCTACAATATCCTATTACCCAGTACATCACTGGATCAATACGGAGCCACGCTGGCAAAGTGGATGGGCATCAACGATGCTGACTTGTCTGCTGTTTTCCTGAATCTAGATAACTTTTCTACAAGAGACTTGGGATTTATGGTTTAGATTGCATGGATGTTAATAATGTATTTTTCTTATACTGGTTGGATATCATCATGAGCGTACAAATCAGTTCACAGTATATTTGTAGTGGCGCGAAAAACTGGCCATCACCTATTTAAAATAGTGAATAACGTAGCGATGTCACTGAAGACATACGCCATTCGTTTCAGCCGCGCTCCCGGCAGCACACCTACTTTTTGGTTAAGTATGCAATCGCCAAGTATATTGAAAATACTTAACCATAGTTAAGGGTTGAAATTTCTTTCATTTGTCCCTCGATCCAGGTTTCTGCTTCTTGTAAAATTTCCTGGGCTGTTTTGTCTTTGGTTTTTATTGGCGCACCAATCCGCACCTGAATGACACCGGGCATATTGATCAACCCATGACGCGGCCAGTATTCCCCGGAATTATGGGCAACGGGGATGACAGGGTAACCGGTAGCTTGGGCTAAAGAGGCGCCGCCAATTTTATAGTGGCCTTTTCCCCCCGGTTCAATACGCGTGCCTTCGGGAAAGATCATCACCCAACGACCTTGTTCCAGACGTTCGCGGCCTTGTTCGATTAACTGATCAATGGATTTTCTGCCGCCCTTGCGATCCAGCGCGATGGGTTCCATTAGCCGGGTTGCCCAGCCAAAGAAGGGGACAGAGAGTAATTCTTTTTTGAGCACCCAGGATTCCGGGTTGAACCATCTTTTTAATGCTAGGGTTTCCCAGGTGGACTGGTGTTTGGAAAAGACAATGCCGTTCTTAATGGTGATGTTTTCGAGCCCTTCTACATGGCAGCTTAGCTTGCAGGTGACTTTTAGCCACCAGAGATTGAAGTAGGTCCAGAGCGAAATAAACCAATAGCGTGGCCGAAATGGAAGCAGGATGGTGAACAGCGAAAGTAACGAAAGGACGATGGTCGAAAACAAGAAGCCTACCCAAAACAGGACTGAGCGTATATAAAGTATAGGTATAGGCGGTGCAGTCGGTTTGCTCACGCGTTTCACATATCCCGGAATTCAGAAACGCGGATACGGCCGTTGACCATGCGTGACTCGCGCTTCATCAAGGTGTGCATTTTTTTCCAGAATTCATCTTTCAGATCAAAATCGGCAGCGATTGCTGTACCGATGAGCAGGATAAACAAATCGGCCACTTCCTCGGCGAGCTTGTCTTTATCCTTGCCCTTGCTTACGCAGGAGGAAATTTCGCCGAGTTCTTCGGCCATGAGCGCCACGCGGTACATCATGTCTTCACCGCCGGTACTTTTAAAATCGTGCTTGTCATGAAAAGTTTGCACGGCATCGAGCATGGCTTTGTAAGAATCGCGGTCCGTCATGTTTCACCTTAACTTTGCCAGTGAGAAAAGTCTGCCACCCGTAAGAACAGTTTATTCATGGATTGCAGCAGCGCTAGCCGGTTGATACGTAGATCCTTGTCGTCAGCCATCACCATGACCTGATCAAAAAAACTGTCTACCGGTTCACGCAGGGAGGCAAGTTGTTTGAGTGCGGCATTGTAATCCCCCTTATCAAAAAGAGGGGTTACCCGCTGCGATACGCGATCAAGCGTATCGGCAAGTTGTAGTTCCGGTTCTTCCAGTAAACGGCTGCGTTCATAGCGCTCTGGAATGTGTTCTTGCGCTTTGCGCAGGATGTTACGAATACGCTTGTTGGCGGCGGCGAGGCTTGCAGCCTCCGGCATTTCACGGAAGGTTTTGCAGGCTTCGATACGCTGGTGGAAATCCAGAGGCCGCGTAGGACGGCGGGACAGCACCGCTTCAAACTGGTCAATAGCTACGCCTTGATCTGAATAATAGGCGCGTAGCCGTTCCATAATGTAATCAAACACAGCGGGAATCACGCTGTTAGCGTTAAGTGCCGGATCCAGATTTGAAGCCGCTTTGTGTAACAGGGCTTCTAGATCAAGATCAAGCTTTTGTTCGATCAGAATACGCACCACACCCAGTGCAGCGCGGCGTAAACCAAATGGATCCTTGGCGCCGGTGGGTTGTTGGCCGATAGCAAAAATTCCGGTCAGGGTATCTATACGGTCGGCGAGTGCGAGCGCCTGGCCGGTTTTACTGGCCGGTAAGTTGTCGCCTGCGAATGCCGGCCAGTAGTGTTCTTCGATTGCCTGTGCGGCTTCGCCTGGTTCGCCATCGTGATTTGCGTAGTAACGCCCCATAATGCCTTGCAGCTCTGGGAATTCGCAAACCATTTGTGATAACAAATCGCATTTGCATAATGCTGCTGCGCGTTGTGCCCAGGCAGGGTTGCCCTCAATTTGACTGCTGATGTCAGTAGCCAGTTTAACCAGGCGTTGCTGCTTGTCGAACAGGCTGCCGAGTTTTTTCTGGAACACCATATTCTTCAATTCTTCGGCACGTTCAACGAGTTTGTGTTTTAGATCCTGATCCCAGAAAAATTTGGCATCTGCAAGGCGTGGCCGGATAACCCTTTCATTACCAGCGCGTACCTGGTTCATGTCACGGCTTTCAATATTCGCCACGGTAATAAAATGCGCTAGTAATTTCCCCTTGCTGTCTTTTACCGGAAAATATTTCTGATGATCCTGCATACTGGAAATCAGCGCTTCAGTTGGCACTTCTAGAAAAGCGTCGTCGAATTTCCCGGATAGTGCAACTGGCCATTCTACGAGCGCGGTCACCTCATCTAGCAAGTCTGCATCAATGACCGCTGTACCGCCGAGTTGTTTGCCCTGTTCAATAACCTGGGTTTTTATGGCTTCGCGCCGTGCAGTTAGATCGGCCAGCACATGACCTTCGGTTTCGAGTAACGGCAAATAGGCTGTGGGTTCTGAAATATAAATAGCTTCAGGGTGATGGAAACGATGGCCCTGCGTATAGCGGTCAGCGTCGATACCGAGAATAGTTGCTTTGATCACTGCATCGCCGTACAGCAATACGATCCAATGCACCGGGCGAACAAATTCTACACTGCCACTGCCCCAGCGCATGCGTTTCGGGATGGGCAGCTCAGCCAATGCTTGCCGAACGATATCAGGCAAGAGTTCCTGCAGCGTGCGGCCCTTTTCAAACAGTTTGTAGACCAGCCAGGAGCCTTTGTCAGTTTCCAGCTTATCAAGCTCTTCCACTTCGACACCACAGGAGCGGGCAAAACCCTGGGCGGCTTTGGTCGGACACCCGTCTTCACCAAATGCAGCAGCCAATGCCGGGCCTCGTTTGAGCGTATCCTGATCTTCCTGAGCGGCTGGCACCTGCTTTAATAATAATGCCAGGCGGCGTGGCGCGGCGTAACGTTGAATGGAATCAGGTTTTAGTGAAGCACCCTGTAAACCTTCATATATACCTTGTTCAAAAGCCCTGGATAGCCCGGCCAGCGCTTTAGGCGGTAACTCTTCGGTGCCGATTTCAATAAGCAGGTCGCGTTTGTCACTCATGCTTCACCCCCGTTTTTCAGGAGCGGGAAACCGAGTGATTCACGGCGTTGGTAGTAGGCTTCAGCGACAGCGCGGGATAAAGTGCGTACGCGTAAAATAAAACGTTGGCGTTCGGTTACCGAAATGGCATTCCGTGCATCGAGTAAATTGAAGGCATGCGAAGCTTTTAGCATTAATTCATAAGCCGGCAAGGGCAAGTTATTTTCGATTTGCTGCCGGCTTTCTGTCTCACAGTAATCGAAAAATTTAAACAACTCATCGGTATTGGCGTGTTCGAAATTGTAAGCTGACATTTCGACTTCGTTTTGATGAAACACATCACCGTAAGTAACAACGCCTCCCGGCCCATCTGTCCAGACCAGATCGAAAACACTCTCCACACCTTGCAGGTACATGGCGATGCGTTCTAGGCCATAGGTGATTTCACCGCTGACCGGTTTGCAGTCCAGGCCGCCGACCTGCTGGAAATAGGTGAACTGGGTGACTTCCATGCCGTTCAGCCAGATTTCCCAACCCAACCCCCAGGCGCCGAGGGTGGGGGATTCCCAGTTATCTTCGACAAAGCGGATATCGTGCACCAGCGGGTCAATGCCCAGCTCGCGTAATGAATCAAGATACAGATCCTGAATATTATCCGGATTGGGTTTCAACAGAACCTGGAACTGATAGTAGTGCTGTAGGCGGTTCGGGTTTTCACCATAACGGCCATCCGTCGGGCGCCGTGACGGTTGCACATAAGCCGTGCGCCAGGGTTCAGGGCCAATCGAGCGTAGAAAGGTGGCCGGGTGGAAGGTACCTGCGCCGACTTCCATATCCAGTGGTTGTAAGAGCACACAGCCTTGCTGGGACCAGTAATTCTGTAACGCAAGGATCATGCCCTGGAAGGTTTTGGCCGCTGCTGCGGCTGGGATTGATGACACAGTTTGCCTTCTAATTCTTTATAAAATATAACAATCTGAACAGTATAGCTTGGCGAAGAGTGCGGATGTAAGGCCGGTGACCGGGAAATTTTACGGATTAGCCCTGTCCAACCCTGATAGAGTGTCTTTAAGCCCAAGGGAGAAGCGCCGATAAGGCCTGTATATGAGGCCCAAGTGAGGTGGATATGACATCACTGGTATTGCATCCGACCGATGTTGCACAATGGCACGCCCTGGTTGAAGAAGCCCAGGTGGCTTGCGACCAACAGTTGGATGAAACACTAGAATCCTATCTGGTATTTTTGCTGATGCGTTTCGCGGACCAGCCACAGTTGGTTGAACGGATTATGGCGAGGGATTATTTTGAAGCGACGGGCGGTAACTCTACCGGACAGTGTGGCAAGTTACGCGATGTGGGTGATCAGTGTTTATTGTTCTCAGGACTATTCCCGCAGCTGGCCGAGCGCCGCTTGGTGAAAGTTAGCTATTATGTCAATCTGGGCCGTTCGGCCTATGATCAGTTAGCTGTGCTGGTCGATCGCACCAGTGAACAACTCTATTCCAGTCTTGCCCGTGCCTTTGTTGCGGTGATGGATGTGCTGCACTCTATTCGTTCATTAAATGGTAATCCGGCGCTGACCGCTTTGCAGGCAAGTGAATTGTGGGCGGATACCGGCAGTCGGGTGGCTTACGCGACCTTGCGCAATCATTATCAAGTCGAACCTTTTTTGCCACGCGCTGGTATTAAATTCCGCTAATCCAGGACGAAATTTTAACTAAGGAACTTCTTGCTGCTTACGAAGGCTACAAATACGGTAGGAGTAATTAACCGCGATCGCTCTACCGCCCATCGCGGTTAAAACCGCGCCTACAGGCATTTGCGAATAAGTCTGGGTTACCTAATCCCTTTTGCAATTAGGGCAGTTGCTGCCTTGCGGGTTAGAATCCGTTAAAATCCAGACTCTGCATTCATCGTGCGTGTTTTTCATATGCTCCAAACCCGTAAAGCTGTTGCCCTGATATCCGGTGGCCTGGACTCGCTATTGGCTGCCAAAGTCATGCTCGAACAGGGCATCCATGTTGAGGGTATTAATTTTTATACCGGTTTTTGTGTCGAGGGCCATACCCACGCCATTCGTAAAAAAGACCGCGCTAAGCCTAAGCGTAACAATGCCCTTTGGTCTGCTGAACAGCTGGGGATCAAGCTGCACATTGTCGATATCATCGAAGAATATAAAGATATCGTTATCAATCCCAAACATGGTTATGGCGCTAACCTGAATCCTTGTCTGGATTGCAAAGTATTCATGGTGCAAAAGGCGCGGCAGTGGTTAGAGAAAAATGCTTTTGACTTCATTGTCACCGGTGAAGTCATTGGCCAGCGGCCAAAATCACAACGTAAAGAAACCATGCCAGTGATCGCCAAAGAATCCGGTGCGTATGATTTATTACTGCGGCCCTTGTGCGCAAAAAACCTGCCGGAAACCCGACCGGAGCGGGAAGGCTGGGTGCGCCGTGAACAGCTGTTCGACTTTTCAGGCCGCTCGCGTAAACCCCAAATGGCCTTGGCACAGCAGTTCGGTTTTGAGGACTATGCACAACCTGCCGGTGGCTGTTGTTTTCTGACAGATGCAAAGTATTCCGTCAAGCTGGCGGATCTTTGGAAAACCCAGGGCGAGAAACGCTACGAACTTGATGACATCATGCTGCTGAAAGTCGGCCGTCATCTCAGACCGCGTGAACATTTCAAAATTATTGTCGGCCGGGAAGAGGGTGAGAACCGTTTTCTGGAAGGCTATCGTAAGCAATTTGATTCCCTGTGCCCGGTGAGTCATAAAGGCCCGCTGGTTCTGATTGATGGCAAAACCACGGAAGACGATGTGCAACTGGCGGCCCGTTTAGCCGCACGCTATAGCCAGGGGCGCAGCGCCCAACAAGTGGAAGTACAATGGCAAACGGCACAGGGTGACAAGCGGCTGTTGCGGGTTGAACCTATGCCTGTAGAGGCTATCCCGCAGGAATGGTATATATGACCCAGCATCAACTCGATGCCCGCCGCATGCTGTGTCCGTTGCCGGTTATCCGTACGCAGGATAGAGTAGAGCAACTTGTAAGTGGCGATACACTGGTGGTTAGCTGTACCGATCCAGGCGCTATTCATGATATTCCCGCTTGGTGCCGGGTTAACGGTCATGAAGTGACCGATATCAAACAAGATGATGACGAAATTCTGATTACTGTTAAAGTATGCAGTTAGAGAAGCAAGGCGCGAGCATAAACTACCTTTCATGAATGTAGCCCCAGCCCTGACGGCCCAACAACAACGCTATAGCGAAGTTCGAAAGGTAACCCTGGTTGGGTCGCTGATTGATTTCTTACTAGGAACAGCAAAAATTCTCGTTGGCTGGATGGCGCATTCTCAAGCACTGGTCGCAGACGGCATACATTCTTTATCCGATCTGGCGACAGATTTTATCGTTTTATATGCCGCCAAGCATTCTCACAAAGCAGCGGATGAAGATCACCCTTATGGCCACGGCCGAATAGAAACCCTGGCGACAGTAGGCCTCGGTCTCGCTTTAATAGTTATTGCTATCGGTATTGGCTACGATGCGGTGCTGCGGCTCAACGATCCAGGCATGTTGCTGCAACCGGGTATGTTAGCGTTAGCGGTGGCGACGGTGTCTGTGATTTCCAAGGAATGGATTTACCACTACACAGTCCGCGCCGCCCGCCGGTTGCGGTCGGACATGCTCTTGGCGAATGCTTGGCACAGCCGATCCGATGCGGTTTCATCCATTGTTGTGGTAATCGGTATTGCGGGCGCCATGTACGGCTATCCCTATCTCGATTCAGTGGCGGCGGTGGTGGTTGCCGCCATGATCGCGAAAATTGGCTTTAATGTCGTTCGCTCAAGTTCTAAGGAGCTGATTGACACCGCCCTGGAGCCGAAAGAAATCGCGTCCATACGAAAGCATATTTTTGGTATCAGTGGTGTCCGTGCCGTACACATGCTGCGGACCCGGAAGAGTGCGGGCGATGCGTTTGTGGATGTGCACATCCAGGTGGATCCCAGGGTCAGTGTTTCAGAGGGGCACCAGATCGGAGAAGCGGTGCGGTATCGATTGTTTGATAAAGTAGAAGCAGTCTCTGATGTGACCGTGCATATCGATCCGGAGGATGACGAGCTCGAATCTCCGTGTGGTGACTTGCCGGCACGTGAAACGGTCATTGCAGCGTTGAAAAAAAGCTGGGCACACTTGCCGGACGCCGAAATAGAAGCGGTCACTCTGCATTATTTATCCGGCGAGATTGACGTTGAACTGGTGTTACCCATTAGTTTACTGGGCAGCACATCCGAGGCGGGAAGTTTAGTCGAGGGCCTGAAAAATGCGGTCGCATCGCTGTCTTATATCAAGGGTATACAGGTGCAATTTAAACCGTAATCGCACCATATTAGTGCGCTTTAGGCGTTGATTTGCTTTATCGTTGTGCGTTGCAAGCTAAGCTGGCTGAACAGTGGTGAGTAAACTACGGACTTGCATGCGGTTTTAGCCATGGCATAATTCCTGCTCTTTGCCAGCTAATACTCGAAAATTCTGGCCTTAATGAAGCGGGTAACCACCCTGCAAGTACCAGATCAGTTATACAATTAGTTTTTCTTTTAATAAAGATTCTTTGGAGGAAGTTACATGTCAGCAAGCAAGGTCAACAAACTGATGAAAGACAACGGGGTCAAGTATGTTGACCTGCGATTTACCGATACGCGTGGTAAGGAACAGCACGTTACCATTCCAACACGTGAAGTGGATAGCGGCTTTTTCAAAGACGGGAAGATGTTCGACGGTTCGAGTATCGCCGGCTGGAAAGGTATTAATGAGTCTGACATGATTCTGATGCCCGACACTTCAACGGCTGTCATGGATCTTTTTGCAGATGAGTCGACGATGAATTTACGTTGCGACATCGTTGAACCAACGACCATGCAGGGATACGAACGTGATCCCCGTTCATTGGCGCACCGCGCAGAGGCTTATTTGAAATCTACCGGTATAGCAGACACCGCCTACTTTGGTCCTGAAAACGAATTTTTTGTCTTCGATGATGTACGCTGGGGCGCCAATATGAGTGGCGCATTCTATAAAGTAGATTCAGATGAAGCGTGCTGGAATACTGAGCGCGTTTTTGAAGACGGTAACATGGGCCACCGTCCTGGTGTAAAAGGGGGGTATTTCCCGGTGCCACCCGTCGATTCATTGCACGACATGCGATCAGCCATGTGCCTGGCGCTAGACGAAATGGGCACACCCGTTGAAGTGCACCACCACGAAGTGGCGACGGCCGGTCAGTGTGAAATCGGTGTCGCTTTCAACACTCTGGTGCGCAAGGCTGACGAAGTTCAGATTTTAAAATATGTGGTGCAAAACGTTGCCCATAGCTACGGCAAGACGGCGACCTTTATGCCCAAGCCACTGGTGGGCGATAACGGTAACGGCATGCACGTGCACATGTCGCTGGGTAAAAAAGGCAAAAATCTGTTCTCCGGTAAAAAATATGGCGGTCTGTCTGATATTGCGCTGTACTACATCGGTGGCATCATTAAACACGCCAAAGCCTTGAATGCGTTTAGTAATGCCTCGACCAATAGCTACAAGCGCTTGGTGCCCGGTTTTGAAGCACCGGTTATGCTGGCTTACTCAGCGCGTAACCGTTCTGCATCAATTCGTATTCCTCACGTTCCCAATCCCAAAGGGCGCCGTATCGAAATTCGCTTCCCGGATTCGACCGCTAACCCCTACCTGGCCTTTTCCGCTATGTTGATGGCGGGTCTGGACGGTATCCAGAACAAGATTCACCCGGGCGATGCGATGGATAAGGATCTGTACGATCTGTCTCCAAAAGAAGAAGCCAAGATCCCACAGGTTTGCCATTCTTTTGATCAGGCGCTGGAAGCGTTGCATAAGGATAGGAAGTTTCTGACAGCGGGTGGCGTGTTTACCGATGATGTTATTGATGCCTATATTAGCCTCAAAATGGAAGAAATCACCCTATTACGCATGACGACCCATCCGGTAGAATTTGAGATGTACTACAGCTTATAAAATATTAAGTTTACAATATGTTACGCCCTCTTTTATAGAGGGCGTTATTTTTTGTGCTAACTGTAAATAAGCAAAATACGGACTCAAGGCTTGCGCCAGGTGGACGACAAGGAATAAGGTAATGATTATGAAAGCACTATTATTTGTTTCGCTCTTATTTGTAATGGGCAGCGCTCAAGCTGAAATTTATCGCTCTGTCGATGAGCAAGGTAATACGGTGTTTACCGACGTGCCTGGGAATAAATCCAGCCCGGTTAAACTGAAAGCGCCCTCGACTTACTCAGCACCGAGCCTGCCGCCATTTAAAGCCGCGGTTTCCACTCCATCGGCGGGGACAGCAGCGGGCGCCTATACACTGTTTTCAGTGGCAACTCCGGGTGATGGCCAAACCTTTTGGGATAATGCCGGTGATGTCCGCGTTAGCCTGGCACTGGAGCCGACGCTAAAAACTGAACAGGGTCACCGCGTGCAGTTTTATCTGGATGGTGTTGCGCAGGGTGAGCCAGTGACGTCGCTCTCCATCGTGATCAATAATGTGGAACGCGGTGAGCATACGCTCTCAGCAACCCTCATCAGCGCGGGTGGCGCCGATATCAAGCAAACTGAAACCATCAATTTTCAGGTGCACCGCCACTCCCTGAACTTCCCTGCTCGAAAAAAAGCGAATTAAGACCCCTAAGGCAGGTCTGACCATTATAAATAAAAGTCCCCCGCGTGTATTTATGCACTATAATAGTGCATATCTCTTGTCGCAATCATGCTCTTAACCGTTGTATTACATAAAATAGTACGCACTAATTTTAGTGCCGCATCTAATTAATAATTATTTATTTTTTTAATACAATGGGTTATTGATCTTTTACTTAATTGCATTTACTGAGGAATGGCTGGTTTGGTTTTTGCAGTCTTGCAGCTATGTCAGAGTTAGAAACCAGTAAAACAGCGTTGGTGGATTCGCTGAATACCGCCATTATTCTTCTGGATAGCCAATTTCAACTGAAATACTTGAACCCTGCTGCTGAGAATTTATTAGCTGTCAGCAGCCGGCAGATAGCCGGCAGTTATTGGCCGGACGTCATTCAAGTCAGAAATGGTCTGAAGCAGCGGCTGGAAAACGTTATCCATGAGCGGAGCCCTTTTACCGAGCACGAACTTGAGATTCAGGTAGCCGGTTTAAAAAAAACCGTCGACTGCACCGTCAGTCCGTTGAGCGGTAAAGAGTTGCTGATTGAATTGGTACAGGTTGACCAGAAACTAAGAGTCAGCCGGGAAGAACAGCTTATGGTGCAGCAGCAGGCAGCGCGTGAATTGTTACGCGGTCTGGGGCACGAGATAAAAAATCCCCTGGGGGGATTACGCGGTGCAGCCCAGTTGCTAGAACAAGAGCTGGATGATGCCGAGTTACGGGAATACACCGCCGTAATTATTAGTGAAGCGGATCGATTGAGCAATTTGGTAGACCGCATGCTCGGCCCAAAGGCTATGCCGAGAAAACAGGACACGAATATTCATGAGGTGCTGGAGCGGGTTTGCAACCTGATAGAAGCTGAAGCGGAAATCGGTTTAACGCTGGTGCGTGAGTACGACCCGAGTATCCCTTCGTTGCTTGCCGATCCGGAGCTGTTGGTTCAAGCCGTCTTGAATATAATAAGAAATGCCGCACAAGTGGGTGCGCAGGAAGTCTGCATCAGTACCCGCGTGCAGCGGCATCTGACCATTGGTCATACTAATTTCAAACTCGTTGCCCAGGTTGACATCATTGATAATGGGCCCGGTATCGAAGCCAGCATGATCGAAAAAATCTTTTACCCCATGGTGACCGGGCGCGCCGAAGGAACCGGACTCGGTTTATCCATTGCGCAAACATTGGTTAATGAGCACGGCGGCTTGATAGAGTGCAAAAGTGAGCCAGGCTGTACGGTGTTTACTATTTTGTTACCGTTGGAGATAAGCAATGACTGATACCGTATGGGTGATTGACGATGATCAGTCGATACGCTGGGTGCTGGAAAAAGCCCTCAAGAAAAATAATTTTGAGGTGACCGTTTTTGAGTCAGCAAAAGGTGTTCTGGAAGCGCTGGATAAGCTGCAACCGGATACCTTGATCACCGATGTGCGGATGCCTGGTATGAATGGGTTGGAGTTGCTGGGCAAAATTCAATCCCGATATCCGGATCTGCCGGTGATTGTTATAACCGCACATACGGATCTTGACAGTGCTGTGTCTGCTTACCAGGGCGGTGCATTTGAATATTTACCAAAACCTTTTGATGTAAATGAAGCGGTAGAATTAACCCGCCGTGCCGTTGAGCACAATCGCAGTACCCGGCAACAGAAATCCGTCAATGTCAATCAAACCATGCAGGGCCTGATAGGCGAAGCGCCCGCGATGCAGGAAGTTTTTCGCGCTATCGGCAGGTTGTCACGTTCTAATATGACGGTATTGATTAATGGTGAATCCGGAACCGGTAAGGAATTGGTCGCACATGCATTGCACCAGCACAGCCCGCGTAGTGAACAGCCATTTGTTGCCCTGAATATGGCGGCAATTCCCAGAGACCTGCTTGAATCCGAATTATTCGGCCATGAGCGCGGTGCCTTTACCGGTGCACAGGGCCAACGCATAGGGCGTTTTGAACAGGCTGATCGCGGTACGCTGTTTCTGGATGAAATTGGTGATATGCCGGCTGAATTGCAGACCCGTTTATTAAGAGTGCTTGCTGACGGTGAATTTTACCGGGTGGGGGGGCATACGCCCGTAAAGGTGGATGTGCGCATCATTGCCGCAACGCATCAGAATCTGGAAAAGCGTGTTGAGCAGGGGCATTTCCGGGAAGATCTATTTCACCGTTTAAATGTGATTCGCGTGCAGATACCCGCATTGCGTGAACGGCGTGAAGATATTCCCGTATTGGTGCGGCACTTTTTGAATAGTGCTGCGCGTGAACTGGAAGTCGAGGCTAAGATGTTAAGTAAAGAAGCCGAGGTCTTTCTAATGCAGTTACCCTGGCAGGGGAATGTCAGGCAGTTGGAAAATGTCTGCCGATGGTTGATGGTGATGGCCAGCGGTCAGGAAATAAGAGTAGCTGATCTGCCGGTTGAATTACAATCACCCGCCAGTGAACCGGTAGCGGAGTCCGCTAACTGGCCTGCAATCTTACGCCAGTGGGCCAAACAGCAATTGTCTGAGGGTGAAGAAGCGATACTGGATGAAGCCATACCCGAATTTGAACGTGCCGTGATCGAAGTGGCGCTGGCGCACACCGGTGGCCGCCGCCAGGATGCGGCGCGCTTGTTAGGTTGGGGGCGGAATACGTTGACGAGAAAGATTAAAGATTTGAAGCTGGATGGGTTGTGAAAATTTGTTGATGAGTACGTTGATAGTCCGGCTGGCTGTTTACACACCATCGGCAGCAGGGATGCTGCCGCTGAGCGTACAAGGATGTATTCACAGCGAGTCTGTAAACAGCCAGCCGGACTATCAACGTACGATTTAATTTAAAAACTACAGCGTGCCGACACAGGCAACCGTATCAGCAATGGTTTTGGTATAGGTGTGACAGCCTGAATCCGAATAGGTCGGTACGGTGTTTTGCGCACCTTGAACGGAAATCTGGACACCACTGGCGCCAGCGCTGGATTTCATACCTTCCACATAGCCGGACAGTTCTTTAACCGTAGGAAAACGCTTTAACTCCGCTATTGCCGTGGCATGGGCAGTCTTGACTGCGCCAACACTCAGTTGCGGTCCGTTAATTTCGTGCTTTGACGGCTGCACATTGGCGCGTGGTACCGCCATAGCGCCTATCAATGCTAGCACCACCAATATGGCCATGATTTCGACCATGTTTAGACCTGATTGGAATTTATCAACTTTCATCTTCGATAATACCGCTGGAATTATTATGCAGTTGTGCATATCCAGCTGTTGCCAGCTGTTACTGGGTATGCCGCTTGGTTATTTCTACGCATTGCTCCCGTTGTGCCATTCCCATTATCAACTTTACGGTCTATTTCTATAGCTACATCGTTAGGCACTAACGCACAGATTACCGAACCTGAAAGGCCCGCAAAATTAGAGCGGAAAAATGTTTGTTGGCCGTACTTATTAAGAAAACGTCCGTTAGGCGCAGCGTTGTAACCGGCTAACAGGTTTGCAGCTTGCAGGTGCAACCATATTCCCTGGTTACCTTCCGCCGCACTAATTGTTCCATTCGAGTTACCTGCAGGCAGACCAGCCACACCTGTGTTGGCTATTGCGGCAGCATCGTCACCAGGAATTGCGCCGTATTTATCAATATAAGTATTGTATGCAGCAGATATCGAATCTATCTGTTGCATTTGAGATTTAACTTTTGCGCTCTTAATCATTTCCTGGCCTTTCAGGGCGCCGCCCAATAAAAGCCCGATAATGACCAGAACGATAGCGATCTCAACCAGTGTAAAACCCTGTTGTCTTTTCATATTCATATTAGCGACCATGTTGTTGGAACAATCATTTACAAAGGTGGCGACGATTGACCGCTACAGCCGGTCTGCTTATGATCCTGGGTCGAATCAAAGCATCACCACTCCTATTGGCTATATCGCCCGGGATTATGATTATCTTGAGTTTTTTTATTTGGTCTTTCGTCTTCAGGGTAATTTGTTGGCCGAGATCATTTTGCCAATCAGAATGTTAGGGTTTACCCAGTCGACAAAATCGTCATAGCCTTGATTTATATGATTTTTATCAACAAAATTCGCATTTCCGTTAGCATTTTCCAGTTCATCAGCATCGCTGTTTACCGGCCAGTTTCTACCGTGTGAGACAATGA
>CAYPEL010000001.1:0-30081 GCA_964409635.1 uncultured Gammaproteobacteria bacterium | reverse complement strand
TAGGTAAAAGGGCGCCTCCAGGCATCTTCTGGATTTACCCCTAGTGTTGCCGATGGCACTGTACCTTCGAGTCCGGTGCAATTGTCACCAGCCATATTTTCCAGGCCATTACCCGTCGTATCCGGGCAAGGGATACGTCCATTGCGCAAAGCAAAGCCTATGATGGCTTGCTTGATGGTTTGCATCGATTGTTCTGTTTCTCTGCTTTTCATATTATCAAGCTGCATGCTTAGCGGACCCATAAGGCCGCCCAGGAGTAAGCCAAAAATGACCATGACAATCGCCACTTCTACTAGCGTAAAGCCTTTACTCATCTTTAATTTCGTTTTGCTCATGGCATTCTCGCGTACACGTCTGCAAAGTCAGCGGGACTCACCCAGGTGATGACATCGTTAAAATTAGCGCGTTCTCCTGCTAAAATAAAGACAGAGGCTATAGCGGTAGGTAAAGCGGCATCGCCTGGTGCCCCCGGGCCCGCGTAGACGCCCGTGGCATTATTCACATTGTTAAAGTTTTCAAGATAATTGTCTGCCTGGTTAATCGCAGCCGCTAAGGTGTCACTTCCACAAGCAGTGGCAGCTCCTGCACCCGCACTCCGTGATTGACCGGCTACCGTTTTGTGGGGGGAGAAAACAACCGCTAAAGCATAGTCAGCCTGCGTCGTGCCAACGCGTACCGTATTATTTTCGTCATGGATTACAAAATGACCGGGGGTAGGCAGCGTAGAGTCCAGCGCAAGGGCCGGACTAATTTTGTAACGACCCGAAACAACATAACGCAAACAAACATGGCTGCTGTCTCTAAGCGCTTTAGTGCCGAGTGTTTGCCACGGTAGCCAGCCTTCAACACTTTCTCCCAGGTTGCCACAGGGTTCATCTGATAAGCCATCGCCGTTCAGGTCAGGGCAAGGCAAATAACCTATAGAGCCTGCGATATTGTCAGATAGCAGGGCAAAATTAATCAGCGCTTGTTTCGCGTCCGATAATGCCTGAATGCTGTTTTGCGCCCGCGAAATGGCCAGGCTGTTTTTATCAAAGCCGGACAGTACAACTGATGACAGCGTGAGTATCAGCGCGGTCAGCAGGATGATTAAAGCGGCGCCCTGTTGTTTGTTATTGATTGGCTTCAAGGTCTTTAGCAGCTTCAGTCTGCGTCTTTTCGATCATGAAGGCTTCATAGACCTGGCCATTGCCAAGATTTAACACCTGCCCCGGTTTAATGATCGCGCTTTTTGATCTATAGGGTGTGTCTATTTGAATTTGTCTTGATTTAGTCAAGTGTACACGTGGTTCATCCGGGTTTTTATTACTGTGTTTTTTACCATTGACCCAGAAATTGCGTTTACCCGTGCTGCTGGTCACTGTGCCATTCAGCTTAATATGCTGCGAGGCTTTACTTTGTGCTGTGTTGCGGTTTGCTAATTTTATGCCGCTTTTACTATCCAGCGAGGCGCGTTCCTGGGGCGTGGTAAACAATCTACCCAGCGAATCAGCACGGCTCGCGCTAAAGGGTGTAAGTAAAACCAGGCAGCATACAAAAACAGGCAATAAAGTATTCATAACTCGATGTCCGGTTCAGTCTCAATCTCAATCTGTTTTAGTGTGTACCAGTTAAGGTGGCAATTGGCGGTTATATTTGCATCCCAGGGTTTGATGCCGGTTTGTGTGAAGGCTGGCTTTATTGTGCATTGCTGTATGTCAAAGACACCCTTATCGCCTTGTTCCAGCAGCCTGAGAAATGCTAATAACTTGCCTTCATGAGACAGGCCGAATTTTAATTCCATTTCACTTTGCTGAACGGTGAATTGTTCCTGTGCTACAAATAGATGTCCGTTATACGGCCGTTGTTCACTGATATTGTATTCAATATCATGGAGCGCTTCGTCAGTACTCGCCTGCCTGAGTGTTTCAATCCACTGTAAGCGCCGTTCCTCACCGAGGAAGCCGCTATTGTCCAATTTCTTGTATTTGCCATAAAAGTTGTTATAGATTTTGCCGGATTTACGGGTATTGTTTTCAGTTTCCTGCAATGATTGTAAACGTTCAAAATTTCCATCACGGGTATTGGCGTGTGAGGATTTAAACCAGTAGCTGCTGAATACCAGACCTGCGCTGACCGCGATGGCAAGACCGAATAACCCCAGTGGATATTTCAGAGTTTGGAGGTCAACAAATTTATCAAGATTTTGCACGGCGTCTATCCATTATTACTCGCACAGTGAAATAGGCTTTACCCGGACGGGCATTGTTGAGTAGTTTACCTACCATGGCCGCAGTCGATGAGGTATTAATGGGGTATCGTGTTATATCAACGCGTATTACACCAGGTTGCTCAGTTAACTTGCGAACGAATAGCTTGATGTCATTGTTTGCTTGCAGATAACTGCCGTTAAAATCCTCAATATGACCTTCAGCAACGAGCACGTTTTGTATCTGGTTATTAGCCGGACTGTTTTGCTCTGTTAATGCTGTATTCGATTTTTCTGTCCTGGGTGTAACCGGCTGGTTTGAATTCCAGACAAGCTTATCCAGTATTAGATGCGGGTATTGCAGTAGCGCAGTGCCCAATGCATGCATCGAACGGTCAGGACGGATGCTGCGCTTTTCGAGTGCTTCGGATATTTTTACAGCCGCCAGTATATCTTCCGGGTTAATTGATTTATTAAGTGCAGCGCCCGTAATGTGACGCAACCTGTCCTGCGCCTGTTCAGCGGAAGCCTGCAATATTTTTGTCTCGTGTTTGAGGACAATGGCATCAGCAATATTAAGTCCACACCAAAGCAGAGCGGCTGCAGTGAGAGAGCCGCTGAATATTTTCAGTGCTCTGGAAGCCTGAAAAGTACGGTAGTGGTAAAGATGCTCTGTCTGCGCATAATGGTTAGGGTTGCGTTTTTTGCAGAGTAAGCTGACGAAAATACTGTCTGAGTATTGATTATCCGGATAACTTTTCATACCCAACAGCTGGGCAACGTCACGGGTGCTATGGAAAGTGTAATGCATCTGATCTGTGTTATTACAGATAGCTTTGGCAGAGGAGAGATGCTCTGTATCGGAAATAACAATGACTTCCAATGACGCGTCGAAATCCAGAAGTTTCAGTGTATTCAGGTAACGTTTGGTTTTTTCAATTTCAGCATTAGCAATAGTGCCGAAGCTAGATTTATCGCTACCAAGTTGCGGCGCCAGGCGGCTGAAGCGTACCTGGTTATCCTTAATGAAGGTTTGACGTAAATTATCTCCCCGCTGCTGTGTAACAATGAGGATATTGGCAGATTTTGCATCAAAGCTTTTTACCAGCCTCGGAGTAATAACAGACAAAGAATGAATGCCTGTTAATGGCAGCCTTTGCTGTTTAATAATTTCGAGCCAGGGTTCGATAATGTCTTTGTTGGTCAGTGAAGAAAACAATACATGGTCGTCACGGCGGCCTGATTTATCACGGGAGATAACCTGGCTATGGCGAAACGGCGTAGTGCGGAATAATTTTGCCGCCTGCCGTTTATGTAAATTGGTCTGGTCTGCGCCGCTAACGTGTGGCAGGGATTCCTCGCGGAACTCTTCTTCGATCAGGTCGACCAGTAACTGGCAAGGTAAAACCGTTTGCTGTTTAAGAAACTCAGAAAACTGGTGGTAGCCGGCTTCATTTGCCGGACATTCAATCAGCCGCTCAATACCCGCACTGTTTGCCAGATAAACATCCAGCTGCTGACCATTAAAATAGAATACGTAATTCATAATCCGTGCTATGTCATATTGCCTAACAGGTCGTAAATCGGGCCAATCACCGCCAGCATGACCCAGCCGAGTAATAGGCCCAATACGACGGTGAGTACCGGTTCTACCAGCGACTGAACGCGCGCGATGGATTCCTTGATATCGCGGTTATAGAAATAGCTGACATTGGAGAGTGCGGTATCCAGTTTGCCGCTGGTTTCGCCGACCCGGATCATGCGAATAATCAGCGGTGGAAACAGGCCGGTATTTTCAAAACTTTCTGTCATGCCTGCGCCATCGCTAATCTGTATGCGAATTCTTTCGAGTCCTTCTTCAATTACTTTATTTCCGACCAGCTTTTCTCCCAAGGCAATGCCATCGAGTACGGATACATCAGCTTTGTAGAGTAAGGCAAAATTGCTGGTAAACCGTGCCAGCACGATACGCTTGTAAATCGGGCCGATTGGCCATAGTTTTAATTTCCAGTTGTCGACCCGATAACGCATTTTTTCATTATGGCGGGCCTGGTAACGGATAAAGGAAAAGAGTAATACCGGACCGACTAGCATAACCAGCCAATACTGTCTGATGCTACTGGATACCAGAATCAGCAGTTGCGTGTGCAAAGGAATATCTTTGCCCATGGAGGCCAGGAACTCGACAAGCTGTGGCACAAGATAAACCATAAGAAACATCACCACGCCAACCACAACCGTTGCCACGAAGGCGGGATACAGGATGATTTTTTTTGTGTTTGCAGCCAGTTCATCCTGCCATTTCAGGGATTCGGTCAGATCGTGCAGTATGTCGGCGAGCATGCCGCTGTGCTCGCCTGCCCGAACAAGATTCACAAACACCTGGCTAAAAATATCCGGGAAGCGCTGCAAAGCCTGTGACAGTGTTTTGCCGCCCTCAATGTCTTCAATCAGCGTGGATACGACATCTCTAAAACGCGCATTTGTTACTGTGTCGCGAAGATCTTTAAGGCTGTCGAGGATGGGTACGCCTGCCCGGTATAGCTGTTCCAGCTGGAAACAAAAGGTGATCAGCTCTGGCCGGCCAACGCTTTTTTTACTGAACAAGCCGCCTGTTAGGTCGGCTTCTTTATATCTGATCAGATCCAGACTCATGCGTTCAAGCCGCAATTCCAGGTCTGAATCATTGCTGGCATGGATACGGCCTGTAACCGTATTGCCTATACCGTCAATGGCTTTGTATGCGAAGGTGGGCATGTCTATGGATATTGAGGCAGGTCAGATTCAAGTCGTCAGGCGGTCGGTCAGGTCAACCACGCGGGAGGCTTCTTCCAGCGTGGTTGAGCCGTCGAGGACACGCTTGAGCGCGTCTTCTGCCAAGGGTTCAAAGCCTTTTTCTAACGCCCTGTTGTAAAGTTCACTTTGTGTTGCACGGCGTGAAATCAGGTCGTCGATTTCGCGGTCAACTTTGAGTAACTCGGTAATAGCCATGCGTCCTTTGTAGCCATAGTGGTGGCAGGCATCACAGCCATTGGCACGATGCACAGTTACAGCATCGTCTTCATTTAATCCCAGTAATGTTTTTTCCAGCTCATTCGGACTGTCTTCAGTTTTGCAATGTTCACAGAGTTTTCTAACCAGGCGCTGGCCGATAATGCCAATGATATTGCCAGCCAGAATGTCGGGCACGATGCCAAGATCAAGCAGGCGTGGAATGGCGCCAATGGCTGAATTGGTGTGCAGTGTCGAGTAGACCTGATGACCGGTCATGGCCGCACGTAAGGCCATATCGGCAGTGTCTTCATCGCGGATTTCGCCGACCAGAATAATATCCGGATCCTGGCGCATCATGGAGCGGATGCCGGTGGCAAAATCGAGCTTGGCGGCCACGTTCACAGAAGTCTGCCGAATCATTGCCATCGGGTATTCAACCGGATCCTCCAGCGTCATGATGTTTACAGTTTCATCATTGACGTAATTCAGCATCGAATACAGGGTGGTGGTCTTACCGCTTCCGGTGGGGCCGGTGACCAGAATAAGTCCTTCGGGTCTGGCCATCATCAGCCGTAATGAGGTCAAGGAAGAGTTGGAAAGACTTAACTTGTCGAGGGGGACGATGCCTTTACTGCGGTCAAGAATACGTAAAACAATATTTTCCCCGTACGTCGTCGGCTGCGCCGAGACTCGAAAATCGATGGGTCTGCCAAACAGCGAGAGCGAAATCCGGCCATCCTGTGGGGCACGCGTTTCGGCGATATTCATGCCGGAGATAACTTTGAGACGGACGGCAATGGCGGACCAGTAGTTATGGTGCAGACTGCGTACCTGGCGTAAAACACCATCGATGCGGTAGCGGATGCGCAAAAAGCCGTTCTCTGGTTCGAAATGAATATCCGACGCTGACTTCTTGACAGCATCAGATAAAATAGCATCGACCAACCTGACCAGGGGTTGGCTGTATTCATCACTCTCCCCCTGCATGCTGCTGTAATCAATCTGGCCGGTTTCAATTTCCCGCAAAATTCCGTCAACCGAAAGTTCAAAGCCGTAAAAGTTATCGATGGCCGTTTCGATTTCCGATTCACCGGCGAGTACCGGTGCGATCTCAATGCTGCCACCCAGCAGCGCTCTGAGCTGATCGATAGCAACGACGTTGAAGGTATCTGACATGGCGACAGTCAAAATACGCCGCTTTGTATCCAGCGAAATCGGCAGTACCCGGTACCGCCGGGCGACATCTTTATCGACCAGCTTGAGTAATTCACTGTCTACGACCACTTTACTGAGGTCTATCGACTCCTGCCCGAGTGCTTCGCCTAATGCATCGCGGACCACCGCCTCAGTAGCAAAACCGAGTGAAACGATGATTTTACCGAGCGGTTTATTGGTGGATTTTTTCTGTTCGATAAGCGCAATATTTAACTGATCCTGAGTGAGTGCGCCCTTCTCAATCAGCAGGTCACCAATGCGTTTGGGTTTAGGTTGAGCACTCATGAGGCTGCACCTGCGTGCGCTGCCTGTAATAATTCCAGACGCTGTTGCAGGATTTCATGGCTGAAATTGGATTTTTGCTGCACGGCATTTTGTTGGGCAATCCGGTAGTACTTGATCGCCAGGGTTGATTTGTTGAGTTGCTCGAGGCTAACGGCCAGGTTGAAAGCATAATCCGCATTGTCAGGGCTATTTTTGTGGGCCTGGAAATAGGCCTGCTGCGCTTTACTCCATTGCTCAGCCTGTGCATAGCGGTTGCCAAGCACAAACTGCATGGCCGCATCTTCATTATTAGTCTGCAACCAGTGTTTGATCTGACTGGCATCACGATGCAACGTGTCTACGCCATTTAAATCCAGGAGGGCGGTGCGGGCAGCCGGATCTACAGGATTTAGCGCCAGTATCTGTTGGTAATACTGGCGTGCATGGCCTGTATTACCGGCGTTTAACGCAATAGCCGCCAGGCCGAGCATGGCGTCTCTGTTGCGCGGCAGGCGGGTTAGGATTTTTTCATACAGGGTTTTTGCAGTTGCCAGATCACCACGGCTATAGGCCTGGTAGGCTTTGAGTAAGGTTTGACTGTTTTTCCTGCTCGACGTGTTCTTTTTTATTTTAATGGGTTTTTCTGTGACGGTGGCTTCAGGCGCTGGCGTTGGTGCGTACGCGGCTTCCTGGCTGATAGGTTCAGCACGTTTACTCTGGGCCGCAGGGGGCGCCAGCCGAGTGGTTGATGCTGTTGTTGTATCGGCGGGTGACGTACTTATTGCTGCCGATAGGGTCTGCTTCTCGCTAATGTCGGGTGGCGAATAGACAACAGTTTGGTTTACATTATTTAGGCGCCAGTAGAAATACCCGCTGATCAGGATAGCAATGACGCTCATTGCTGCGGCAATAATGTAGTAACGCTGTGTGTTCTGACGCCTTTTAATCTGCTTGAAAGCAGTCGCTTCGGGCTGGACAGTTTGTTGTAATTCGGGTGACGGTTGTTCTCGCTGCAACGCCTCTTGAGGCGGCTTCTGGGGCTGGATTTGGGGGTCGTCGACAACATCGGAATTGGGCAAGCCGTCTAATTCATCCGCCTGATCAGAGAGCGCCAATGACAGAGGTTCAATAGATTCGGCCGCGTCCGAGGTGTTGATCTCTTCCGTCGGCTGATGCTGTTTTAGTTTGTCTGTTTCAGCCTTTTTCAAGGCATCCATTAGCAGGCTCAATTCCAGGCCTCCCTGTCGCTGGCGTTGCCTGGTTCAAAGGCTTTGCCGGCTTCCGGGAGGTAATCCGCATAGACATTGGTTGGTTTATCAAGATTGGTAATCACGCGTGGCCGCAGGAATACCACCAGTTCGGATTTTTTGCGCTGGTTATTTCTGAAGTTAAACAGATCGCCAATATATTTAACCTGGCTGGAGCCTGGGATACCGGCATCTGACAGGTCGACGCTGTCCTGGATCAGGCCGCCGAGTACGGCTACCTGGCCAGATTTAACCTGTAATACGGATTCCATTTCGCGTACCTGAATTTGTGGCACCACGCTTTCGATTTCGTTATCGACCAGAACCGGGTTTGGATCCCTGACAAAGCTGGTGACACGGGAAATCGATGGCCGCATGTTCAGTGTAACGGTTAGATCAGCACTGATTTGGGGTGTCACGGACATCACAAAACCTACGGCAACGGTATGGGGTGTGGAAGTAATTGTCCTGTTAGCAATGCCGTTTTCGGTAATGGTGATTTCTGCTTCCAGGGTAAAATAAACCAGGTTATCGACTACTTTCAGTAAGGCTGTCTGGTTGTTGATCGCCATGATTTTTGGACTGGACAGGACTTTTACGTTGCCGAATTCCTCGAGCATACGGACAGAGGCAGCGATGTTACCCAGCGCACTGGTATCTTTTGCGTAATCAATGACGAGTCTTTTCTGATCAGCCAGATTAAGACTGTCACCGAGCAGGTCTTGCGAGAAACTGATACCCGTACCATTATCGGCGAGCCGTGACCAGTCAACACCGAATTGATATTGATTACTGAGTTCAACTTCAACTACGGTCGCTTCAATTAATACTTGACGATGTGCATTGACCATCAGCTGGTCGAGGAAGGACTGAATGTAACGGTGTTGCCTGTGACTGGCGCGTATAGCCACCAAACCGGTTTCCCGGTTTACTATGACTCTGGCGATTTTTATCTCTGATGCCTCTTCTTCAGAATCAGCCGTTTGTTCTTCAGCAGTATCTTCACCCGTTGCAGTGGCTTCGTCCTGATTGCCAGTATCCTCGGCAAGAATAGCCGTGATATTGGTTTCCAGAGAATTCCAGAATAAATTATTACTGGTGGATTCGACGAAGGCTGTCGAGCTGTTACTGTCCGCTGATGAAACGCCACCGCCACTGATTGATCCAGAACTGGTAATTTGTGTGGCGACACTGTTTCTACTATGGCTGGTGCGCTCCATATTGACGTAGTCAACTTGATAGGTATGTAAATAGGGCCGATCGGGTTCGACGACTAATAATTCATTTTCAAAGTGGTAGCGGATATCCACTTGTCCGGAAACACGCTCGAGTATTTGAGTGAAGGTTTGGTCGATAGCGTTGAGCGTTACCTTGCCATCCAGACCAGGGTGTACATCTACATTGACCTGGGCATCACGCGCCAGTGCAAATAATAACTCGTCAATGGGTACATCGGTAACGACGATACTGTAGGTTTCTTCAGCGACGGCAGGCTTAGGTGGCGGTACGATTGGTATCCCTGTAACAGGCTCAGGAATGCCGGTTAGTACTGGCTTCGGCACCTGAATGTGTCCTGTGTTCGCGCTGTGCGGTAAGGTTGAGCAGCTTGCTGTCAGGATCAGAAAACCGCCGCTCAGCACGGTTGATAGAAAACGGATTGTTTTAATCATATGTTGTTCGTTCCTGGGCACGTCTGTTCTGTCTACGATGCTGTTCTTAAGCTGTTGAGTGAGCGAATATAGGGTTTATGGGTTTTTAAGATGCTGGGTAAATGCTTGATGATTTGCTTCGCCATGCGCTTATTGTTGAATTCACCGTACAGAACATTCCAGCGCCTGCGTCCGTCCACGCTGGTTTCCTGAATATAAATCCGTTCCAGAAGTGGACTCAGTTCAGTTCTTTCAAACAGTTTTTCCAGCTTTTGAACATCATCATTATCAGTGAGTAAAACCTGGATGGTGAGTTTCTCCGTGCTGTTATCCAACCAGCTTTGGGTGGCACTAAGCCGCGATGACACGATAGGCGCCCCGGCAGCGGGGTGGATTTCCAGTAGCGCATGGAGTTTTAGTTCGCTGACGGTATTGGTGGCTGTACTCACGGTGTATCCAGCCGCATCGGGTTGCGTGTTTGCCCTATTATGGAAATGCAAACCAAGCAGGCTGACAGTCGTTAAGGCGGCGGCAAGCCCGGTACCGAGCCAGGCGTCATAGACCCAACTTTTATGGGTTTCAAAATCAGCATCCGCTATCGCCAGGTGCATATGATGTTTTGTGACCTGGTGGCTTTGATTTGAGAAGGCGGCCATTAAAGCCTTATCCGCCAGTATATGAATGCGCCTGATTAAGCCGCTTGAGGCCTTGGCTAACAGCCGGTAAGCCTTGCGGTTGAATATCTCACTGCCGCGGAAACCCGCACTGTGTAAACGGAAGCGCACATAATCTTCGACGTCTTCGGTGCTCAGGGGCGCAAGTTCGAGGCTATGGGTGATTCGATCGCGTAACTGACGCATTTCATTTTGTGCCAGCCGTTCATTGAGTTCCGGCTGTCCGAATAACACCAGTTGCAGCAGTTTTTCCTGACCGGTTTCGAGGTTGGATAACAGTCGTAGTGATTCCAGCGCCGCATTGCTCATACACTGTGCCTCTTCAACCATGACAACCACACGCCTTCCTAAGCGGTGTTGATTGAGGAGAAAATTTTGCAGGCAGTGTTGCTGCTGCAATTGTGAGGTAGCGGATTCAACCGGTTCGCCAAGCTCTAGGAGGATAGCCGTAATGATGTCGCTTTCAGCCAGCTTGGGATTGGCAAGATAGGCTATTGCTACCGTTTCATGGATGGCAGCTTGCAGCATGCGGCACAACATGGTTTTTCCGGTACCGACTTCTCCGGTGACTTTTACGATGCCTTCGCCCGAATCGATCGCATAACGTAATGCATCGAAAATAGCCGCCCGGTGACCACCCCCGAAGAAGCGGCGGGTGTCCGGCGTTATCCGGAATGGCGCAGTTTTGAGTCCAAAAAATTGAAAATACACGTCAATAATCCGTTGCTTATGGAGTCCCACTGCTCATAGTGCAAAAACTGAGCCACAGGTTATGACGGCGAGTGTTGTTTTAAAGGTGTCTTAGTCCATCTGCTTATCTAATAAATAGATTATAAATATCAACAAGATACTATTTATTATAGATAATACTATAATAATATATATAAAACTAATATTAGTAGTTACTCTAACTATATTGGATTTGTGGCAAATTAATGCCGGAACTTGCAGGGGGCAAACGATAACGTGCCACTGTTTAATCAGTTAAGTTGAAGACTGCCTATGATTTCTGTAAGCGAGAGGAGTTTGTGTTTTTGCAGGTAGTTTCGAAGGCCGGTATTGATTGTTTGGCATATCAACGGATCATAGAAAAGCGCTGTCCCTATACCCACCGCGCTGGCGCCGGCAATTAAAAACTCCAGCGCATCTTCCGTGTTTGTAATACCACCCTGGCCGATAATCGGAATCTGGTGCGTTTTACATACCTGGTATACCTGGTGCACTTTCAACAGGGCAATGGGTTTAATAGCCGGACCCGACAGTCCTCCCTGATTATTGCCGAGGATTGTTCTCCGCGTCTCCACATCAATGGCCATACCCATCAAGGTATTAATGACCGCAAAGGCATCGGTCCCCGCCTCAATACAGCGCCGTGCATTTTCGGCAATATCAGTTTGGTTGGGGGATAATTTTGTGATCAGCGGCTTGTCGGTTACCCGCCGGCAGGCAGCGACAACCTGTGCGGACATAGCCGGGTCATTACCAAAAGCAACGCCTCCCTCTTTAACATTAGGGCAGGAGATGTTGATTTCGATGGCATCAATGGGCGAGTCATCAAAGCGGCGGGTGACGGCTTCATACTCTTCTATAGTTGAGCCTGACACATTGGCGATAAAGCGGGTTTCTTGAAAATCCAGTGCTGGGAGTATCCGCTCAACGACACTATCAACCCCCGGGTTTTGTAGGCCGATGGCATTGAGCATGCCGTCAGGTGTTTCATAGACGCGGTGGGGCGCGTTACCTAGCCGGGGTTGTTGAGTCGTTCCTTTCAGGCAAACAGCGCCGACATCGGTGTTGGAAAAACCACTGATTCGTGTGTACTCTTCTCCAAAACCCACGCAGCCTGACAATAGCACCAGGGGTGTGTTGAATTTTAGGCCGCAAAAATCCGCCGCAAGTAGGTTAGTATTCTCGTTCATGTTTCATGTCGTACTCTACCAGCCCGAGATTCCCCCGAATACCGGAAATATTATCCGCCTTTGCGCCAACACCGGTTGCCGTCTTCACTTGATCGGCCCGCTTGGCTTTGAGCTGGAAGATCGTAAACTGCGCCGGGCTGGCTTGGATTATCGTGAGTGGGCTAGTGTGAAAGTACACGCTGATCTGGAAAATTTTATGGCTCAGGTTAAGCCTGAAAAGCTATGGGCATTATCAACAAAGGGCAAGACACAGTCGTTTGCTAAGGCGAAGTATAGCCATGGTGATGCCTTATTGTTCGGGCCGGAAACCCGCGGATTACCCAAGCAACTCCTGAACTCATTACCAGCACAACAAATTTTAAGGTTACCCATGGTGAAACAGAGCCGCAGCCTTAATTTATCCAATGCAGTGGCGGTAGTTGTCTATGAAGCTTGGCGGCAGAACGGTTACTCAGGTTCTGTTTAACCATTTTGTCTAGCCTGGATTACACATTAAAAATTCGGTAGGAGCGGCTAAAGCCGCTCCTACGACCGATGTGAATTTATTTTTACGCCAGCGCTTAATACCCGGATACTTCTGCTTTCGAGTCGCGCGTTAACAGGGCTTTAACGGCAGCTGCGGGGGATCGATTCTGGTTAAGTACTTTATCAACCTGTTCGACTATGGGCATATCGACCTGGTATTTTTCTGCCAGCTGCGCAACTTCGCGGGCGGTATGAACACCTTCAACGGCCTGGCCAATCGTTTCGAGGGCGGTTGCCAGCGTGTCTCCCCGTCCCAGCGCCAGCCCCAGCCGCCGATTGCGTGACTGATCATCTGTGCAGGTCAAAACCAGATCGCCAACACCGGTCAAACCCATAAAGGTTTCTTGCCTGCCTCCCATTGCTTCGCCGAGACGGATAATTTCGGCAAGTCCGCGGGTAATCAATGCGGCGCGGGTATTGGCGCCGAAACCGAGTCCATCTGCGATACCGGCGGCAATTGCGAGCACATTTTTTACAGCGCCACCGAGTGCAACGCCGATGATATCGTTGCTAGTGTAGGTGCGCAGGGTCTGGCTATGCAAAGTGGCCGCTATTTCTTCGGCAAACTTGCTATTAGAAGAAGCGACCGTCACAGCCGTTGGCAATCCGCGCGCAACTTCCAATGCAAAACTGGGGCCTGAGACGGCAGCATACAGGCTGTTTGGGGCCAATTCTTCACTGGCCATTTCGTGTAAAAATTTGCCCGTGCCGGGCTCCAGCCCTTTACTTGCCCAGACTATTTTGTGGCTGCTGGGTAAACCAGCGATATTTCGTAGTACAGTACGAAACCCCCGGCTGGGCACGGCGAGCAAAATATAAAGCGCATCTTTTACTGCGGCTTCGAGGTTCGCCGTTGCATGAATTGACGCCGGTAATTGGATGCCAGGTATGTAACGTTGATTAGTGCCAGTTGCCGATATCTGGTCTATAAGCTGTGCATTACGATCCCAGAGATTAATATCAAAATGGTTTCTGGTTAAGGCTATTGCAAGCGCTGTGCCCCATGAGCCTGCGCCGAGTACAGCGATTGTTGAATTGGTCTGCGTATTCATGCAGATTTTGACACATTATTCGTATCAGGTTTAAGAAGTTGTTGCCGGTGTTTTGGCGTTTGCCAATTGTTGTTCATAGAGAGCGTCAAAGTTAATTGGGGTAAGTAACATTGGAGGGAAACCGCCTTTTGTAACCAGATCAGATATCGCCTCACGTGCAAAAGGAAACAGTGTGTTCGGGCAATAGCTACCCAACAGGGATTTGGCTTGTGGTTCATCAAAGCCGCTGACGACAAATATTCCGGCTTGCTGTACTTCTACAAGAAATCCGGTTGTATCACCTTGTTTGGCGGTTACCGTCACTTCTAATACAACCTCAAATAAACCAGCTTCAAGTTGTTTTACTTTTGAATTCAGTTGAATGCTAATTTCTGGTTGTATCTCTGCTTTGAATATATCAGGTGAATTGGGTGTTTCGAACGAGACGTCTTTTAAATAAATTTTCTGAATGGCAAATTGCTGCTGTGTTGTATTTGCTGGTTGCTGATTTTCTTCCTCACTCATATTACGGTCCCGATAGTTGAAGTTAAAAATTATTGTTTACTTGTTAACCGGCAGATTCGCGCTCTGCCATGCAGTCATTCCACCATTCAAATTATAAATATTTTCGAAGCCGATTTTTTTTAATATGCCACCCGCGCCGTTGGAGCGATTACCCGATCTGCAATAGGCGATAACCGGACGACTACGGTATTTTTCCAGTTCTGTCGAATGCTCGCCGAGCTCCTTAAGAGGCACATGCACTGAATCGGGTATGTGCCCGGCTTTGTAATCAGCGACTTCGCGGACATCCAGAAACAAGGCATTTGAGCGGTTACTAAGTTGGGTGGCCTGAACTATTCCGATCTGTTTCATCCCGCTTAGCCGACTGCGTACTTCAGTGAAAATCAGCAGTCCAGCCACAGCAAAAAAGGCTAGCATCAGTAAGGTATGGTTACCGAAAAATTCAAATAACTGTGCTGTGGTCATGATAAGTAATTGCGATAAGAAAAAGCCAGTGTAACTATCCGGTCAACTACGACTGCCGCAAAAAACATCACGCATCATGCCGATCAAGCGCAAGGTCCTGGAATCACCAACCCGGTAATAGACACGGTTGGCGTCTTTTCTCGAAACCAGTATGCCTTTGTCGCGTAAAATGGCCAGGTGCTGGGAAATATTACTTTGGGAGGTGCCAACGTGTTCCACGATATCCTGGACACTGACTTCCTGATCACCCAGCGTACAGAGAATTTTTAGCCGCAACGGGTGCGACATGGCTTTCAGTGAGCGCGATGCACGATCAATATCCTCATCACGCGTAATGAGTGTTTCACTTAATGCGGGTGGCATGGAGTAGTTCTCCTTGCGTTTATGGAAAAACTTCAATCTTCACGGGCAATTATTGCTTTGATGCTCTGCCCTTTATCATTAAAACATTATACAATAATAAGTAAGCAAAGGAAGTGTAAGATTGTTGAGCGCCTACAGGCCATGGAAACGAGGCTGAGTCCGAGTTAGAATTATTCTAAAATTACAGGCGGGTACGCCTAAGGAATTGTAAAAGAAGCTGTAATGACGCCGCCGCAAATACCCAAACCCCTGGTTCTGATGATTCTCGATGGCTGGGGTTATAGTGAAAACCTTGAAAATAACGCCATAGCTGCAGCCAGAACGCCTGTTTGGGATGAAATATGGCAACAGCATGCACATAATCTGATCCGCACTTCCGGTGCAGCGGTAGGCTTGCCTGGCGAGCAGATGGGTAATTCAGAGGTCGGTCATCTTAATCTCGGTTCCGGCCGGGTTGTCTACCAGGAATTTACCCGGGTTAGCCGCTCTATAAAAACGGGTTCCTTCTATACCAATGCCACCCTGTTGAAGCCAATCGATCAGGCCATCGAAACCGACAAGGCTGTGCATATCCTGGGTTTGTTGTCACCCGGCGGTGTCCATAGCCACGAAGAACACCTCCATGCCATGGCGCAACTGGCGGTTGAGCGCGGCGCGAAAAAGACCTACCTGCATGCCTTTCTGGATGGGCGCGATACACCGCCACGCAGTGCGGCAGAATCCATCACGGCGATGGATGCTAAATTCAAGGCGCTGGGTGGTGGCCGGATTGCTTCGATTATCGGCCGCTACTATGCCATGGACCGTGATCACCGCTGGCCGCGAATACAAGCTTCCTATGATTTAATGACGCAAGGTAAAGCTGACTATAAAGCGCCAGACGCATTGACCGGTTTGGAAATGGCCTATGCGCGTGATGAAAGCGATGAATTTGTAAAGGCTACCAGCATTGTCCTTCCGGGAGAGGAACCCGTCGTAGTAGAAGACGGTGATGTGGTTATTTTTATGAATTTCCGTTCTGACCGTGCGCGACAAATTACCCGGCCATTTATCGAACCGGATTTTGATGGTTTCGAACGTACAGTGATTCCAAAACTGGGAAGTTTTACCAGCCTGACTGAATACAATTCTAAGTTTGACGTCCCCGTCGCCTTTCCTGCTGAGCGGTTGAAAAACGTTTTTGGCGAATACCTTTCCAAACTTGGTATGCGCCAGTTGCGACTAGCTGAAACGGAAAAATATGCCCATGTGACTTTCTTTTTTAACGGCGGTGTCGAAGAGCCCTTCGAAGGAGAAGACCGGATTCTGGTGCCCTCACCGATGGTCGCAACATACGATCTACAACCTGAAATGAGCGCACAGGAAGTCACAGACAATCTGGTTACTGCCATTACGGGTGGCGAATACGATGTCATCATCTGTAATTACGCCAACCCCGATATGGTGGGTCATACCGGTATAATTGAGGCTGCAGTGAAAGCCATTGAAGCGATTGATAATGCCCTGGGTCAGGTGCTGGATGCCGTACAGAGCACGTCAGCCGAACTGCTTATCACAGCGGATCACGGTAACGCCGAGCAGATGCTCAGCCACGAGACCGGCCAGGCGCATACAGCGCATACTTCGAATCTTGTCCCGCTGGTTTATATAGGCCGTCCCGCCAACCTGGTAACGGGTTCATTATGTGATGTGGTGCCGACAATGATCGACCTGTTGGGGCTTGAGCAGCCGGCGGAAATGACCGGGAGGTCTTTGATCACTTTACAAATACAGGATGAGCAAGATTCTGAATCCAGCATCGAAGCAAAGGTCTGAACGCTTCGATGCAAACTTATTGAAGCACTCGGGCTATTAATAGCAAAGTCACCAGTAGAAATAAACTGTTTATTGCAGGGATTATTTGCCTGTCTGTTGGTGGCATGTTGAGTCCTGTTTCCTGCCCCGCTGGCGATAACCCTGTGGTTGAAAAAACCGGTCAGCTGGAAAAGTTACGTAGCCGTATTAACACTTTGCAACAAAGCTTAACGCACGCGCAGGATAAGCAGAGCCAGGCGATCGAAGACGTGCGCGATGTCGAGCGCCAGATCAATATAACCCTTGCGGGTCTAAAACGTCTTGCACAGCAGATTAGTGCGCAACAAACAGCACTGGAAAAACTGCAGGCAGATAAGGTCAGGCAGTCATCGCTGGTGGATAAACAGCGGCAGCAGCTAACACTGGAGTTGCAGAGCGCCTATGCAATGGGCAAACAGCAGCCGGTCAAATTACTGTTCAATCAGGAGGCTTCACCCCAGCTGGGACGTATGCTGGCGTATTACGGTTATTTATCAAAAGCCCGTGCGAATTCAATTTCCGCAATTAAGCAGCATCTCGTCGCTATTGAAAGTACCGGGGTAGACATTTCTAACCGGTTGGAAGCATTGCAGACTTTACGTTTGCAGGAATTAGACGAACGCGGCCAGCATGAAAAACAAAGGCAGCAACGGAAACTTGTTGTCAGTAAGTTGTCAAACGAGATAAGCGCTCAGGGTGGGCAGTTGTCTCAGCTGGTAGACAATGAAAAACATCTGTCCGGTCTGGTTAAATCCTTACGGCAGGCGCTGGCGGATATTCCTGTTAAGCGGCAACAGGGATCATTCAAATCCCTGCAAGGCAAAATGTCCTGGCCTGTCCGCGGCGTGTTAAAAAATGCGTTTGGCGCCAAATTACCCGGCACAGATCTCAATTCCGGTGGGGTTTTGATCAGTGCGCCAGAAGGTGAGCCTGTCAGCAGTGTTTCCCAGGGTCGGGTGGCATTTGCTGACTGGATACGCGGCTACGGGCTGCTGATGATCATTGACCACGGTGAGGGTTATATGAGTCTGTATGGTTACAATCAGGTTTTATATAAGGAAGTCGGCGAATGGGTCGATAGTGGAGAGGTGATCGCCGCACTCGGCCGCAGTGGCGGCCAATCGGTCCCAGGTCTGTATTTCGAGCTGCGTTACAGGGGGCAGCCAGTGGATCCTGCAAGCTGGTGTGCCGGTAAACCCGTTGTGGTTTCAGGTAAATAACGGGTGGTCTGACAGACTCCTGGGTCAGTTATATGGTATTGTCACAGGCGGGATTCGAGGATTCTGCCTTCATTCAATCACGGGATAGCAACATTAATAGCAAACTGAGTACTATGAAAACCAAAACACAAAATATTCTTTTATTGATGGCCGGGTTAGTGCTGGGCATCATGATTTCCATTGGTGAAGGCGTTTTTGCTGACCGCAAAGCAGCCAGTGTTCAATTGCCCGTTGAGGACCTCCGGACGTTCAGCGATGTCTTTGGGCGCATTAAAAATGACTATGTGGAGGATGTCGATGACAGCGAGCTGCTGGAAAGTGCGGTACGCGGCATGCTGGCAGGACTGGATCCACATTCGTCTTATCTGGATGAAGACCAGTTCAAGGAATTGCAAGTTGGGACGTCCGGACAGTTTGGTGGTCTGGGAATCGAAGTGGGTATGGAAGACGGCTTCGTTAAAGTGATTTCACCTATAGATGATACGCCTGCACACAAAGCTGGGATCCTGGCCGGTGATTTGATTATCCGGCTTGATGATACGCCGGTAAAAGGACTGACACTGAACGAAGCAGTGAAAATCATGCGCGGAAAACCCGGTTCGCCGTTGATACTGACTGTTGTGCGCGAGGGTGAGGAACAACCACTGAAAATCGAAATTGTGCGCGCCATTATCAAGGTAAAAAGCGTCAAGAGCCGCCTGTTGGGGGATGGCTTTGGTTATGTGCGGATCTCTCAATTTCAGTCCAAAACGGCTGACTCCATGGTGCGGGAGATTAACAAGCTGAAAAAAGCAAGTGATAGCGACGGATTGAAAGGGCTGGTGCTGGATTTACGTAACAATCCAGGTGGTGTGTTAAATGGTGCCGTGGCGGTGTCCGATGCTTTTCTTAAAAAAGGCCTGATTGTTTACACCGAGGGCCGGATTAGTGATTCCAAATTACGCTTTAATGCCACACCCGATGACATCATTGATAATGCACCGCTGGTGGTTTTAGTCAATCAGGGGTCAGCTTCGGCTTCGGAAATTGTTTCGGGTGCATTGCAGGATCATAAGCGCGCGATTATCGTTGGCGTCCGCACCTTTGGCAAAGGCTCAGTGCAAACCATCTTGCCGTTGAGCAACGGCTCAGCGGTGAAACTGACGACAGCCCGCTATTACACACCTTCGGGACGCTCCATCCAGGCGGAAGGTATCGTGCCGGATATCGAACTTGACCAACTCAGGGTATCTGCCATCGACAAACAGTTTCAACCGGTCAAGGAAGCTGATTTATCAGGTCACTTGTCCAACGGCAGCGGTTCGAAAAAGAAAAAAGCCAAGGACAAAAAAGAGGATGAAGAGGATGAAATCCCCCTGGCGCAGTCAGACTACCAGCTCTATGAAGCGCTGAACCTGCTCAAAGGGCTGTCAATCCAGCATGAATTAATGCAGTGAAAAAGAACCGCCAGCCCGGCCTGTTATGGCCGGTTTTTTTGGGGGTTTTTCTGTTTGCCATATCCTTCGTGCCTGCGACGTCCGCTGGCGAAATTAAGTCAGCTTCTATAGCTATCATCATTGACGACCTGGGAATGCGCCTGGCAGTCGGCAAACAATTCATTAATTTGCCCGGCCCGATCGCCTATTCTTTTCTTCCGCATGCCCCTTACACACAGCCTCTAACACAACAGGCGCATAACAAAGATAAAGAAATCCTGCTGCACTTGCCGATGGAGAGCGTTGACCGCCGTCCCCTGGATAAAGGGGGCATGGTACTGGATATGACGGAAAAACAATTTACCGAAGTATTCCGCAATAACCTGTCCCGTATCCCCTACGCACAAGGCGTCAACAACCATATGGGCAGCCTGTTGACCCGTCACCCGGGGCATATGCAATGGTTGATGAAGGAGTTGCAACGCCGTGGTGATCTATATTTTATTGATAGCCGGACGACCAAAGACACGGTGGCTCAGAAGATCGCAAATGAGTGGGGTATACCAAGTTCAAGGCGCAACGTCTTTCTTGATAATGTCAGTAATCCACGCGCTGTCAGGCAGCAGTTCAAGGCATTGATCAGGGCGGCGAAAAAAAACGGCACAGCCTTGGCTATTGGCCACCCCTACCGTTCTACCTTGCAGGTTTTGCGGGAACAATTGCCGATCCTTAAGCAGCAGGGTATAACGCTGGTGCCGGTTTCCGAACTGATTCAGAAACAACAGGAGTCAACAACATGGCAAGCCACCGCGTCCTTGTCCCGCTCGCCCAAGGCTGTGAAGAACTCGAAGCCGTAACCATCATCGACCTCTTGCGGCGCGCAGGTATCGAAGTCGTTACCGCAGGCCTTGATGACCAGCCCGTACAGTGTTCACGTGGGATTGTGCTGCTGCCGGATTGCAGTCTCAATGCTGTCATGCAACAGGCTTTTGATATGGTGGTGTTGCCAGGTGGCCTGCCCGGCGCCGATAACCTCGAAGCCGACAGCCGAATTCACCAGCTATTAACGCAAACACGGGATGCAGGGGGCTACACGGCGGCTATCTGTGCTGCGCCAAAAGTATTGGCGAGTGCGGGTTTATTGCAAGGCAAAGAAGTCACCAGTTTTCCAGGTGTGCTGGATGGTATCGATGTTGAGGGAATGCAGGTTACAACTGCAGCCGTCGTCCAGGATGGCAAGTTGATTACCTCACGCGGCCCCGGTACAGCGATGGATTTTGCCTTACTTTTAATCGAAAACCTGATGGGTAATGAGGTGCGGTTGGAAGTTGAACAAACGCTGCAACGGCCTGATTTTTCGAGTTGAAACTAGGAGCCGTGCTTTGCTAATGCCTGTCGTGAATCCTTACACAAGATAGTTTGCGGGCTGTTTTTATAAATACTTGTAAAATATAAAAATAATAACCTAACATCGGCTCAGCAATGTCGAAATATTTAACTTCCTTTTGATGGCAGTCAGCCCTTCTTTTTCAATCCTTTGAAATTAATAGATTAATTTATTGCGGCACGGTTGTTGCTCATTTTATAAGCTACCAGCACGATTAATCGTATATTAAGTCAAGTAATAGGCTAAGAACACCGGTGTTGGAGGAGACGATCGGCGCCGTTTGGTAGTTAGACGCTGCGCCATCAAAGCTACAAATAAAGACTAATAATAGTACGCCCCTTAAAGGGGCGTTTTTTTTAACCTGGAAAAATCAGTTGCACAGGAGCAGGTTACGAATCGCTCCAGGCTATGAGTAAACACAAGCCGCCCAGAATCCCGCCTATCCAGCTTAGCAAGGGCGCACCGCCGATCATGGCGGGTGCATAGCCATCCAATCCGTATATGACCGCAGCACTGATAATCAGGCTGCTGCCGGTGATGGCGAGCAGGTTGCGATGCCGGTGAATTTTAAGTTCATCCCTTAGTTTACGTAATTCATCTGAGTGCCATTCAATGCGCAGCTTGCCTTCGGCCGCCTGAGACAAGCTTTTGTGTAAGAGTTCCGGAAGCTCAGGGAGGCGTTCACTCCAGAGTGGTAAGTCCTCGCGAATTTTTCTAAATAATGCCCGTGGTCCAACCTGTTCGGCTGTCCAGCGTTCAAGGAAGGGTTTCGCCGTTTGCCAGAGATCAAGGTCCGGATAGAGTTGTCGGCCGAGACCTTCAATATTCAATAGTGTCTTCTGCAGTAACACCAGTTGAGGCTGGACTTCCATATCAAACCGGCGGGCGGTCTGGAAGAGTCTCAGTAATAAATGGCCAAATGAAATTTCTTTGAGTGGGCGTTCAAAAATGGGCTCACATACCGTGCGTATCGCCGCTTCAAATTCGTCTACCCGTGTGCCTCGCGGCACCCATTCTGATTCAACGTGCAGTACGGCAACGCGGCGGTAGTCACGTTGAAAAAATGCCAGGAAATTTTCAGCAAGATAGTGCTGATCCTCTGCACTCAGCGCGCCCATAATACCGAAATCAACGGCCATGTATTGGCCATCGGGCGCCACGAAAATATTGCCGGGATGCATATCGGCGTGAAAAAAATTATGCCGGAATACCTGAGTGAAGAAAATTTCAACACCGCGTTCGGATAATACTTTCAGATCAATGTTGGCCTTTCGCAGCGCATCGATGTTGCCGACGGGAATACCGTAAATGCGTTCCATCACCATGACATTGCGCCGGCACAAGGGCCAGTAGATTTCCGGTACATACAAGTCCTGCGAAGCTTTAAAATTGCGTCCGAGTTGCGATGCGTTAGCCGCTTCGCGCAATAGATCAAGTTCGTCGTAAATGGTTTTCTCAAATTCACTGACGACTTCGCGGGGCCGCAAGCGTTTACCGTCCCGCCAGAAGTGTTCCGCCAGCCCCGCTATATAGTGCAGCAGGCTCACGTCCCGCCGGATCACAGGTTCGATATCCGGCCGTACTACTTTCACTACAACATTTTCACCGCTCATCAGGCGGGCGGCGTGAACCTGGGCGATGGAAGCCGATGCCAGTGGTGTTTCGTCTAACTGTGTAAAGCAGTCTTCAATCGGCTGTCGCAAGGCTTGTTCGATTAATGTGCGTGCGTGCTTACCTGAAAAGGGTGGTACCTGATCCTGCAGTTTGGATAATTCACTGGCGATGTCGTCGGGCAATAGGTCTTGCCGGGTAGACAGAATCTGGCCGAATTTAACAAAAATTGGGCCGAGTTCTTCGAGTGCCTGGCGTATCCGCACGCCCCGGGGAGCACGCCGCGTCAGCGCATGCCAGGGTGCGAGATAGCGTAAAAAGCGTACCGGGCGGAACAAATGCGTGGCGAGAATGATTTCATCCAGGCCATGTTTTACCAGGATCCAGCTGATGTGCAGCAGGCGTAACAGTTGGGAAGGTCTGATCATTGCCTGGAATCAATCAATTGCTGTAAGCGTTGGACACGGGCTTCCAGCCGGTCACTATCCGAGCGCAGCTCGTCAACCTGTCCAAGAAAGTGATCAATTTCTATGCGGGTTGGTGTCAGGCGTGCTTCTTCTTGCAGGTATTCTGTGATATCCAGCCCCAGTGTGACTGAGCTTTGGCGGACAAACTGGCGGGCGCCCTTAACGATCTTTCCGGCCTGGTGTGCGACCACATCGCCCGTTAGTCTCGATAGCTGTTCTTCCCAGTCAATATCGATATCGGCCAGCAACTGTTGAAATTTTTCACCCAATTCAGTATCACCAGCTATTTTAATATTACCCGTAAATAATGCATCTTCAGTGCTCTTAAAATGGCTGCCGATCAATCCTGCCATACTGCTCGTAATGCGTGCATCGGCGGTTCCTTCATAGCGGGTTAGAATCTGTATGCCGTGGTCTGACACGAAAAAGAACAGTGAGTGGGAAAAGTCCCGCAGCTGTAGCTCAACCACTTTCCCTTGTAATTGGTGCAAGCGTTGGGCGCTCCGGTCATCACTGCGCAACCAGAGATTGAGGGCTGTTTCCAGTGTGGCAGAAAATGTCAGCAATGGATTCATAGGGCTGTTGCTGGCTAAGGCAGGTCAGTACCGGTAGCCACGGTGCAGGGCGACAATACCACCGCTAAGATTAAAATATCCGGTATCTTCAAAACCGGCTTGTTGTAGCATGGTTTCCAGCTCCTGCTGCCCGGGGTGCATGCGTATGGATTCTGCTAGATAACGGTAACTCGACGCATCATTCGCAACCACTTTGCCTATCAGTGGCAGTAAGCGGAAGGAATAAAAATCATACAATGGCTTTAAGCCAGGCACTGCTGGTTTAGAGAATTCCAGCACCAGCACCCGGCCTCCTGGTTTCAACACCCGGTACATTTCCGTCAAGGCACGCTGCTTATTGGTGACGTTACGCAAGCCGAAGCCAATAATGACACAATCAAAATGTTGCTCGGTGAACGGCAGTGCTTCAGCGTTTGCCTGGGTAAAACACAGGTTGCCCGTTAAGCCCTGATCGAGCAGGCGCTCACGCCCCACATCGAGCATGGCGGCATTGATGTCCGCAGCGACTACACGACCTTCAGGGCCAACCAGAGGCGCCAGCCGCGCGGCTAAGTCACCGGTTCCACCGGCCAGATCGAGCACGCTGTGGCCTGGACGAATGCCGCATTGTTCAATCGCAAAACGTTTCCAGATGCGGTGCACGCCGAGTGACATCAGGTCATTCATAATATCGTAGCGCCCGGCAACCGAATCGAACACCGCGCCGACACGCCCGGCCTTGTCTTTTTCACGGACTTGCTGATACCCGAAATGGGTGTAGTCGTCACTCATGACGGCTTAAGAAATCTTTGATTAATACAATGGACTGTAGGAGTGGTTTTAACCGCTTCTACAGGATTAGCATGGTTAGCACTATCAAGCGTCACGAGTATCCAGACCTTACTTAGCTTTTATTTCCAGTTGCGAATGTGGTGCGCCGGCCTCGCGCAAGCGATCCAGGTATGCTTTCCAATTGTGTTCCTGGTTGGCGCCGAGCTTGTAAAGTGTTTCCCAAGAATAAATCCCGGTGCTGTGTTCATCATCAAAATATAGTTGCACGGCGTAGTTACCCACCGGTTCAATGTGCTTGATATTAACGTCTTCCTTGTCGACCTGTAGCACGCCTTCACCCGGACCATGCCCCTGTACTTCTGCGGACGGTGAGTAAACGCGCAGGTATTCGCACGGCAGTTCAAAATGGGTGCCGTCATCAAAAGTGATTTCCAGCATTCTGGATTTTTGATGTAGATTGATTTCAGTCGGGTGTGGGTTTGTATTGGTCATAGTCGCCTCAGCACTAAAGAATGTATTTCCTCAAATCTTCGTCTTTGGTCAGATCCGGCATTTGTGCTTCTACATAGCCCGCATCGACTTCAATTGACTGCCCGGCTTTATCTGAGGCTTCGAAGGAAGCGATTTCGAGTAGCCGCTCCAGTACCGTATGCAGTCTTCGCGCCCCAATATTTTCGGTGCGTTCATTAATTTCCCATGCCACACTGGCGATTTTTTCAACACCCGCGTCATTAAAGGTCAGTGATACGCCTTCCGTGCCGAGCAACGCACTGTACTGTTCGGTCAGTGAGGCATCCGGCTCGGTGAGAATGCGCACAAAATCTTCGGCATTCAAGGCATTCAACTCGACACGGATAGGCAGGCGTCCCTGTAATTCCGGAATCAGATCCGATGGCTTGGATAAGTGAAAAGCACCAGAGGCTATAAACAGGATGTGGTCGGTCTTGATGATGCCGTGTTTGGTGGTCACGGTGCTGCCTTCAACCAACGGCAACAGGTCGCGTTGTACGCCTTCTCTCGAAACACCTTGACCACCGCTTTCGTTTTGCTGGGTGACCTTGTCAATTTCGTCGATAAACACAATGCCGTTTTGCTCGGCATTATCCAGTGCGCGCTGTTTCAAATCTTCCTCGTTGATCATTTTCGCGGCTTCTTCGTCGGTCAGTACCTTGAAAGCATCGGCGATGCGTAGTTTGCGGGCTTTGGTACGGCCACTGCCCATGTTCTGGAACATACCCTGTAGCTGGTTGGTCATTTCCTCCATGCCCGGTGGCGCCATAATTTCCACACCAACCGGCGTTACCGACACCTCAATTTCAATTTCAGTCTCGTCCAGCTGGCCTTCACGTAGGCGCTTGCGGAATTTCTGGCGGGTTTCGGAGGGTTTGTTTTCGGCAGGTTCCGCTGTGAAGCCTGTTTCGCGGGGTGCGGGCAACAGAACATCAAGGATGCGTTCTTCAGCCGCTTCTTCGGCACGGTGCCGGACTTTGATCATTTCTTCTTCACGCGTCATCTTGATCGCCACATCGGCCAGATCACGGATAATCGATTCCACATCGCGGCCTACATAGCCCACTTCGGTAAATTTGGTGGCCTCGACCTTTACAAAAGGCGCATGCGCCAGTTTTGCAAGGCGCCGGGCGATTTCGGTTTTACCGACGCCGGTGGGCCCGATCATGAGAATATTTTTTGGTGTGATCTCACTGCGCATGGGTTCTTCGACCTGTTGGCGGCGCCACCGGTTACGCAGGGCAATGGCGACGGCGCGCTTGGCCTTATCTTGGCCGATGATATGCTTATCCAGTTCCTGGACAATTTCACGGGGAGTCATTTCAGACATGGCGTGTTTCAAAACCTTTGGTAGTGTCAATCAGTGAATTCCAGTTCTTCGAGCGTCAGGTTCTGGTTGGTATAGACGCATATGTCAGCGGCAATGTGCAGGGCTTTTTCGACAATCGAACGCGCGTCCAGCTCCGTGGTGTCGAGCATGGCGCGGGCAGCAGCCTGGGCGAACGAACCACCGGAGCCAATGGCCATTAGCGATTCTTCCGGCTCAATCACATCGCCGTTGCCGGTAATAATCAGTGAGCTGTTTTTATCAGCGACTACCAGCAGCGCTTCTAGCCGTCTTAGCATGCGGTCGGTGCGCCAGTCTTTGGCCAGCTCCACGGCGGAGCGCACCAGATGACCCTGGTGTTTTTCCAGCTTGGCTTCAAAGCGTTCAAATAATGTAAAAGCATCCGCCGTACCGCCGGCAAAACCGGCGATCACCTTATCCTGGTAAAGGCGGCGCACCTTACGCGCATTGCCTTTCATAATGGTGTTTCCCATCGATACCTGGCCGTCGCCACCGACGACAACTCGGCCATTCCGGCGCACCGATAAGATGGTTGTGCCACGATATTGTTCCAACTGTTTGTCTCTTGGTATTTAAAGGGCCGTATTGTACAGCATGGCTCCGTAGTAATTCAGGCGTAGGCTTGGGGTTTTGGGGCGGTTTTTATGGGCGGCGTTTTTTTAGTGCCCGGGGGTGAGCCTGATCATAGACTTGGGCGAGGCGCTGGAAATCCAGGTGGGTGTAAACCTGGGTCGTGGAAAGATTGGCGTGGCCCAGCAATTCCTGGACGGCGCGCAGGTCGCCACTGGATTCGAGCAAGTGACTGGCAAAGGAGTGACGCAAGGCGTGCGGATGCAGGCGCAGGCCCAGGCCATTACGTAAATTCCATTGCCGCAGCCGTTGCTGTACGCTGCCGCGGCTCAAGCGGGTTCCCTTGCGGCTGATGAACATGGCTTGCTCATCTGGGTTGCAATGCGTCGCACGCTCTTTTAGCCACCGGCTTAAAATTGTTATCGCTTGCCTGCCTACTGGGATCAGGCGTGTTTTGTTGCCCTTGCCGGTAACGCGCGCCTCGGCTTGCTGGAGAGAGATATCACCAAGATTCAGGCTGACCAATTCGGCGAGCCGCAGGCCTGACGAATAAAATAGTTCCATCATTGCCTGGTCACGTAATTGCAACCAGCCGCTGACCGGCGCTTCCAGCGTGGCTTTGAGCTGATCAACATCCAGGCTGTGCGGCAGTTTTTGTGGACTTTTTGGTGCGCGGACATCCACTGCCGGATTATGCTGTAGCTGTCCTTCGCGAATCAGAAAGTTACAAAATGTGCGTAATGCCGACAGGCGGCGCTGGATGCTGCGGCCGATCAGGCCACTGCGATGCGCGCTGGCAACCAGCGCTCTGACCTGGTGCTGATTTAGCTCCGGCCAGGATTGTATACCTTGTTTGCTGCAGAATTGAACAACGCTATCAAGATCGCGCAGATAGTGTTTTATAGTCAGGGCAGATAGCTGGCGCTCATAGCGCAGGTGTTTCTCAAACTCACCTAGCCAGCTCAGTTCGGACACTTCACTAGCCAGCTTTGTTTTTAAACTCTCGCAACAGCTGGCCCACCAGTTCACCAAGGTGGCTAAGAAAATGCGTTCCCATACCAGGAAAAAAACGATTTGCTTCACGGCTGCCAATCGCAAGCAAGCCTTGTCCGGCGTTTTCACCGATGGGGATAACGGCAGCAGATTGCAGTGCAGCAGCCTGCTCATCAAACAGGATGCCCAGCTGTACCTGGGTGAGCCTGCCGCATAAGGGGTTGCCGGATTCCAGCACATCAGTAAGCTGGGCTTTCATATTGCCGGTAATTTCCAGCACCCTGACGCCGTTTTCACGCGCCTGGGTTGCGCTAATCTCAGTCAGGTGAACGGCAATCGCATCGGCATGGAATTCGTTATGCAAGTGTTCGTTCAGCGTATCCAGCAAGGTGGTCATGCTGTTGGCTTTAACCAGATCCATGATCATGTTGTGCATACGGGTATTGAGCCTGTCGTTATCCCGTGCAACCTGAATGAGATTCAATAATTTGCTCTTGAGCTTGTCATTTTGTTCGCGTAACGCGGTTACCTGGCGCTCAATAAGCGACACCGCTGTACCGCTTGGGTGCGGTAGTTTTAGTTCGGTGAGCAGCTCTGAATGTTGTTCGAAAAAATCGGGATTGCTGCGCAGAAAGCTGAGAATTTGTTGTTCGTCTAGCGGGTTTTCAATATTGCTGGCCGGAATGCTCATACAGTGATCGTACCTTCGAATACAAAACTTGCAGGCCCCGTCATATAAACGGGCTGTTGTTCACCTGCCCAGCTTATCACAAGTTCACCGCCAGATAGCTCTACCGTTATTGTGTCATCCAGTGTGCCTTGCAAACAGCCGATCACGACAGCCGCACAGGCGCCACTGCCACAGGCTTGAGTTTCACCGGCGCCGCGTTCCCAGACTCGCAGGCGGATACGCTGCCGGTTGACCACCTGCATGAAGCCGACGTTGACCTTGTTAGGAAAACGGGGGTGTGTTTCTATAGCCGGTCCGATTTTTTCGACAGCGGCGTGTTCAGTTGAAGGCACGTCAAGAACAGCGTGCGGGTTGCCCATGGACACGGCGCCAAATTCGACGGTTTCGCCCTGAATATTAATCGCATAGCGTACCGCACGCGCATTGGCGGCAAACGGGATTTCTGCGGGTTCCAATATTGGAATACCCATATTGACTCTGACCTGATCTGAGTCGTCAGTATAGAGGTGCAGTATGCCGGTGTTGGTGAGTAGCGTAATTTCTTGTTTATCAGTTAGGCCCTGCCTGCGTACAAACCGGGCGAAGCAGCGGGCGCCATTGCCACACTGTTCGACTTCACTGCCGTCAGCATTGAAAATCCGGTATTTGAAATCAGCGTCATCCTGGCCGGATGGCTCAACAACCAACAGCTGGTCACAACCTACGCCCCGTCTGCGGTCTGATATGGCACGGATATTTTCGGCGCTGAGCGTGAACGCTTGCCGGGTAGCGTCGATTACGACAAAATCATTTCCCAGACCGTGCATTTTGGTGAATTCCAGATCCATGTGGCGAGATTACGTTTCCGACGCTTATTTGCAAGTTTTTTATATACTAATACGTACGTTGCTTATGCGACACATGATTTACAGACCCGCTGTGAATACATCCTTGTACGCTCAGCGGCAGCTTCCCTGCTGCCGATGGTCTGCAAATCATGTGTCGCATAAGCAACGTACTGCCTAGTACTATGGCCATGATGCTCGGAAATAGTTAGGTTTTTAATTATGCAAAATGAAAAAGAACTGGGCATTGATAGCGCAGTCTTGCGCCTTGGTGATGTTTCACTTCAACCAGTGCAGGACCTTTTGCAAGGATACGGACTGGAATTGATCAATAGCCAGCGCAGCGTTGGTATTCCAGGTAGTTTCTGGGGGGAGCCAGAGGCAGGTTTGATTGCAAACAAAGTTTACGCGCGCGCTGATACACCGATCCATTCCATTTTGCACGAAGCCTGCCATGTGATTTGTATGACGCCAGATCGCAGGATAGGTTTGGATACCAATGCGGGAGGTGATTATGCAGAAGAAAATGGGGTTTGTTTTCTGCAGATTCTGCTAGCTGATAAAATTCCGGAAATGGGGCGGCAGCGGATGATGTGTGATATGGACGCCTGGGGTTACAGTTTCCGGCTGGGATCTGCGCGTAAATGGTTCGAGCAGGATGCCAGTGACATCCAGCATTGGTTACAGCAATATGGCATTATCGATGGATATGGTCGGCTAACGGGTTACTTGCGAGATGCTTGAAAGGTTAATCACCAAACTATGTTCAGTCTCTAGAGTTGGTAATGCCGATGTCTGTTAAGGTCT